>CAYTJF010000101.1:0-18840 GCA_964437945.1 uncultured Granulosicoccaceae bacterium
CTACTTCAGGCGAGTTTTTGGTTAAAGACTTTCAATCGTTACTAAATCTCTAGTGTTTTGTTTTTCTGCCTAGCATTTTTAACGCGGTTCGTTATACTGGAGAATCGAAGCAAAGGAGAATGGATGTATAATGAAGAATATAATCATACTAATGGCAATAACTTTGCTAGGAGCTTGTGATGATAGTAATGAAATCGATGATTCTGCCGATAACACATTGCTGAGGGGAATTCAGATGGGTGCTACATTAGGAAGTGTTGCTGAGACTATGGCTACACTTGAAACCAGTCTTAATGCGAACGACGCAATTTCCATTGTTGCTCAAATAGACCATCAGGCGAATGCGTCTAATGTCGAACTAGAATTGCGACCCACCCGCGTTACGCTGTTCGGCAATCCGCGGCTCGGCACACCGCTTATGCAAATCAATCAATTGGCTGGTTTGGATTTGCCGCAGAAAATGTTTGCTTGGACGGACGAAAATGGTCAGTCAAATATAGCTTACAATTCGGCGGCCTACTTGAGTGGCAGGCATGATCTTGGTGAAGCGCAAACCACTCTCGATACAATTGACGGTGCGCTGGCAACATTGGCGGCTGCCGCTGCCGGGCAAGAGTTTACTCCGGCTGAAGTGTCAGCACCGGCTAGCGGTGAAGGTATTATTGTGATACCGAGCGAAAATGATATGGACACTACATACAGTAATTTACGCGGCGCAATCGATGCGGCAGAACCGCTTATAATTGTGGCTGAACTTGATCATAGCGCCAATGCTGCCAGTGTCGATCAAACCCTGCTACCTACGCGTTTAATTATCTTCGGTAACCCGAATCTGGGCACACCTCTGATGCAATCAGGGCAATCAATCGGAATCGACTTACCGCAGAAAATGCTGGTTTATGAAGATGAAGATGGTCAGGTATCGGTAGCCTACAACGATCCAGCGTATCTTGCTGCAAGACATGGAATTACCGATCAGCAAACAGTAATTGACACAGTAACCCAAGCTCTCAGTGGCTTGGCCACTGGCGCGACTACTGCCGAGTAGCCAGAAAATTGAAACGGAGGGATTTAAGTATAATTCCTCCGTCCTTCAATAAGCTACTTCAAAAGAAACCTGATCATCTATCCAATTCCCAGGTAACCCAATCTGCTTTCAGGCCGTTTATGTACAGTACTTCTGTGACGACGACCGCCGTATCACTATTCTGAATAGTCAATGCTATCTCGGCAGCACGACTACCGCCGGTTGAAAAATTCTGAAGTCGAAACAGGTATGAAGTACTGTATTCATTTTTTGAATTTAGTTGCCAGTTTTGCGCTTGTGGCAATTCGATGACTTCGCGTTTCAAGTCTTTTCCGGACTCTTCAAATGCGCTAAGCATCAGGCTACCTTTATTGTTTTCTCGATGCTGGATATCGGTAAGAGTAAAGGTGGTGGAGTCTTCTTGCCAGCGTCCGTTTTTGCCAAAACATTCAACCCGAACACCATGACCGGAGTGCAGCTTTGATTGTTCTATCAGGTCAATCAAGTCAGCAGTGTCCAGGTTAGCGCTATTGTCCGATGCTTCTGATGAATAAGTAAGCTCTGTGTATTGCTTACCCAAGGTAGTCATTAGCGGTGATAATTCGCCACAGCTGTGTGCTTGTGCTTGAACACTGAGTGTACCAAGCACAGCTATAGTTACTGTTAACGTTATAAATTGCTGATATTTCATCCGGTTCTCCTTGCAAACATGCTAAACAAGCAAGCTGAATAACTTTGTTGACCGGTGCACATTTTTACCTGTGACAAGTAACAGGAATCACTGCATTTGTGAAGGATTTGAACTGGTCGTGATTTTTGCCATTACCCTATTATATTGTACTTGTATCCTAGCGTTGCCACCAACTAAGCTGCTGGCTTTACGTCACCGGACTCATGTCTATGCATGATCAACAAACTACCAAATCGGATACCTATTTAGCTAAGTCGCTTAGAGTGGGTGTGGCTGTGGTAGCAGAGGGTGGAGGGCAACGTGGTATTTTCACAGCTGGGGTACTTGATGCGTTTTTAGACAATCAATTAAACCCATTTCAAATCGGGCTTGGTGTATCAGCTGGTGCACAAAATTTGTTGAGCTATTTCATTGGAGAAAAAGGTTACGCCAAACGCGCTATTGCAGAACTCACTGCGGCACCGGGTTTCTTCGTGCCGTATCGCTGGTTAGGTGAGCGCGGCGTTATCGATCTTGATCGGTATTTTGAATCTACTGTATTCGATCCTGAGTACCGCCTGCCATATCAGCGAATTTCCAATGTTCAAAAATACCGTCAATTGTTTTTTGTTGCAACGAATCGCCAAACAATGCAGCCTATGTACCTGCAACCTGACAGGCAATCGGTAATTACCTACCTTAAGGCATCGAGTGCCGTGCCGTTTCTCTACAAAGCTACGGTTAACGTTGCTGGACAACAACTAGTTGATGGTGGTGTTGCCGACCCGTTGCCGATTCTTAAAGCCATTGAATTGGGTGCCAAATATATAGTGGTCATACGAACAGTCAGTGACGACACGGCACAATCGAGTTGGCGTCAACGAATCGATGCATTGCCGTTGCGAAGAGTGTTGCCTGCCTCGTTACTGCAGATGTTAAACACGCATGAGCAAGCGTACGCCCGCGCTATTGAAATCATACAGCGGCCACCGGTCGGCGTTAATATATTAAGCATTGCACCACAAACGCCTTTGCAAAGTCATGCTTTTGGCAGTAGCTCTGAAGCTATTGTTCATGACTACGAAACGGGCAGGCGGTATGGTGCGGAGATGGTAGCTCGGTTACAGTCCTGGCTGCCCGCGCAGACCAACAAAAACTTGCATACGCTCACGAACCCAGCATTTGATTCCGCATAAGCACCATCATTCAAATCGACGGTGCGGTCGCGCAGTTGATTGAGGTGATAGAGAACAAGTAGAATGTTAACGAGGATTCTGCAACCTTGGAGAATACAATGACAAATCGAACTGCACTAATTGTTGGCGTTGGGGACGGACTATCACATTCGCTCGCAGAATTGCTTCACGCAAACAACTACCAATTAGCGCTCGCTGCGCGCAACGTTGAAAAGCTTTCAACATGGGCGAACACATTGGATGCAAGCACACATGTTTGTGATGCCGCACAGCCGGACGACGTCAACCGTGTTTTTGCTGAACTGGTTAATCCTGTCCGAGTCGTTGTTTGTAACCCATCGGCAAGGGTGGTGGGTTCTCTGGTTGATCTTGACCCAAAGGACGTTGCGGATGCCATTGCCGTGACCGCCTTTGGCAGCTTTCTAGTTGCCCAACAAGCCGCAAAGCACATGCTAAAGCTCGATCCTGTGGACGGATGTCGCGGTACCATTTTGTTGACTGGCGCGTCTGCTGGTGTAAAAGGTTTTCCTAAATCAGCGCCATTCGCTATGGGGAAATTTGCACAAAGAGGATTGGCTCAGTCGATGTCCCGTGAGTTGCACCCGCAAGGTATCCATGTGTGCTGGATCAATATTGACGGTGTGGTAGCTAATCAAGCAAGGGGACGCATTCAGTCCGCCGAAAAGCCCAATGCCTATCTCGAGCCTTCGGCGGTAGCCGAGAACTATCTGTCGGTAATTAATCAACACCCGTCGACCTGGTCTAGCGAAACGGCAATTCGCCCATGGGTGGAAAGTTTTTAGTAATTCATAGTAATAATAATGCGGCAGAATAGGCCAATCAGAAAAACGCCATGGTTCGAACCTCAATACTCTGACGTTTAAGCGCATTTTTCGGTGTATCAGGATGCTCGAAGGCTGAGTGCCCTGCGAATCTCGCACGACCATCTTTTTCGCTATCGTAAGTCTTAAGCAATAATGCTTGCTCTGGTGTCATACCAGGGAAGTACCACCATTTGTGTTGATCAGAGTGGCGCAACACGAAAATCTCACCGGTACGTTCGCGATATTTGAGCTCCATGACCAACAGATCTTCATCGCTTTGGCTTTGGGCATCAACGCAAGCCAGCGGCAGCTCTTCAACAACGCCAAACAGCGGTTTCCACACATTGAAAAACGCTACTCGACCTTCCAGAAGGTCGTTGGATTCTTTCGGGAGAACATCGTGCACGCGCTGAGGACCTGACTTTGGTGTGTAGTCGCTGTGCACCAGTAACACAGCTGGTCTTTGCACTTCGGTTTGTTGTTTCAGATCGGCTGGCAATCGTCGGCGAATAGTATGGTCAAATACTTCTACACGTTTTGCCCCGGTGTGCTGTTTAACAAAGTCGACAATGATGGGGTAAAACAGATCTTTTATTGCAAGATCATCGTCGTAGTTGTTGAACTCATCACTGATCGGATTAAGCTCGAACCCTTCCTGATCGACGGAAAATTTATCAACATTACCCCATGCATCATGGATGTCCACGATTTGTGCATCGGTGCCAGGCGGATTTAACTCCAGTGCAGGGTCCGGTTCATAAAAATAGTAGTCAATCGGTCGACCGTTATCGGCGGAGTAGTTCATCTCCGCTTTTACTGAGGACATGTTTGTTTCCTGTAAATTCTAGCTGGCTTCAGCCAATGCGAAGCCTTCGCCTACGTGTGTTGATTTCCACCAGGATTGTGTTTCGATGTCTTGTGTTATCCAGCGTTTGATGTGCTTGTGCTGCTCCAGTGGCAGTTTTTGCCAGGTGTGTAAGTGCATTGGCGCCGCAACAGCCACATCGGCTATGGTTGGGTTAGCGCCGCAAATGAACTGATTTGTCGCCAGACGACTGTCAAGAATACCCGCCAATTTATGAAAATTCTCAGACTCCGCTTCGATTGCAGCGGCATCGGTCTTGTCACCAAGCAGCGGCTTAACGCAGTTTTCAACCAAATACAGATAACAACTTGGGAACCAGGCGCTGGCTTCCCAAAGCAGCCATCGATTAACATCTGCTCTGCTTTTTAAGTCTGTCGGGTAAGCGGTAGAGTCTTTCTGTTTGTCTGCCGCGTACTGGAGTATAGCGTTGGATTCCCAAAGCAACAGTCCATCATCGCGCATGGCCGGTATGGCAGCGTTTGGATTTATCGCAAGGTATTCCGGACTTTTTTGTTCGCCCTTAAAATAATCCACCTTATTTAATGTGTAGTCAACGTTCAACATCTGCAATCCGGCCAACACCTTGCGGCAGTTGACAGTGATTGGATCAGCTAGAATTTCCATGTTTCCTCCATTTGAACTAGTGATTCAACAGAGTCGCCAGGATTTCTGTTGTGCGACTGACAATAACCCACATAGGTGGTATCTTGGAAACAGATATTAATTGTGATCATCACAATGAAACGCGATATTGCTCGGCTGGACATACGTCTGCTGCTCGCTTTTGATGCGCTTGTCGAGACTCGTAATGTCACTCGCGCAGCAGAAAAACTGGGCTTAAGCCAACAAGGGCTGAGCGGTCAGTTGTCTCGCCTGCGGGTGTTGTTCGACGACCCATTGTTTATTCGATCACCTGGTGGCGTGGTACCGACGCCAAGAGCCGATTCGCTTGCCGTCACTGTTCGTTCAGCCTTGTCACAACTTGAACAAGTAGTTACACCACAAAGTTTTAAACCGGCCGGCTACAAGGGCACAGCCGTTATTGCCGCTTCCGACTATGCACAGGCTTTAATTTTGCCTCGGTTACTTGCACATATCCGATCTGAATCACCGGGTCTTGCGTTGACAATTCGACCGGTTGACGCAAGTTCACTCGCAGGTGACTTACACGATAATCTGATTGACATGGTACTCACTGTTCCGCAATTTGCACCGCAAGGGTTGTGCAAACAGCGCTTGTTCAGCGAGAACTATGTGGGTGTTGCTCGCACTGGGCATCCATTGCTTAAACGTCGCAAGGTATCACTCGATGCATTTTGTAAAGCTGCCCATCTGTTGGTCGCGCCATATCATGGAGATGCAAGTGGACCAACCGATAAGGCGTTAAAAGCGATTGACCGTGAACGCAACATCAGTCTTGTCGTACCCGGATTTGCCGTAGCTGGTGCACTGTTGGAACAAACCAATCTTATTGCGGTTTTGCCGGCTCGCCTGGTGGAAACCATGCGGCGCAACCTTGTTACTTTTACAACACCGGTTAGCGTTGAGGGCTTCACACTGGATATATTCTGGCCACGTCGGCTCGATGCATCACCTAACCATCGATGGCTGCGTCAAGCGGTGGTGAAAGCATCTGCTGGCGATATAGAGAGCTGATGTTATGTTCTTACGTTCGTAGAAGGTACCAGCCTTGCAAGTTAAAAATACATGATTTTTGGGTTGTCGTTTTTCTACCGGGGACGATTCAGTATTATCCCTTGCCGCAATGCAGAACAAACTAAACTTGCGTACACTTACGAATTCGAAAATTGATTCCTGCCAAGCATGAAGTATTATTTCCGGCTGATATGGCTCATCCTGACGCAATCGCGTCGATCGCGTTGTACCATGATGGGCCCGGTTGATACTCATTTCAGGGTGCTGCCAAATAATCTTGACGCGCTATTACATGTAAACAATGGCGTGTACCTGACGCTTATGGACTTGGGTCGCGTTGATCTTTTATTACGTAGTGATGCATATCATGCGATACGGAAAAAAGGCTGGTATCCAGTACTGGCCGCCGAAACTATTCGTTTCAAACGTTCGTTAAAATTGTTCGAGAAATTCACCATTCGCACCAGCGTGATTGGTTGGGACGAACGATCAATATATCTGGAACAACTGTTTATTTCCAAAGACAAACTGGTGGCCAAAGCAGTTGTAGATGCGCGCTTTCTTGTGAAGAATGGTGGCAACGTAACACCGGCAGAGCTATTGGCGTTCCTTGATATAAATCAAAGTGTGCCCGAGCTTCCTGACTGGGTGGCTACGTGGGTACAATCGAATCGCCAAATGATCATGGAGCTAAATGACGCCAATGTCAGTAGTTAACATTGCATTAAATGAATGGGCACGGTTGTTTCTATCGCGGCGCGGTTGGGGAGCGATCATCACATTCGCGCTTATCTGGCTGGTATTCCTGACTTACGCAATTGCCCCAGCGGCCTCGTATGTCTCATCTGCTGATTTCAACTTTTTAGCACAAATTGTGTTTGGTTCATTTGATCAAACAGCATTTATCAAATGGCAATCGGCTGAGATTGCGCTTTACTGGATTTTCTCCTTATACCTTTTGCCGTTTTTCACGATGATCTCTGCTGCTGATCAGATAGCATCGGACAGGGCGCGCGGCACCATGCGTTTTCTGGTGCTTCGAACTAGTCGTACCACACTCTTTATCGGTCGTTTTATTGGTCAATATCTGATTCAACTGTTTGTCATTCTAGTCACTGTAGCGACGGTGCTCGGGTTGGTTGCACTTAAATCGCCAGAGAATTTACCAGTGGCTTTAAGTGAAGTACCGATTGTGGTTGTAAACCTGGCTTTGGTGTTGCTGTCGTATGTTGCTCTTATGGCGTTGGTGTCGGTATTGGCAAAAACGGCATGGCAAGCCATTATGTTGGCTATCGTTGCCTGGATAGTGTTGTGGTTTGTTATTGGTTATGTTCAAAATAAATTTGGCCCAATACCCGTTCTGGACTGGGTATTACCGGGTTCACAGTTGAGCCAGTTGGTGCGTATGGGCAGTTGGGATACGCTTGTATTGGCACCCATTCCGTTAGTACAAACCATTGTATTGCTTGGCTTGGGCTGGTTCGCTTTCAGAAGGTGCGATCTGTGAGTATTGTTACCACAAACGACCTGAGTAAAAACTATGGCAGTGTTCAGGCGCTCGATTCAGTTAATTTAACTTTAGAGTCAGGTGAACCGATTGCGCTAATTGGGCCTAATGGTTCGGGTAAAACCACTTTTTTCAGTTTGTTATGTGGATTTATTCACCCCAGTGCGGGTTCGGCAACCATTCTTGGTCAAAAAGCCGGTAGCAACAGTCTGAGTGGTAAGTTGGCAGCATTGCCCCAGGATGCTCACCTCGATCCACGGTTCTCCGTTGCTAAACAATTAAAACTAATGGCCAAATTGCAGGGTTTTGGTGGCACGGCCGCCAACAAAGAAGTCGATCGGGTACTGAATACCGTGTTGCTGTCAGATGCTGGCGCTAAAAAGCCGGGAGAGCTAAGCCATGGCATGCGCAAACGCGTATCAATTGCTCAGTCACTGATTGGTAACCCTGAGATAGTTTTACTCGATGAACCAACGGCAGGCATCGACCCACCAAACGTCAAGATCATACGTGATCTTATTCGCAACGAATCTTCAAACGCAACCTTTGTGATCAGCTCGCATAATCTGGATGAGCTTGAAAAGTTATGCAGTACGGTGGTGTATTTAAGCGAGGGTAAATTGGTGGAGTCCGGGCCGATTGATAGCTCATCGGACGATGCGTACCTAACGCTTCGGCTGCCATCGGTTCCAGAAGATCAGTTTGTTCGAGAGTGTTCGAAGCTTGCAGGTGTGCTTACCGTGCAAAGACAAGCGCAAGGGGACTACCTGATTCATCAAACCGAGGGTCATGCTGTAGATCAAGCCTTGCTTTCCATGTTAGCGAAAAACGGCTGGCGTTATCGTCACCTTATAAAAGGGCGTTCGCTGGAAGAACGTTTGTATGGTTAGCTTGGACTAGCCCTTGACTGACAATGTCCAGCTCGGAAACTGATACTTCCTTGAGTCCATGGTCTGGTCGTACCTAGAGCTAAAAATCAAACTTATGCGCTTTCGATTTCTTCGTATTATTATGATCCGAAACCGATTATAGTAACGATCCTGTTAACAAACATGGCTATAACGACGAAGGAGCGCGTTACGATGGAACGTCTAAAACATATGTATGGGTATGTGCTTGGGATTGTGTTATCAGGTCTTGGATTTGGTTTTGCCTCAGTAGCCAATGCCCAAGACATTGAATGTGGAACTGAGTACACGGTCAAGGCTGGCGATTATCTTACAAACATTGCCCGTAGAGTTTACCAAGAGCCCGACAGTTACAAATTAATTTACGACAGCAATCTGGAAGCAATCGGCGAGGACCCTGAATTTATTTGTCCTGGACTTGTTTTGGAAATTCCTTGTGTCGAAAACGACGTAATAAAAACAGCTGTACAAAACAACATCGCATCTGCAAGTATCGACAGGGATGCTGGCAATTCCCCATTCCGAATTGCGCTTTATCACCAGTGGGCACCGTTTCTTGATGAAAAAAGTGAATCTGGTGGCATGTTGACCGAAATCGTTCGGCGCGCATTGGAGGAATCAACTGATAAACCTGCATTCAAGATGCATTTTGTTAGTGATTTCAAATTTATTCTCAACCCTCTGCTTGTTGATCATGCCTATGATATGAGCGTTGGACATACCAAACCAAATTGTGAAGCATTTGATGACCTCAGCGAAGAATCGCAGTTTAGGTGCAATAGCCTGGACTGGTCGCAACCGCTCTACGAAGAAGTTATTGGCTATCACTCCCTAAATGGAATGCCCACACTCAATCAGCACTCTGACCTGTTTGGAAAAAGCATTTGTCGGCCCGATGGGTACTCGACTGCTGATATGGACGTGGCCGGGGTTAAAGAGCCAGCCATTGAGATGGTCCGACCGGCAACACCGGCTGATTGTGTCGCAGCGGTAATAGACGGAAAAGCCGACTATGCAGCCTTATCGACTGATGTCGTGCAGGGGCTTGCAAAGGAACTTGACGTCGAGTCGCTTATCAAGGTGCATGAACCACTTAATCACGTGTCAACCGTTCATGTTGTAACAGCCAAGAGTCACCCACAAGCGCAAAGTATGTTGCAAGTCGTAGACAACGGTCTTGATAAACTTAAAAATTCTGGTGAGTGGTTCAACATTGTTCGTAGTCACTTAGTTGAACATAGAGCGAGTTTAAAGTAGTGCTTTTTTAGCGTGTTTTATTAACATGTTTTTTAACGTAGTGATGAGGCCAACTTTTGATAGGAGTTTATAACGCAACGGTGAAAAGACTCCTTATGACGTGTGCTATTTGCTGTGGATCGGCGAGTGCACAAGCGCAATCACCGAGACAGATTGAGCTTACTTTTGATGATGGTCCAGGCGTTGTCGGGGAGTTAATCGACTATACCGATGGTAAGTACTATCTGAAAACCTCTGTTGGCATTATTGCTGTTCCAGACGATGGTGTTCAATGTGTTGGTGAGGCATGCACATTACAGCGTGCACCGCGCTCTCAGGCTAATTTCATCAAATTGATATCGCTGGATGGTGCTACAGCATTGTCTGGTGAGCTGTTAGCAGTTAAAGACGGTATGTATGTAGTGTCAACCAGTATTGGTACTGTCGAAATTGTAGTTGAGTTGGTTCAATGCAAGGGGGAAGGTTGCATCCAGGCCCCACCGATCTTACAAGAATCCGAAAAAAACTAGCGACTTAATTATCGGTTTACATCGCTAAACTGTATTGGCTACAGGTTTTTCATTGGTACGAATCTCTATCTCACCGGTCAAGGTTTTATGTACCGGACACTTGTCTGCGATTTCCAACAAGCGTGCTCTTTGATCATCGCTTAGATCACCAGCAAAAGTAATATCGCGCTCAATGACATCCAGTTTTGTTGGCGTTTCATCGCAGGTCTCGCAATCGGTTAAGTGTTCGCGACTGTGGCGTAGCGTAATGTGAACATCTTCCAGCGGCCATTCCTTACGTGCGGCATACATGCGTACCGTCATTGCTGAGCAGCTGCCAACCGCTGCAAGCAAATGCTCGTAAGGGTCAGGTCCGGTATTGTTACCTCCAGACTTTGTTGGTTCATCAGCGCGCCAGTGATGTGAGTCGCTAAATACATCTAACGTGAATTTGTGATCACGTTCGCTTACACTAATTTCACCCTTGGCAACCGTTGGTCGCGACTCATCGTCGGACGGTAAAAATCGCGAAGACCACGACGAGATCAAGTTAGCTACATACTCTGCATCTTGTGCGCGAGTCAGCAGGTGGTTGGCATTATCAAGACTGACGAAGCTCTTGGGGTGATGCGCTGCTTTGTAGATACGTTCGGCTTCTTTGACCGATACTGTTTCGTCAACCGGTGAGTGTAAAACCAACAAGGCCTTCTTCATTTTAGCGATACCTTCAACCGATGTTTTGTTTATGTCGTCGAGGAATTGTTTTTTTATTGTGAAGTCGCGGCCAGCTAATTTCACATTTGCCTCACCCTGATCATTGATGGTGTCAATGTCACACGCGAATTGATGAGATACGTGTTGTGCATCCGCAGGTGAACCAATGGTTACTACACCGAGTGATTCAGGAATAGACTCTGCGGCATTTAACACTGCTGTGCCTCCAAGGCTGTGACCAATAAGAATGGATGGTGGCATATTCTGATCACGCAAATAATCTGCTGCGGCTATCAGGTCTTGAACGTTAGATGAAAAATTGGTGTTGGCAAAATCACCGTCACTATTTCCCAGCCCGGTAAAGTCGAATCGCATTACGGCATAGCCGCTTTTAACCAACGATCGTGCGATGCGACTGGCAGCGGCGATGTCTTTTCCGCAGGTAAAGCAATGTGCAATAAGGGCTGTGGCCAGCGGAGGAGCATCCGGAGTTTCGAGTAATCCTGCTAGTGATGTGCCACTAGAACCTGGAAATTCGATTTTTTGACGTGTGGGCATGGTCTTATTCCTGATGTAGGTCTGCTGTTGAGATCATTGATGGTCTGTTGCTGCAACGACGTGGAAATGGGTCCTAAGAGGTTTTTAGCAATGCAAAGCCACTGCTTATTGTGCAGTAGCACTGGCATCGAGCATGGGTTTCAATTTTTCCAAAACAATTTCCAGCAGCAATGGCTGTGCTTTTGCTGTGGGATGGATGCCGTCTGCTTGAAAGAAGGTCTTGTCAAATGCAATGGGCTCCAGAAAGAACGGAACCAATTCGGATTCACTCGCAGTTGCTGCATCAACAAAAGTTTGAGCGAACTTTTCAGTGTACACAGGTCCATAGTTAGACGGTATACGCATACCCAATAAAAGCACTTGCGCGCTTGCGTCACGACCAAGATTAGCCAGGTTTTCCAGATTTTCGCGAATCTTTTTGAGTGGATAACCCCGTAAGCCATCATTGCCGCCAAGTTCTATAATCAGAATGTCCGGTTTGAATCGGTCCAATGCTGCAGGCAGGCGACGTAACGCACCTTCGGTAGTGTCTCCGGAAATGCTGGCATTAACCATATTTATTTCGGGGTGCGTAGGTTCGAGCGCTTGCTGGGCAAGAGCTACCCAGCCTTCCGATTCATCCAGACCATAGGCGGCACTAATGCTATCGCCGACCACCAGAACGTTGGCTGAGTAGGCGGTTCCAGCAAAGGATAGCCAGCAAGATAGAAAGATGAGCAATAATGAGAGTAAGCGTTGCATGACTTGTGAGATGCGAATTTGTCCCTATTTTAACCTATTGGTAGTAATAGAACTGATTGGTGCTAATAGACTCAGAGTTAGACTCAGGGATGAACGCAGAGTTCGACTTATCTAATATTGCAGTTAGCACGTACAAACATCAACCTGCATAGTAATGATAAAACCATAAAAACCCAACTTTCAGTATGACTATCTCGACGCAATCAACACAAAACTCCCCGATTGATGCTGTTTTGGCTGGAAATCAGATCGAGAAATCGATCACAGGCCCCAGCGGTGTGCTGACCATACTGCATGCGCTGGATATCGAGGTGCCAGCCGGAGAGGCAGTGGCCATAGTCGGACCATCGGGTTCGGGGAAGTCAACCTTGCTTGGCATCCTGGCCGGACTGGATGCACCAACCAGCGGAACAGTCCACATGTTGGGTGAAAGCCTTACGATGCTCGACGAGGATGCGCGTGCGCGACTGCGGGCCGGACAAGTTGGGTTTGTGTTTCAGTCTTTTCAGTTGCTGCCAGGATTAACAGCGCTTGAGAATGTCATGTTGCCGCTGGAGCTGGCTAATGCAACCGATGCCAACGATCAGGCTATGCACATGCTTGAACAAGTCGGGTTGGCTGATCGGGCAACACATCAACCACTGCAGTTATCCGGTGGTGAACAACAACGTGTGGCTATCGCTCGTGCGTTCGTTGCAAATCCTGCATTGTTATTCGCCGATGAGCCCACTGGCAATTTGGATTCTGCTACAGGTCATAAAATCACCGACCTGATGTTCTCATTGCGCGAACAATTCGGATCAGCACTGGTATTGGTGACGCATGACGATACGTTGGCTTTGCGCTGTGATCGTCGACTTCGTATGGGTGATGGAAAGTTGACGACGCTATGACTATTTCACATCAACTCCGATTTGCTGCTCGCGCGTTCAAACGTGATCTAAAAGCAGGTGAGTTGCGGGTGCTTGCGCTGGCTTTAATTGTGGCCGTGGCCTCGGTTACCGCTGTCGGATTTTTTACTGATCGCATTGGCCGAGCCATGGAACGTCAGGCAGCTGATGTACTGGCCGCCGATTTGCTCGCGACCTCGGGACTGGCGCTACCGGATGATATTGAAACCAAAGCTGAAGAGTTTGGACTTGATACTGCCAGGCACACCCGGTTCCCGAGTGTGATCATCAACAAAGATGATGAGTCGCAACTGGTTGCCGTGAAAGCAGTTACTTCTGGTTATCCGCTTCGTGGAGCCTTGAAGCTCACCACACTGGATGTACCGGAAACACCTTCACCTCTGGGCTTTCCTGAAGCAGGTACTGTCTGGATAGACAATCAGCTAATGAATATTCTCGCTGTTGGTCAAGGCGACACCCTGACGCTGGGCGCTATGGATTTTCGGGTCGAACGGCTTATACAGTTCGAACCTGATCGTGGTGAAAACGTTTTCGAGATTGCACCGCGTGTGATGATGAACATGGATGACCTGGAAGCCTCAGAGCTGCTGGGTCCTGGAAGTCGTGCACGATTTACTTTGCTTATGGCAGGCGAGGTTTCCCAAACCAGTGACATGCAGGACTGGCTCGAAGAGAATATGGCCAACGAGGTCAGAGTTCAAAGTGTGCGTGATGGCAGTCCACAGCTACGGCGTGCATTAGATAGAGCACAACGCTTCCTGGGCCTGGCATCGGTGGTTACAGTATTACTTGCAGGCGCGGCGATCGCTTTGGCCGTACGTCAATTCTCTTTGCACCAGGCTGATGCCAGTGCTGTACTTCGAACCATGGGCGCAAGTCGTGCCGAGGTTGTTACCTGGCTTGCTTTGCGTTTAGCCATGATAACGGTTCTGGCATCAATTTTTGGTATTGTCATTGGCTGGTTTGCGCAATTACTGCTCGCACAACTGCTGCAAACCTGGTTCAGCATGGCCTTGCCTGCCGCCGGGCTATGGGCCCCGATAATCGGTTCGCTTACCGCGTTTGTTGCGGTAGCCGGATTTGGATTGATGCCGGTGCTTCGCGCCGGTCGTGTTGAAGTAATGCGAGTATTGCAAAGGGATTACTCAGGCCTTGATACCAGTGTGCTCGTGACAACAGGTATTGGTTTGATCGCCACTTATATCGTCGTTCTTCTCCAATCGCGCGATTGGCTGCTCAGTGCCATAGTGGTTGCAGGGGTTGTTGCAATGCTTGGCGTTTTTGCACTGTTTGGACGATACATAATCAAGATGGTGCGCTCAATCGCAGGCGCGCGTTTTCGATTAAGCGTTGCTGGCTTGCAACGACGTGCGGGAAGTAGTGTGGTGCAGCTTGCCGCGTTTGCCATGGGCATTATGGCCTTGTTACTTATCGCTATAGTGCGTGTCGATGTGCTCGAGGCATGGGAGCGCGACATACCTGACGACGCACCGAATGTATTTGTAGTTAACATACAACCTGATCAGGTTGATGGACTTCGTGATCGTCTTAGCTCGCAAAACGTCGATGTTGCCGGAATTTTTCCAATGATAAGAGCTCGACTGGCATCTCACAATGGGGTAGCCACAGCCAGTGATGATGGAGATCAGCGCCAACAACGACGGGCTCGCCGCGAATACAACCTGACCTATTCAGATGCGGAACCGCTAGCAGGTGAAGTGGTGGATGGTGAGTGGTGGGCTACCGATGGTACAGCTGAGCCCGCGTGGTCTATTGAAGAGGAATGGGCTGAATTTCGTGGTTTTAAAGTAGGCGACACACTTACCTTTAAAATTGCCGGGGTTGATGTAACAGCACCAGTGAAGAATCTGAGAAAAGTGGATTGGGAATCGTTTCAGGTTAACTTCTTTATTATGGCTTCACCTGCAACACTTGTTGATATGCCGTCAACGTTTGTTACCAGTTTCAAGATCGACACAGATTTCTCCAAAACCACCAGTGGCTGGGCGCGAGAGTTTCCCGGTATTGCAGCGCTCGATATTGGTGCAATATTGACGCGAGTAAAAACTCTTATGGATCGTGCATCATTGGCGGTTGAATATGTATTTTTGTTCACTGTCCTGGCAGGCATATGTGTTTTGCTCGCAGCAGTACAAAGCAGTCAGGGGGAACGTATAAGAGAATCGGCGCTGTTACGCGCACTCGGTGCGTCTCACGAACAAATCAAACACGCTGTTATTGCTGAATTTGCCATTCTTGGGGCGATTGCCGGATTTTTGGCAGCAGCGTTTGCAACCGTTGTTGCCTGGGCTTTAAGTCGATTTGTGTTTGAGTTACCCTTTGAAATTAATGTGTGGTTATGGATAATCGGTGTTTTGGGTGGTGCCATTGGTATCAGTGTTGCCGGTTTTTTAGCCACACGGCGTGTGCTGGTCACACCTCCAGTGGTAGCATTAAGAAATACGGCCTGAAGCCTTTGTCCGTCGGTCTCAGTTTATTACTGTCGCCCCATCACCCTTCCGTGCATTGACCAAGTACAAGGAACGTTGTGAAACACACTTTCAGCGCAGAAGACAAGCTGTTCGAGTCGGTCGAGTCAACGACGGAGCATCTGTGCGAGGGATGCACACAAAAAGAAACATTATTGGTCCGGCAGGCTATTGAGGCGTATTGGACACACCGCAACGAACCCACCATATACCCTGATGCTCTACATGTAGCTTGCCAGTTAAGAAGCATGCGTGCCGATGTGCCGACGCTAGTGTCGACTATCCTGGGCACCGATGTCATGAGCCGCGCATATGCGCCAGACCTTGTGCTTGATAAATTTGGTGCTGAGATTGCCGATCTGACGCAGCAAGTACGTTGGTTAAACGAGCTCTCAATTAACGATGCTGAAGATGCAGATGGTCTGGGCACCAATGATCAGGCAGAGTTGCTTCGACGAATGGTGTTGTCGATGGTTGAAGATATTCGCGTGGTGCTGGTCAAGCTAGCGTACCGAACACAGCGACTTTACAAATTGGTCAAGTCTGATGACCACGAACGAATACCGATTGCAAAAGAAACCCTGGCGATATACGCACCGCTTGCCAATCGACTGGGGCTTGGACAACTCAAGTGGGAATTGGAAGATGTGGCTTTTCGTATTCTTGAGCCACAAGCTTACAAACGTATTGCTGGTGCGCTTGAAGAGAACAGAATTTCGCGTGAATCGTATATCAATGAATTTGTTGATGAGCTTACTAACAAGTTACAAGCTAATAATTTATACGACGCTTTTGTTTTTGGCAGGGCAAAACACCTGTTCAGCATCTGGAAGAAAATGCGCGCTAAACGCGTTGAGTTTGATGATGTGTTTGATGTACGTGCGGTGCGGGTCTTGGTCGAAGACATAACGCAATGCTATAGCGTACTTGGCATAGTGCATACGGCCTGGCAACCTATTGGGCGTGAATTTGATGACTATATTGCACAACCGAAGCCAAATGGTTATCAGTCTTTACACACAGCGGTTATCGGGCCAGGTGGAAAATCGGTTGAGGTGCAAATTCGCACAAAAGCAATGGATGACGAAGCCGAAAACGGTGGCGCTGCTCATTGGGCATACAAAGAAGGCGCATCAACCGATATAACCTTGCAACGCAGTATAGATAGCCTAAAGCTGTTGCTTGAAGATACCGATGAATCGTTAGTAGAAGGTTTTTCGCAACAACTGGATTCTGAACGCGTTTATGTGTTTACCCCTAAAGGTGATGTTATAGATTTGGTCAATGGGGCAACACCACTTGATTTTGCTTACCATGTGCATTCTGAAATAGGTCACAGGTGTCGAGGTAGTAAAGTAAACGGCAGGATTGTGAACCTGACTTACCAGTTACAAATTGGTGATCGGGTAGAAATTCTTACAACCCGAGAACCGGGCCCTAGTCGAGATTGGCTTAATAAATCGTTAGGTTATCTGAAAAGCTCGCGTGCTCGTGGCAAAGTTCGCGCCTGGTTTAACACCCAGGATCATGAACAGCATCTTAGCGACGGAAGAGCCATTCTCGATCGTGAATTGCGACGATTTAAAACAGTCAATATCTCAATTGAGGAAATAACGCAACGATTGAAGTTTGATAAACCTGCTGAGCTGTTTGTGGCCTTGGGGCGTAATGAGGTCACTGTTTCGCAGGTAGCGGGAGCGATAGACCATCTTAGTGAGCCTGATAAACGGCCGATTGCTACTAATGGAGCACTAAGCCGACAGGGCCGACGTCCTGATGCTATCAGTGTGCGTGGTGTCGGTAATCTATTAACGAATGTTGCAACCTGCTGTCAGCCTGTACCTGACGATCATATCGTTGGGTTTATCACGCGCAGTAAAGGTGTGTCCATACACAGATCAAGCTGCATAAACATGCTCAATTTACCTGAAGAAGATCGTCAAAGGTTAATCGACGTTGAGTGGGGTTCTGAGGCAAACGACAAGTACCCTGTCGATATTGTGATTGTTGCATTCGACCGCGTTGGTTTGCTGCGCGACGTATCAACGGTAATGGCGAACAACCGAGCTGATGTTATTGCTGTGAATACCCTGAGTAATCAGGATAATCAAACGGCAGAGATGAAAATCAGCGTGCTGGTGAGCAACATGCAGGAGTTAAACACTTTGCTTGAAAACGTGCGGCAGCTCAGAAATGTCAGCTCAGTGGAGCGGCAGCTCTAAGCTGTATAGCTGCAAATAACTGCGGTAAGGTCATATACCAATCGATTCCTGGATTGACTCCTAAATTGAAATCGCTAAGTTAGACGTGATGAGAATAGCCCCATGGCTTTATCGAAATCGGCCACTCGACACGCGGAGCGCGCAACCAGCTGAGCACCTTCAACTAGTGCGAGCAATGCTGTTGCCTCGTCCTCAGGATCACCAAGATTGGACACGCTGTTATCATTCGTGGCTTGCTCAAAAGTCTGCTGCAACCAATTGATGCTGATGGAGTGAAAGGAATCCAACTCATCGAGAGCGTCATCCGAGAGCGAATCTCTGCTAATAGAAAACGCCACACACAGACAAAGTTTTGCACCACCA
Source organism: uncultured Granulosicoccaceae bacterium (assembly GCA_964437945.1). Classification (GTDB taxonomy): domain Bacteria; phylum Pseudomonadota; class Gammaproteobacteria; order Granulosicoccales; family Granulosicoccaceae; genus Granulosicoccus. The sequence continues at coordinate 18,397 of CAYTJF010000101.1, forward strand.
CCCAACGCCCTGCGATAGATCTGTACGTAGGCTGCGAGCCGATCTGATGCAATATCAGATGTTTCATCTATTACTGCCAAAGCGTCAGAAAAGGTACTGGAATAACGTTTGATCAGAGCCACTGCAAGATCGGCTTTGGCAGGAAAGTGATAATGAATGCTGGCTTTGCGGATGCCCACCTCATTGGCGAGGTCTGCATAGCTGAAGCCGTCAAAGCCACGACGTCTTGCGACGTTTTCTGCGCATGTTAAAAGTTCAGTACGTGTGCTCATTGTTATGGGCGTGCCCGGGTTTCCGCAATCATACCTATCAATAGGTATAAATAAGCAGTTTTATACAAATTTCTGCAATTCATCACGATCCTTGGTGTATACATTATTGCGTAATAAATAATTGTATTTTTAAAATATCAATATAAAACAATTAGTTAAATAAAAAATTACC
>CAYTJF010000102.1:0-18819 GCA_964437945.1 uncultured Granulosicoccaceae bacterium
ACCAGCACTTTTTGCATACGTTTTTGCAATGGCACGGTGTTTAGTATTTTTTGTAATTCACTGCCAGGCGCGGTAGTTATTGCGGCCGCAAAGTCAGCCAGCGGTGATGGTTCGTTCAGGTTGAAGTGATTGAGAAAATTTTTCAGCTCTTCATTGTAGAGCGGGTTTAGCGGAATGAGCTCTTTTATCGACTGGATTAAAGCCATTGCATAAGCTTTTATTTCTGGTGTTCTTACCGATTTTTCAGGCGGATAGATAACTTCAGCGGCAAATGGCGTCTCGCGGCTAATCCAGTGAGTTAGCTTGAAGCGTTGCAGTCCCTGAGCAATAAACTGAATTTTGCCATTGCTTGACACGACATTATGTAATTTGACCACGCAGCCAATCTTTTCGAAGTCATCGGGGTTAGCTTTGGCAGCTTCCTGATCTCCAGCGTAGCAAAGACCGAGTAGCTGAGAATCCATTTTGGATAGCGCTGCGAACGTTTCCTGCCACGGGTCCTCATCAATAACCAGAGGCTGCACCTGCGCCGGGAAAAAGGGTCGCTCAAATATGGGCAGCAACAGCAAATGATCAGGCAGGTTCTGATTAGGCAGAATCAGTCCGCTGTTCGCGTCATTTTCGGGTTGAAGCGAGTCTAGAGTGTCGGGTTCGTCGCTACCGTCCATGACAATACCTGAGTCGTTTTCGTTATCGTTCATACCGCGTTGGGTGCCTTCATAATGGTGAAGTGTTCTTACATAGACAGAAGATATGCAATTGCGTTCTTATTTCAAGGCGCGTGCCGATGATGCAATGAAATAGTAAAAAGTGTGACTTGATTGTTCATTTAACCAGCATTGCACCTACAACGCACCTCAGTCCTCTGAAAGCATATCCATCAGCCCCTGCAAAGCCTGTTTTCCTGCTACTCGCTGTGCACCAGGATCTGCCAAATTGGGTTCACCTAACATAACTACGTCTTCAGAGGGCAAATCATCCAGGTACCGGCTTGGTTCGCAAGCGGTCAGTTCGCCATACTTCTGACGCGACCGGGCACGAGTGAAGGTCAAGGAGTGTCGCGCTCTCGTCATACCTACATAGCATAGACGTCTTTCCTCTTCGAGTGCTCCCTCATCAACACTATTGGCGTGAGGCAATATGTCCTCCTCCATACCAACCATGAATACATGTGGAAATTCGAGACCCTTAGCGGCGTGAAAGGTCGATAATTGCACCTGATCATGATGTGCATCGTCTTCCTGACGAGACAGCATATCCTGCAGACATAATCTTGACACAGCGTCAGAGAGCGACACATCATGACCTTCGTCATCGGTTAATATTCGGCTCAGCCACTGCAGAAATTCTTCTGTGTTTTCAACGGCTCTTTGCGCTTGCTGCGGTGTGTCGGATTGCCTTTCCAGCCATCCGGTGTAGTCCATGTCATTGAACAAGCTGCGAACCACATCCATAGCCTGGCCACGTTCGGCATTGTCGGCGGTCAGGGTTATCCAGTTGGCAAAGCGTTGTAACCGATGTAGTGCTTTGCCTGACAGTGTCTCGGATAAGCCAAAGCTGTGACAGGCATCAAACAGAGTTGAATTGGTTTGCCGAGCATACTCGCCAAGCTTTGACAGGGTGGTTGGTCCAATCTCGCGGCGTGGCGTGTTTATGCAGCGCAAGAAAGCGGTGTCGTCGTCGGGGTTAACCAGTAATTTCAGATAAGCGAGCATGTCTTTGATTTCAACTCGATCAAAGAATGACTTGCCGCCACTAATGGCGTACGAAATTTGTTTTTCTCGCAGTGCTTGCTCGAACACGCGGGATTGAAAATTACTGCGATACAAAATGGCAAAGTCACCGAAACGACGATTCTTTTGAAAATGCTGAGTCATTATTTCAGCGGCCACCCATTCAGCCTCGTCGATACCGTGTCGACACACTGAAATACGCAATTCATCTCCGATACCAAGCGCACTCCAGAGTTTCTTTTCAAACAGGTGTGGGTTGTGGCTGATAATTGCATTGGCGCAACGCAAAATACGTTGGCTGGAACGATAATTCTGCTCAAGCTTTACGACTCGCAAATTCGGATAATCGGTTTTCAGGTTCATCAGGTTTTCTGGCCTGGCACCACGCCACGAATAGATCGATTGATCATCATCGCCAACTGCGGTAAGTGCACCAAACTTATCCACTAACAAACGAATCATTTCATATTGTGCAGCGTTGGTATCCTGGTACTCATCAATGAGCATATGTCGCGTTTGATCGCACCAGCGTTTTTGTACATCAGGGTGCTCACGCATCAGGCGAACCGGCAAGCTGATCAGGTCATCGAAATCGACTGAATTACAAGCTCGCAGTAAGCGTTCATAGTCTGCATAAAGCAGTGCTGCTACGCGCGTTTGATCGTCGCCAGATTCTGTTAGCGCTTGTTCCGGTGTTGTGAAGGTACTTTTCCAGTTCGAGATAATTGATTGTGCGGTACGATCTTCCATTGCGCTGTTCTGTTCAGAGATAATTTCTCGAAGCGCCGACAGTGAGTCACCCTGATCCATAATAGTAAACCCACGACGCAATCCAATATGCTCTCCATCTTTGTGCAGCATATTCAAACCGAGCCTGTGGAAAGTTGATATTGACAGGCCTCGAATGGATTTTGCGTCGAGTTTTTTACTCAATCGCTCGCGCATTTCCATCGCCGCCTTGTTGGTGAATGTTACCGCGATGATGGAGCGCGGCTGGTAGCGTTTCTCAGTCAGCAGGTAGGCAATTTTTTCTGTGATCACACCCGTTTTACCGCTTCCAGCACCAGCGAGCACGAGCACCGGAGTATCGACGTGAAGGACGGCTGCTCGTTGTTGAGGATTGAGGTGGTTCATGGGTGTAACATGATTATCGAGGCGATAGTCTAGCCGCTTCGAAGATAAAGATCTTGTTGACAGATGATTAAACAACAGATTCAACAAAGGCACACAAATCTATTTGTATCGCTGGTCTTATAATAGCGGCCGAACACAATTCCGATAAAACTGAATTACTGACCCGTTTTGGGCACTAACAACCCCTAACTTGACTATGGACTCTGTCGATCTGAAACACACCCTAAACGTCGCAATCGAAGCTGCGGACTCTGCACAAAAAACGATCAAATCTCATTTATCATCGGGGGACTGGTCGGTGAGCTATAAACAAGACGACAGTCCGGTAACTGAAGTGGATGTTGCCACCGAACAAGCCATAAAAGCGGTGTTGACCAAACATACGCCAGATGCAGCCTTTTATGGGGAGGAAACCGGGCGATCGCCTGCTCAATCGATACAGAATAAGGACAATGCAGAACAACAACTTTGGCTTGTCGATCCGATTGACGGTACCAAAAGCTTTATTCGAAACATGCCTTTTTACTCAACCCAGATTGCACTTCAAGTTGACTATGAGCTTTGTGTGGGGGTGTCCAATGCACCGGCTTATGGTGAACGAATGATTGCCAGTTTGGGTGGTGGCGCATGGCTCAATGACAAACAGGTTAACTGTCGCGATACGCGTGTATTATCAGATGTTTTTTTGTCCACAGGCAATCTTGATCGGATGGCAAAGTCACCTGCTTGTTGGGAGGTACTTCGAAAAATCATGACACAGGTTCGTCGAGTGCGTGGTTATGGTGACTTTTGTCATTACCATCAACTGTGTTGCGGACAGACCGATTTAATTATTGAGTCGGACGTGAATATTCTCGATATTGCAGCGCTTACCGTTGCGGTGAGAGAGGCTGGTGGGGTGATAACCGATTTAGCCGGACGGGATATTTCGCTGGATACCACATCGGTTCTGGCGGCTGGTACGAAAGAGTTGCATGCAAGAATACTTGAGATGACACAGCCTGTGTTCGAGGACTACAAGCCAGCGATTCAATACCTATTGTAGGGGCATTTATACAACTGAAAGAGCATTTCTCGATTGTTCATAGTCATCACAGGTCAATGCATAAACAACCCACCATTAACTTCCATCTCATGCCCGGTAATATACCCGGCGTCATCATCAACTAAAAATCGCACCGCTCGTGCAATTTCATAAGGCTGACCAACACGACCTACCGGGATGGTTTCTAATGCCTGATTCAGTAGTTCTTTAGGGATGCTTTCAACCATGCTGGTTTGCATTAGTCCGGGAGATACCGTGTTCACGGTGATTCCGTGTCTTGCAACTTCTTGTGCCAGCGCTTTGGTAAACCCATGCACACCAGCTTTTGCTGCACAGTAGTTTGTTTGACCGAATTGGCCGCGTTGCGCGTTAACGGACGACAGATTAACTATTCGACCAAATCGTTGCTGCCGCATGGACTCGATAACTGGTTTACACATGTTGTACAGAGAGCCAAGGTTTGTATTAATTACCGCGCTCCAGTCTGCCGCATCCATTTTTGTGATGGTTGAATCGCGAATAATACCGGCGTTATTGATCAGCACATCAATGCGACCAAATTCTCCCAATAACTGCTCAATCATTTGCTCGCATTGCGATTGGTTGGATACGTCGGCGGCGGCGATTGTGCAATTAAACCCGGTTTTATCGCATTGCTGCTGCCATTGCTTTGCTTGTTGTTCCAGTTCAGGAAAAAAATTAGCAATGACTGTATAACCATCGTTGCCAAGATGTGCACAAATGGCTGCACCGAGACCAGTCGTACCGCCAGTAACCAGAGCGACTTTGCTCACTGCAATACTCCTCACATTTGATTTTGGTCTGTTGTTTGAAAGGTTTGTCAGTTACACCACACTAGTGGATGGACCACTAGTATTTTCAAGTGCCAGCGCAACGCCCTGACCACCGCCAATGCACAGCGTAGCCAGACCGCGCTGGACATTGCGTCGCTTCATTTCATGCAACAGCGTAACAAGCACGCGCGCACCAGAGGCACCGATCGGATGCCCTAACGCTATCGCGCCGCCATTAACGTTTACTTTGGCAGGGTCTAAACCCAGCTCACGCATGACGGTAAGTGACTGTGCAGCAAACGCTTCATTTGATTCGATAAGGTCAAGCTCATCAAGCGACCAATCAGCGCGTTCAAGACATTTATTTACTGCCGGGACGGGCCCGTAACCCATAATGGCTGGGTCCACACCAGCGGTGGCTGTGGCTTTGATGCTAGCCAGTGGTCGTAGCCCGGATAATTTTGCCTGAGCTGCGCTCATGACTACAACTGCCGCAGCGCCATCGTTTATGCCGGAGGCGTTAGCGGCAGTTACTGAGCCTTCACGCTTGAACGCTGCGCGAAGCGTTGCTATTTTTTCTATCGACGTATCAGGCTTTGGATACTCGTCTTTGTCAACCAGTGTGGGGTCGCCGCGGCGTTGCGGTACCTCTACCGGTACTATTTCATCAGCAAACTTGTCGCTCGCGGCAGCGGCTTTATTTTGCGAATCAATTGCAAATGCGTCTTGATCTTCACGAGTGATAGAAAATTGATCAGCCAGATTTTCAGCCGTTTGACCCATATGGTAATTATTAATGGCACACCACAATCCATCATTGATCATTGTGTCAACCATTTCCCAATTACCCATGCGCTGGCCTGATCGAGATGCGGGTAGTGCGTGAACCGCTGCACTCATGTTTTCCTGCCCGCCAGCTATAATGGTTGTAGCATTGCCAGCAAGAATCGCCTGACGGGCTAAAGCCACAGCATCGAGCCCACTGCCACATACGCGATTGATGGTGAGCGCTGGCACGGTGTTCGGCAAACCACCGGCTAATGCTGCCTGCCTGGCAGTATTTTGTCCTGCCGCTGCGGTTAATACATGCCCGAGGATAACGTCGTCCACGCTTTCAGGTGGTATGTCTGTATCGACTAGCAATGCTTTAATAACCGCCGCCCCCAGCTCGCTGGCAGGTAAACTTGACAGGGCTCCGCCAAAACTACCCACCGGCGTTCTGCGTGCAGCAACTATAACGACTTCATCCAAAAGGGTTTCAACCTGGAAATGATTTCCGTAACACTATACCCGAAATTCTCTTCCATTCAGGCATCAGGCACAGCCTGTCACCAACGCTTGTGATAATCTTGAGGGTGTTATCATTTATACACAAAAGCGTACTTTTGTTCGATTTGCATAGGGTCTTACGGCCATGATTATGGGCTGGAGAAAAACTGAGTTCATTCGTTCTTGACTATCCCTTTTTACAATCCCGCTCGCCGAAACGTTACTTTCTCGCTTGTTCTGATATTGGCACTGTTGTTACTCGTGTTTACAGGTTTGGGTGTTTTTCGCATGTATTTCAGTTTCGACTGGACAGGCGGACAAGATGGGTCGGGCCAACTGTTTACATTTAAGGTTCGAGGGGGAAACTCTTACAATTTGATTGAAGCTGCGCCGTTCGGTTCAGTTTTTTGGAGTACACAGCTCATCACGTTGCTGCTGGCAATTGTACTGCCATGGTTTCGATTTATTGGTGGTTCGATTCTGGCGCTGTTGGCTGCAGGCAGTATATTTATTCTGCATTTTCATCAAAGTCCTGCGGTACCTTCCATACCAATGGAATTCGAATTGCTGATCGTACTCGTGTTGTTTGTGTTGTACGTGTTGTTGCAATACTTTGCTGAAATACGTGATCGCAAGCATTTTACCGGACTGCTTAGTCAGTACGTTCCTCCGGAGTTGGCCAGTGCATATACACGAAATCCTGAAAGCATGGGGCTTCAGGGGGAAGAGCGTGAAATCAGTGTACTATTTTGCGATGTGGTAGGGTTTGCTGCCATCTCTGAGCAACTGGAATCTAAACAGGTTGCACAGTTTCTCAATGGTTTCTTCTCCCATGTCAGTAAAGTGGTTGTTCGTCATCGCGGCACTATTGACAAATTTATGGGTGACAGTGTCATGGCTATTTGGGGGGCACCAGCACCCACTCAAACACATGCTTTCGATGCCTTATCTGCAGCCATGGACATTCAAAATGAATTGGCACAATTGAATGCGCAATTCAAACGTAATTCCCTGCCGGAAATCAAGTTTGGCGTAGGAGTTAGCACTGGCATGGCGACTGTTGGTCCATTGGGTTCAGATATTCGAATGGACTACACCGTTGTTGGCGATACCGTCAATGTCGCACAGCGTTTGGAAGAGCAGACTAGAAAATACCACGTGCCCATTATCGTTTCAGACAAAACGGCCAAAGCGTTACCCGATATGCTGTTTCGGGAATTAGATACGGTAATAGTAAAAGGGCGTAAGCAGTCGGTGACTATGCTGCAACCAATGGGAGCATCTGTAAATGCCGATATCGAGACCAAGAAGTTCTTAACACTGCACCGTCAGGCAATGGAAGCAAGCAAGGTTGGTGATTGGTCAAAAGCGACCGATATGTTTACCAGGCTTCGTAACGAATGGGGACCAGAAGATATGTACGATCTCTATCTCAACGGGATAAAGCAAGCATCAACTTAACCCTCATCGTCACATTTTAAGCTAACGTAATTATCCAGCGGATTTACTCAGTGGGCTTATCCAGCGGGCTTGTCCAGTGGGTTTATCCAGAGGACACCATCAAAGTGTTCTTGCGGTCGAAAGTCCGTTTTGTATTGCATTTTTTGACAGCCGTCGACCCAGTACCCCAAATACAAATAGGGCAGTGACATAACCTGGCATAGTGAAATCTGCTGCAATATACAATATCGCCCAAGCCCTCGATCGTGATAATCAGGATCAAAAAACGTGTACACCGCTGACAATCCGTCCGTGGTCGCATCGGTCACTGCCACGGCAAGTAACTTGTCGTTGTGGCGAGCTTCAACAAATAGCGTTTCTCCCCACGGATTCAGAAGAAATCGCTCGAAGTCCTCTGGTTCAGGTTCATCCATCCCACCGCCTGGGTGTCGGACGTTTAAGTAGCGCCTGTACAGATCGAAGTATTCATCGTTGTACTTGGCAGGTGTGTAGTCGACTTTGAGATCCTGGTTCGCTTTCAGATTTCGTTTATCGGTACGCCGTTTACGGAAATGTCCGGTCAATATTCTCACTGGCACGCAGGCTGTGCAGTCGTTGCATCCAGGCCGATAAACGTACTCGCCAGAGCGACGAAATCCTCGATTAATCAACTGGTTATAGACGATTCTTGGATGAGGGTGATGAGGATCTGCGTAGATATTGATCGCTTGTTTGTTGTCCAGATAGCTGCACTCGCTGACAGAGCCTTGATAGAGCTTGATGCGTTGTTGGACCATTGTTTGGAATGGTACCAGACGAATTGCCATCATTTCTGGCTCATACACTGTGAATTTGCACACAGAATTAACAACGGTAAACACACATCATCCGTAATTCACCCAGTGTTTACAATCGTGTAACCTGCACAAAAGTACAATTTGATCATATTTTTTGCGGAGCTCATACGCTCCATTAGTTGGATAGTGCATGGACTCTCGCGTCAGCCAATTGCTTTCTTTTATATCGCATTCTGTGTCAGATAAGCTCTTGAAACAAATCAGTTTTCCTAGTCCACTTCGCGCATTAATAGAAATTGCCATGTTCGCCGGCGTTTTTGCAGCTGCCGGCTATATCAGCCTGGGTTTTGGGATAGGCGACATGCTGGCACCGATGGTTCCGGTCACTCTTGTCATCATGTTAGCGAATGTTGCCAGCGGAATTTATCGCGACGATATCACCAATTCGATAATGAATATTTACGTGCATTCTGCTTATAGCTTCCTGCTAGCGAGCGTTGGATTTTTTATCGCCATCGGGCTGTTCTTCCCGTTGTTTGTCGATTCTAAATTTATCTTTTTCTTTTTATTCTTTGCCTTTTTCGTCAGTAATACGGTCCGCCCGCTAATTAGCGGAACCGATTTTATGGATGGTGGTGGTCGGCGCACCAACTGAGTCCACAGTTCAATTTTCGCTTTGCTCGTTCAAGTTTGCTCGATCCGTGTTATTTGATCGAGGCTGTCGCGTGATTCGGATACAAGCAAAATGAGTTACCGATACGTAAAAGGGTCATCTGCTGGGATTTAGCACACAGTTCGGAAGTCTTTTTTCTTTATGTAAGAATTTGCCTGGCGTAGTTAGCCAGCGATTTGCGTAATGGCTCTTCTGCAGTTGTCCAGTCGACCTCTTTCATAATCTGATCGAATTTAGATGCACTTAACCAAGGCGCATCGTCATTGTGCAAGCGCTCTTTGATATGAGTTTGCCAATCCTCCATTTCGGCCTTGTTCAGTGTTTCTGGAAAATTGCGAGCGCGGTAGCGAAGCAACATGGCTTCACATCGAGGGTCTTTAAAGAATCCCCCCAATTCGCTCAGTGCCATTGGTGATGCATCTCTGATTTGTTTGAAGCGATCTTTGTCCTCATGGCCGAAGAACGCGCCAGAGTATAGCGAGCCATCGACATCGTCTATGGTGGTTTCCCACTCCCGCGTCATTGATTGTTGAATGGTGTCGGCGAATTCTTCTGTAAATTGATTAGCCAAAATATCTGCGTGTTTTTTATGCTCATCCAGATCGATATTCAATCGAGCTGCGTCGTCAGTTCGCATCGTTGCCAAAGGCACAAGAACCGGGCACTTGTTGGTCTGAATGGTTCGGAGCCGAATACGTTCTTCATCACCCAGATTTTCCGCAGTGGCAAATACCCGAGCCGCTATTTGTTCGGCGTTCATATCAAAAAGCTGTTCCGGATCAGTTCTAAGATCGAGCACAATAATGCCGTTTTGGTTGATAGGATGTCTGGCCAGTGGCATTACAATACTGGTGTGCCCAAAAGCTCCTGGAATCATGCCAGAGACTTGGATACACGGTTTGCGCTGTTGATAGTTCAGCATTTTCTGCACCGCTTGTTTACCTCGATTTTCGAAGGCGTATTGATACAGCTTTGGTTGCTTTTCCCGAAGCAATCGTGCAATGCCTATAGTCGCCTCCACGTCGGATAAAGCGTCGTGAGCATGGGCGTGTTCAATATTGTTTGCCTGACTGAGTAATTCGAGTTTGTTTGATGGTGAACCATCGTCCAGCACTGGCCAGTTGATACCCTCTGGCCTTAGTGCTCGTGCCAGTCTCACAACATCGAGCAGATCCCATCGAGAATTATTATCTTTCCATTCATGCTGGTAGGCATCATGAAAATTTCTAAACAGTGTATGTCTGGTAAATTCATCATCGAAGCGAATACTGTTGTAACCAATTGAGCACGTGCCAGGCCTGCCGAGTTCGGCCACCACTTGTTTTATAAATTTTGCCTCGTTGTCGCCGCGACTGGCAATGTCATCTGGTTGCATCTGGGTAACTCTGCAGGCGTGTGGGTTAGGCAGATAGTCACCAGGGGGCTTGCAATACAAGATGATAGGGTCGCCGATCGGTTCGAGATCGATCGTTGTACGTTGCCCGGCAAACTGGGCGGGTTTATCCCAGGCTGGCGAGATGCCGAAGGTTTCATAGTCGAACCAATAAAACGTGTGTTCAACGCTCATAGCAAACACTCAGCACCAACATGTGACCCCTTTAATCCTTTCGTCACCACGTAAACTCATCACTTTAGCTAACCACTGTGGCTCACCACTTCAAGTCGTCCGGTACCTGAAAATCAGCATACTCGTCGCCACCGTCAGTTGCGGTGTCAGCAGCCGGAACGATGACTACCCAGTCTGGATTGAGTGCTTTAACTCGCTTACCAGTTTCCGCAGGAATGAGATAAGTGGAACCATTCAGGCGAGTGATGACCAAATCGCCTGACACCAATTGTTTCTGGATGGGTTCCGATACAAACATTTGCTTTATACGTTTACCAACCTGATAGCTGTGCACAGACTCACCCGTGGTTTGTTCGATTTTATCAGCTTCAATAATGGTTTTAATCTCAGCTTTAACGCGCTTTCGTTCTGCGATCGCTTCTCGCTGAGCTATGTTGGCCCGTTCCATAGACGAAGGGCCAGATTTTGGGTCAAGTCCGGGCGGTTTGGCGTGACCTGCTTGGGTTTTCTTCTTTTTTGATTTGTTGGGCGTTTTTTTCTTTTTGTTACCGGGAGTTTCTTTAAATCCCGCCTTCAACATTTGTTCGCGAAGAGAATCGGACATGGTGGGCGACTATACTGTGTGCGGTAGCAATTGGTCCGGTGAATCGTAGCATAGCCTTGACGTCGAATTGCTGAAAATTCGGGACCGTTTTCATTCGTTTATTTGATTCAGAAATTCAAGGCAAATTCGAGTGAACAAGGCAGGCTTTTCGGCGTGTGGCCAATGTCCCGCGCCGCCAATTTCTTTGAAATGTGGATCTCTAAAGTGAGTTCGAATCGCCGGTTCATCCTGTTCGCCAAGGTAATCGCTAACGCCGCCTTTAACGAACAGTGTTGAAGCCGTTACCGGTTGAGAAAATGCAGGAGGTAGTCTGATGGCTTCATAGCTGGCTGTTAAACCTGCCAGATCGAAACGCCATTGCCAATTGCTGCCTGCATTGCCGTCTACATGGCGGTGCAGACTTTTTAATAAAAAGCCCCGCACACCTGCGTCGGGAATCTGTAGCCGAAGTCGCTTATCCGCATCATTACGGCTATTGATTTCGTCCAGTCGCAGCTGATTCAGGGAATCAAGAATGACGGCATGATGAGGTGGGTAGAGGCGTGGCGCAATATCGACGACGATAAGTTTGTTGATGGACATCTCAGTTGCGGCTCCCGCCATCTGCATCGCCACTTTTCCACCCAGTGAATGGCCTAATAAATGAAACTCATTGATACCAGCTCTGGAGAGATGGTTCAGCACCGCATCAGCCATAGCCTCAAAGCTGTATTCAGCCATGGTTTCCGATTGACCATGGCCTGGTAAATCAAGCCGAACCACATGAAAATACCGCTCTAAATGTAAGGCTATTGATCGAAAATTATCACTGTCACCAAATAGGCCATGTAACACCACCAACGGGTGGCCCTGTCCAGTTGATTCCTGATGCAGATTGGGTAATTGATTCATAAAATCTTCGGAGACGCTGGGCAATAGTATTGGGGTAAACTGCGTATTGCTTAAATAGATACAAAATGCCGTGTATTCAGAAGTTAGTCAACGCGCGCACGCGCTAGAAACACAAACCGACACCGATTTTTTTTCCAGCCGAAAAGTAGGACTTGAAAAAGAGACATTGCGAATCGACGCCGATGGCAAAATAGCGCAAACAGATCATCCAGTCGCTCTTGGCTCCGCATTGTGCAATTCGCAGATTACCACCGATTTTTCTGAGGCGTTGTTGGAAATGGTTACACCTCCATGTTCTTCTGTTACTCATGCGCTGGATCATATGATCGGTATTCATCAATTTATATTGCCTCGGCTGGAAAATGATGAAACGCTGTGGAATACCAGTATGCCTTGCATTATTGATGGAGATGACAGTATACGCATTGGCAAGTACGGCCATTCACACACCGGCATCATGAAACATGTTTATCGGCGTGGTTTAGGTCTTCGATATGGAAGGCGAATGCAGGCAATTGCGGGTATTCATTTTAACTACTCCATGCCAGAAAAGAGCTGGTCATTGTGGCAATCCCTGCATTCAGTTTCCGCACATTCGGAGTTTTCTACAGCCACACTTGGCTACTTTCACATGACCCGTAATCTTATGCGTATTGGTTGGTTGGTGCCTTATCTGTTTGGGTCATCACCGGCTATCTGTCAAACCTTTCTGCCTTCAGGGGCGGATTCCGATCTGGCAACGTTGAACCACCACACTCGCTACGCACCGTTTGGCACCTCATTGCGTATGGGTGAAATCGGTTATCGCTATAAAGAAGATGCACCGATAGATTTAACGGTAAGGCACGACAACTTTGAAAATTATCTCAGAGACATATATTCGCATGTGACTAACTCACATAACGCGTATGAACATGCGGGTTTGACCGATTCATCGGGCCATCACCAGCAACTGACAACTAACCGATTGCAAATTGAAAATGAGTACTACAGTAGTGTTCGGCCTAAACAAATACCGGCAAAGGGCGAGATGCCTCTACTGGCGTTAAAACGTACTGGCGTTCGATATCTGGAATTACGTTCGGTTGATGTGAATCTCTATGAGCCTGCGGGCATGGATGTTGAACAGCTTGCCATGCTCGAAATGCTTATGCTGTTTGCGTGGTTAGCCGATAGCCCGCCATTAATGCCAAGTGAAATGGATGTTAACAAACACAATGTGCAAACCGTTGCCCATCGCGGGCGAGAAGCAGGTTTGACGCTGAAACATCAGAATAAGTCAGTAAAGCTGATTGATTGGGGACAACACATTCTGGAAGCATTGGTACCAATTGCAAAATGGATGGATACCTTGCAACTCAATAACGATAACGGCAAACAATATAACGCTACACAAAATTTGTATCAAACCAGCTTGGCCGCGCAAATGGCTAAATTACAGGACCCCACACTAACACCATCGGCCAGCATTGTTGATGAATTGGCAACGCACGGTTCATACTTTAATATGGTTATGCATTATTCATCGACACACAGCGAAACGCTAATGCAGCAATCGATCAACGAAGCACTGCAATCGACATTAGCGCAACTTGTGCCTGATTCATTGGCTGCTCAAAAAGAGTTAGAAGCAAATAGCTCAGGCAATTTTTCTGAATTCCTGGCTGATTATTTTTCACAGCTTGACTCAAATTGCAGTTTATCTGCTTAATATACCATGAGTTACCTATCCAATTTGGAACAAGGTCAGCAGCGAATAGGCGCTGTCGTATTAGCAGGTGGGTTGGCGCGCCGCATGGGTGGTCGAGATAAAGGCCTTATTCAAATTGGTGATCAACCGATGGCAAGTTGGGTGATCAACGCAATACGACCACAAGTACACGAACTTGTTATTAATGCCAATCGCAACCATGATGCCTATGCATCATTGGGCGTATCTGTGATAGCCGATCGTCATAGTGGGCATATTGGGCCATTGGCCGGGTTAAGCGCGGCAATGCATCATCTCTCCACCGACTATGTGTTCATGTGTCCGTGTGATTCACCGTTTGTCAACGCATCGATTGTAAGCTTGCTTGGCGAGCCGTGCTTGGAAAAATCCGCCGACATCTGTGTTGCACATGATGGTGAACGCTTACAGCCGGTGTTTTGCGTTGCTCATCGGTGCTGCCTTGAATCTCTCGACGATTACCTTGCATCGGGTGAGCGAAAAATAGACCGATGGTATGCGAAACAGAACACCATTGAAATTGATTGTTCAAGTGTTGCGGAATCTTTTCGTAACATTAATACTGAGGAGGAGCGCCTAGCAGCGCAGCATGAGCTATTAGCATGAGTATCGACAAACAACCTTCCTGCGACGATCCATTTGAAAATTTGTTGCCCGTTGACGAAGCTCGGGCACGTTTGGATGCTGCTTTGAATGTGGTTGAAGAGACAGAGCAAGTCGAGCTAATTGAAGCAATTGGCCGTGTTCTTAGTATTGATGTGGTGTCACCAGTAGATGTACCGGGTTACACGAATTCTGCGATGGATGGTTACGCCATTGCATCAGCTGCGATTCCTGTTGCGGGTGAAACACAACTGCAAATTGTTGGAACTGCCTGGGCCGGGAAAATATTTGATGCTCAGGTGCAAGTGGGGCAGGCGGTACGGATATTTACTGGTGCGCAAATGCCAGCTGGAACCGATACCGTCGTTATTCAGGAACACGTAAGCGTTGAGAGTGATTTGGTTACTATCGATAGTGACGTACAGGCGAACAAGAATGTACGCCATGCTGGGGAAGACGTTCAACAGCATCAGCGGATACTCACAGCCGGCACACAGCTCAATGCAGCGGAAGTTGGTTTGCTGGCATCGCTGGGGATAAATCGAGTAGCCGTTTTTCGTCGATTACGGGTTGCTTTTTTCACAACTGGCGACGAGCTGTGTGCGCTGGATTCGAGTTCAGGTGAACCACTCGAGCCTGGTATGTTGTTCGACAGTAATCGCTATTCAATACTAGCGATGCTTGAAAGGCTCAAAGTTGAAATAATTGACATGGGTATTGTGCGCGACAATGCAGACGATACGCGTAAGGCTATGACGGACGCCACCCAGGTTGCCGATGTGGTTGTGACCTCTGGTGGTGTGTCCGCAGGGGATGCCGATTATGTCACTCAAGTTTTTCAAGAGTTAGGGGAAGTTAGTTTCTGGAAACTTGCCATGCGACCGGGTCGCCCCTTGGCTTTTGGACAAATTGGCAATGCCTTTTTCTTTGGTTTGCCTGGCAACCCGGTAGCAGTCATGGTGACGTTTTTGCAGTTTGTACAGCCGGCAATCAATCAAATGATGGGATTAAAAAAAGCAGTGCCGTATACCATTAGCGCTACATGCTTGTCCAGCTTACGCAAATCCCCTGGGCGTGTAGAGTACCAACGAGGAATACTGGGTAATAATGCTCAGGGTGATTTGACTGTTACATCAACTGGGAAGCAGGGTGCCGGTCGTATCAGTTCGATGAGTTCGGCTAACTGTCTTATAGTGATTGCAGCCGATGTATCAAGTGTAAGCCCAGGCGATTCGGTCGAGGTCCAGCCCTTTATCGGTTTGTTTGGTTAATTTATTTGGTTAATTAGAGTGTGATTCACTACCAACGCACCTTCAATGCTTCGAGACCGTGAAAGTGATAGTTATTCTGGTAACTCGGTGTTTCGGTAAGTGCAAGGTTTGGTAATCGTTTGAATAGTGTATTAATGGCTACGCGCATTTCAAGTTTTGCCAACATAGCACCGACGCAAAAGTGCAGTCCTGCACCAAAAGCAACAGTAGCCGCATCACCTCTTTCAGGTATAAATTGATCGGCTTGTACGAAACGCTTTGGATCTCTGTTGGCGGCACCCAGTAGAAGCGCGATTTGCTCACCTTTTTCCACAACGATACCAGGATACAGTTCGACAGAGGACTGAGCGTATCGTGTGAACAAGTGCAACGGTGCATCGAATCGCATTGCTTCTGCGATGATTTTGTCGGTATGCCCTTCATCATCTATCCAATGCGTTGGCCAGTTAAGTTGGAGCAACAAATTAATTGTATTACCAATTTGATGCACTGTAGCTTCATGTCCAGCGTTCAAAAGCAGTATTGCGGTGCTAACTATTTCATCGTCACTCAATGCATCCGATTTGAGCAAGACCAAATGAGATAGCAAATCATCTTTGGGTGATTTTCTTCTGGCTTTGATTAACTCTATTAACAAGTCGCGAAAATCGCTTGCAGCCTGGTTCGCCAGAAGTTCTTCTTGTTTTGTTTGCGTTAGGGTATAAATACGTACCATGGCGTGCGACCACGAAAGAAGCGCATCGCATTCGCTGTCAGGCACACCTAACAGACGTGCAATGACCGTAACAGGTAATGTGGTTGCATAGGTACTCAACAGATCAGTCTCGTGATAGTCTTCAAGATCATCTATCAATTGATTCGCTAGCGCCTCGATTCCCGCTTGCATTTCTGCTACGCGTCGATTCGCGAAAGCTTGATTGACACTTTTACGTATACGTGTGTGTTTGGGCGGTTCGAGAGCCAATAGTGAACTCTCCTCCACTTTTGCGAACGCCTGCAGATGGGCAGGGTGTTTGGGGTGCGGGCAGCCTTGCGGAGGCAACCTTGCGTAGCGTGAATCGCGTAGCGCATTGTTGACAGTATCAAATTCGGTTAGACACCAAAGGCCATAGTCTTCCCAATAAATTGGCCCTCCAATTTCATGCAGTTTTGCGTAGAAAAGGTAAGGATTGTTAATAAACGTTGCGTCTTTAGGGTTTTGAATAAACTGTCGCAAAGTAGGGTCTTCGGTTATCATCGTAGTATTGTATGTCGTATTACGGGAGCCGACTGGGTTAACTTTTGACTGGGTTAACTAGATGGTTAAGTTTCAAGGCATTTAACATACGATGGCCCGGCGGCCGAGCTGGTTTTGAACCGCTCTCGTTTTAACAACATGGAAGAAGTTGTGAAAGAAATTGTGATTGTTTTCACAAGGCTGTTGTTTTTAGAGGGTGCCGTTAAGGTTATTTTCGCTTCACAGGTAATCTAGTGCATATATTGCAACAAGAACTCGACGTCCAAAAGACTCCGCAAATGACCAGCAGACTGCTTCTGGTGGAGCCATCTGCCACGATGCGCTACGTTCTTGAGAACTACGCACAGTCGTTGGGTTTTGAGGTGGTCGCCATCGGAGACTACAAAAAGGCCGAGGAATCACTGCATTCTCAATTTCGTTCCTACGGCGGTGACTTTGCCGGCGTTCTGCTTGGTTGGTCTATCGTGCCCGACGATGGCGCAGATTCTTTAATTAGTACACTTGAAAGCCCCGATTATTCTGATCTGCCTGTGGTCGTACTGTCAACGGACATGCGAGCTGAAACGCGCGCCTGGGTTGCAGGTCGTGAGCATACGGTGGTAATCCAGTGGAAAGAATATCAAACGATCGATGCCTTACTGCAAAAATTACTGCAATCACCCGTCGATGATCGTGATACGTTTTCTGTCAAGTTCGACAATACAGATATAAGCGTTTTAATCGTCGATGATTCGGTCAGCATTCGTTTTGCGTTACGCGATTTGTTCGAGCTGCAAGGTTATGATGTCAGCGTCGCTAGTGGCCACATCGAGGCAATAGAACTGGCGCAGCAGCAGTCATTTGATATCGCTGTATTAGATTTCTATCTACAAGACGGCACCGGTGACTCCCTCTGCAGAAAACTGATTGGTGATCCGTTAACCGGAAACATTACCTGTACCATTCTTACCGGTACCTATGCCGATCAAATTATAAAGCGCAGCCTTCGGGCTGGTGCTGTTGAATGTATGTTTAAAAATGAGTCCAGTGAGCTACTGCTGGCTCGTATAGATGCGTTAAGTCGATTTGTGCGGCAACGAAAAAAACTTGATGCTGAACAGCATCGTTTGGAGCAGCTGGTAGATACCCTTGCCGGGGCTGCTCTTATGATCGGCACAGACGATGTTATTAGCTATGCCAGCGAGCAGGCCAGTAGTTTGCTTGGCTTTGATTCTCGAGCGAGCCTGATAGGACTAAATGCTTCACAAATTGTTGATTTGCAGAAAATAAGAGACTCTTTATCAGGCCGATATAAAACCCAATGGCGAGATGCATCACAGGGCTTAATAGACGTCGTTTATCGTCAGATTTGGCTTGAGGACAGCAACGAGTTAATTTTAAATTTTAAACTACAACAAGAAACGATCGATAACACCGATCACAATGTTACCTCTCCTTCGGCACAAAATATTGTCAGTGCACTAGAGCTACCAAAAAGCAGTCAGTCTTTTGTAGCGGCGCTCAAAGCCTACCCTGAATCATTGGGCGATTCATTAGAGTCGGTTAGCTTGCTTATGATCGATACCTACGCAAGCCGGAGTGAAGAAGTACTACCCAGCGATCAAATCGCTGGATTGCCCGAGATAATCGAGTATACATTGAAGAGTGTCTACAAGCGGGAGAACCATGTAACGAGTCTTGGTGGCAATCGATACGGTATTCTTCTTCGACACACCACGCAGCCACAAGCTTTTCTGCTAACAAGAAAAATTATGCAAAATTGCAATGCCATTGACACTGGAGAGCCAGACTTGAGTATCGTTACAACGGGATGTTTGTTTGGTGTGAGCTCCAATCAGGACAAATCAGCTGGACAACAGATGCGATTGGTTAGCCAGGGCCTGGATGTGGTTAATCAGCGTGGTATGAATCAGGCATTATTGCTTGATCTGCGAAGGATGTTGCCCGTCTATGCCGAGTCCTAACTGGTCTACTTGAATGTTGTTATAGATTTTAAGTTATAGTGTTAACCACAACTCAACTACAGATAAGG
>CAYTJF010000103.1:0-18628 GCA_964437945.1 uncultured Granulosicoccaceae bacterium
TTGCACGCATAAGTGATGCATCAGCTGCAACGTTCATTGCGATTCGCTGATCTTCGGTCAGGCTTTTCCACACGTCACCGTTGATGTACATATCAGCGTTGACCACCACCTGGTGAAGACCCTGGAGATAGTAGTGCTTAAGTACTTTTTGGAAACCGAAAACACTGTCAGGCTTCGGGCAGCACCATTCAGCAGCATCGATTGTGCCTTTTTCAAGAGCAGGAAGAATGTCACCACCACCCATAGCAACAGCGGCTACACCGATGTCTTTATAAGTTTGACCAGGAATACCTGGAGGTGCGCGAAAACGCAGCTTACGGAAATCATCCATGCTGTTGATAGGCTCTTTGAACCAACCCAGCGCTTCCGGGCCAACAGGTTGTAGCAACAGGCCGTGAACATTTACGCCCATTTCGCCCCAAAGGCGATCGTATAACTCTTTACCACCACCGAAATGGAACCAGGAGATAAACGCTATGTTGTCAATACCGACACCGGCACCTGCAACAGGTGAGCCGAACAACATGGCGGCAGGGTGCTTACCAGACCAGTAGTGTGTCCAGGCAAATCCACCGTCGAGTAGACCTTTGTCTACAGCGTCAAGGATGTCTGCGTTACCAACTACAGAGTTAGCTGGCAGTACTTCGATAATAACTTCACCACCGGTTAGGTCGCTGACGTTTTTCGCGAAGTCTTTAACCATCACGATTTCGTCGGCTTTGTCACCGATTACAGATTGAATTTTGATTGTTGTGGCTGCTTGAACGTTGACGGTTCCGAGAACTGCCAATACAAGTGATGCGCCAATGGTTTTAAGCATGGTGCTGCGCATTGGGTTTTTTCCTCCTTAAAGGGATTTAAATTCGGCCGCACTCGGACTGCCCGTGGACGGCCCTAAAACGGCTATGTGTAGCTACAAAAGCTTGGCGCAAAAACGCTAAATTGACTCCTGTAGCCGGTTGGCTTGAGACTGCTTAGTACTGTTACCTAGTATTTAAAAAGTAACCATGCGCAGTAACGGGACACAGAATCTCATTAAAGCAAATTTGTGTCAAACAAGAATAAGCTGAAATTAGACTAAATAGAGTGTACTGAGGCTTCTGCTTTGTTATTCATATATAAGATATCGTGTACATGAATAATTTGCAAGCAGCCAGATTATAGAATTTCAGCTGTATCGGCAGTACAACAGAAAGAATGTCAATAATAGGATGATTAGAGCGTTATTTGTTCGCAAGAGGAATAAATGGATAAACATCATCCCAGAAAACCAAGATCAGTGGATTGGAAGTTGTTGAGCGTTGGCAAGGTCGAATGTAGCTGGTCTTCAGGTAATCCCATCCAGCGCAGCAGTGTCCCAGCGTATTGAGCTGAAGATATGGTAGGTATAACGCGTCCGTTCTGGATTGCATCAGGTCCATCGGTACTCATGCGAGGCATCTGACCATAGACTTCGCCACCTTTCACTGCGCCACCCATTACCATCAGGTGATTTCCCCAGCCATGATCTGTGCCATCACCATTGCCCGTCAATGAGCGCCCAAAGTCTGATGCCGTAAACGTCGTAACGTTATCTGCCTCACCAATCTCATTCAAGGTTGTTTGAAAAAAACTCAAGGCATTAGCCAGTTCTGCGAACAACCAGGGTTGCTTTTTATTCTGGTGATCGTGCACATCGAAACCTTTCATTCGTACATAGAAAACTTGTCGACGCATTCCCAACTGACCTCGAGCGGCGATCAATTTCGCGACCATGCCCAGTTGTGCGGCAAGTGAATTCTCTGCTGGTTGTTCGGTGATGATCGGCCCGTTCAATTGCAGAACAGCACCTAGCTCGGCGGTAATGCGTATGGCTCGATTCTGGATGTCTGCGTAAGCGCTGGAGAAATAATGGTCTTGCGGTAACTTCATCATTCGACGAAATGCTTCCGCTCGGGGTTGTTCCCATTCGTTGTTTATGTCTAAGCCAGCTAGTTGAAGCAATCCTGTTTCTTTGATTGAAAATGGACGTTGGTCAGAGCCAGATTGCCAATAGTTTGAACCATCAAGGGTGACTGAGGTGAGGTAGTCTCGCTCCTGGCTAGTGGAAAAGTGCTCAGCTGCGGCTGCACCCCAGCCGAGTTCACCTCGACCTCGACCTTGAAGTTGTTGCCATTGGATTTTCTGGTCGGAATGCGAGAACAGCTGTGCTGGTAACGGCACTGATTTGTCTTCGTACTCGCCACGTGTGGTTGGTACGATCAGGTTGCCAACATTGGCGATCAAGGCCAGACGCTGATCCTGATACAGGCTATGCAATGGGGCTGCATGGCTGTTAATTCCCATTGGGTTGTGATTACCGGACACAGTCGCAAGATCAATCAGGTTGGATTGACTCACAGAAAGTTCCTGACGGGAGCGAACGTATTCGTTGTACTCGGCTGTGCCCGTTGGTACGAGCAGACTGAAGCCATCAGACCCACCATCGAGAAATACACACACCAAAGCGCGGTAGTCGCTGCCGTCAGCAAAGTTCGATTCGGCGGCCTGTGCAAGTGTCAGCATGGGGTTCGCACCCAGTGCAAGACCAGCACCTGCCATTGTTTTCGCACCGAGTTTTAAAAACCGGCGTCGTTCGCTTCTATTCATCTGCATGTTTCGTAGTTGTTATTATTTGCTTTATTTTTATTGCAGTGATTGACTAACGTTGTACTGCGGCCTCGGGTGAACTAATAATCATAAAGATCGCTTCTGCTATACGCTGTGAGGCAGCATTGTTATAGTCACGTGAGTCCATCAGCGTATTCACTTCCAGCCGCAGGTCGGCAGACATGCGCCCACCGAGAAGCAGCAGGTCGAGATGATCCAGTAAGCCATCGCGATCGTCTTCCATATCCATCTCACGATCAATATTGATTGCGATACGTTTGTCGCCGCTAGCCACTTTATAGTTATGCGACCACAAGCTATTGGATAACAGTCGGCTGGTCATGCTGATCATGCTGGTTTCGTCAATAATTTCAAACTCAGGTGAAACCAGCCCATCGTTGCGAATACGTCCGGGCTGGCTGAAATCTGGCGAGAAAAAATTGAATACGGATGGTGAACCCAATGGAGATTGTTGCAATTCATCGCCGACCCAGCCGTAATTGAAATCCGGGTGTATGGCGTCTGGCGTAAACGCGCGCCACAGTTGTGTTACGCGTATCAATGGCTCCTTGATTTTGCCAAATGTCAGCGGATTGGATTGATGGCCTTCTCGTGCCTCTTTGTGCATCAGTAGGGCTTTGACTGTGCTGCCCAGATTGCCGCGCTCACCTTGCGCATTTTTATTAAATACCTGGACCACATCGCTTATGTATTCAGGGCTTGGGTTGCTGGTTATGAGTTTGGTTATCAGGTGTTTGACAATAAACGGCCCCACGTTCGGGTGGCTTGCGATGTTGTCTAAAGCGTCATCTAAGTCTTTTTCAGCACTTTGGCCAGCTGGAATAACAAAACCATTAAGTAATTTTTTTTCGCCGGTATCGTGATAGTCAGGCCAGGCAACCATGGGGTTGATAAAGTCCGCGTTTTTTGGCCAACGAAAGTGATCCGCATTGGCGAAGTGCCAGCCGGTAAACACATGCGCAAACGCCTCCACCGTATCCTGATCGTAGGTGGGTAGTGGAATGCCATCAGTATCGTTGATAGTTGAGCCGTCTTCGTTTAACATGCTCAGCCCAATGCTGAATAGCTGTAACAGCTCGCGCGCATAGTTCTCATCGGGTCGCAGATTCAGCTCAGCGTCAGGCTTCTGGTTGCCCTTCATACTCAAATACTCGCCCATGACCGGGCTGAGCGTGATCTCCTCGAGCAGCTCTCGATAGTTGCCAAACGCGTGTCTGGTTAAAATGTCATAGTAGTTTGCCAATCCTGGCTGTTCATTACCAAGTCCGTCTGCAGCCGAGATAACAAAAAATTGGCTCAGTGCGAAAGCGACTCGCTGACGAAGTTGGTCTTCAGCGACGAGTGAATTACGCCACCAGACGTTTACGTATTCATTCCAGCGATCATTTTCAGCTTCGTTCAAGCCGTCGCTCATGAAGGTTGCCGGGAGGCTCATTTGCTCGTTTATCCAGCTTTCGGGGCCGCTACCTGATAGTTGATTAATATCCTCTAAGCGTGCACCAAATGTGGTTTGCTCCAGTAACCGGAATAGCGCTTCTTTAGACATCGGGTTGTCTGGCGCAGCATTGTTGACCTCGGTTGCTGGTAATGCCGGTGCAATTGCTGGAGCCTGGTTTGAAGCGATGGACTCTTTACCGGTACCACTGCCATTGCCACAAGCTGTTAATAGCAGCGCGATAACAATGGGGAGCAAGTTTATTAGAGTTGTTTTCATGTCCTGCGTACTGCTTCTTACACGAAGAGGTTAACGGCAGGGGGTGCGGTTCGGTAAAGGTGGTTTTAGAACGCGTAAATTGTGTATGCAGAGCAGTGTCGCAAAATGAAAATTGCGACTCAGGTAGCTAGAGCAACGTCGATCTGTTCAAAAACGGAAACGTTATCGGAATAGTTCAATGCTAATGGTATGGGTGTTTTACCAATTGCTTCAAAAAACAGACTGGGAAAGCCTTGTGCACCAAGTCTCTGAGCAAAGGATATTTGCTGCATCAAAGCGTCATTTGTGGTTTTAGAATTTAATGATTCTTTGAATGCGTTCACATCACAACCTATCTGTGCAGCAAGCTCTATTAACACATCATCATCCGATGGGTTTTTTGCGTTGAGGTAGTATGCTTTCTGGATGGCGTTGATCATTGGTTCTTCGAATGCGCTGGCCTGCGACTTAGCAGCAAGTACTGCTCTGCAGGCAGGGTAAGTTGCGCGGCGTGGCTTATTTTTTGACCAGAACTCATGGTTGAATTGTGTTCCTGGAATTGTCTGCGCGATACGATGCCAGTATTGTTGGAGCATCTGTTGCATTGACTCAGGCATGGGCTCTGTTGTATCAGGTGCAAGGCCACCTAGTACGTACTGTGTTTTTATCGTATCAGGTAGTTTGTGCTGCAGTTGTTCCCAGGAGGGCCTGTAACCCCAACACCAGCTGCACATGGGGTCGTGTGCGTAATAAAGTGTGTGCTGCGAATCGCTGGTTTCAGTGTTCAACTCACTGCTCATTTGGCTGCTCTCGTTTTTCAGCTAAATTGGGCTACTGAAATTGGGCCGCTCGATTCAACGCTCGTTGCTGCCTGGTTTTTTATTGTCAGGTCTTAGTGATCCGTTGCCATTTATATTGTGATCGTCGAGTACCAGCGTTTGATCTTCTTCGAACATCTCTGTTTTATCTGTCTCAAAATCGCCAGGATCGCGTCTCGAATAGACTCGTTTTTGCAGCTTTCCAGCCTGCTCTTCAGTTATCTTGACTGTTTTATCCATTGGTTCGTCAGTTGGCAAATCTGCCGGATCGATAGCAATCGTTTCCTGTTCATCACCCATGGACTTAATTAGACGTTGTCGTTCGGCTTCCCATGCAACCCGCTTCGCGGACAGGCTGGCAATTTTTGCATCAGTGGCATCGGTGGTATTCACAGATTCCGGGCCAACTGAGTCAGACACCGCAGCTTCCAGTATGTTGTTGCTATTGCCAAGCCTCGCTGCGTTATCTCTGTAAAGCTTCAGCTCTTCGTCTTTTTGAGCGATGATTCGTTGAAGACGCTCTTGTGTATCAGCTTGCTTGCGATTCAGTTCAATTGCATCAGAGCGAGCTTGGTTTACTGTTAGTTCATTTTCTCTTAAAGATTTATTTATGGTGTCGTTCTTATGTGCAAGCTGATTCGATTCTGAATCAAGTCGATCGACTTGATCTTCGAGGTGTTCAGTGTCTTGTTTATGCCTCACTTGAAGTTCAGAGAGCTTGGTCTCCCATGAAGCATCGAGTGTATGTACCTCCTTTCTGGCAATCACGCCGCGAATCAACCAACCGATGAACAGGCTCAGAATAGCCGTGCCGATCAAGCAGGCCAGTATTTCTACGAGCAAAATATTCATAGTGGATATTCCATCTAGAAGTTAAATTCGATTCGGCGATTTAGTTTGCGTCCAGCGGCTGTGCCATTGTCTGCAATTGGAACTCCGTCGCCAAATCCGTAAGCACTGAGCCGCTCCCGGGCGATACCCCTCTCTATCATTAGATCACGCACAGCATTTGCTCTCGACTGGCTAAGCTGTAGGTTATTTTCGCTTGACCCCTCTGAATCTGTGTGACCGTCTATTTCAATGTTGATATCTGTGTATTTTTTCAAAAGTGCGCTCATCGCTGCTACGGTTTGCACACTTTCGTCCGTAAGAACATCACTTCCAGTTTGGAATAAAATTTTCTCGGCTTCCAATGCTTTAAACGCTTCCCTTAGTGTGTTCAGTTCAGCAGCGCTAGTGACATTTTTTTCCGCGCTCGGCTGTGCTTCAGCTGCTTGTGCACTATTTTGCGTTGTGTCCTGCAGCGTTGTGTCTGTAACTGCAGGCTCGCTGCCAGGGTTAACTACAACTTCTGGTTCCACCGCAGCTGTGGCTGCTGTCGGAGCTGGGTCGTCCGACGAAACAATAATGCTATCAACGAGTGAGAGTTCAGATAGCAGCGATAATGCCTGGTCGGTAATCTTGTCGTGGGTCTGCTCATCGGGAACCGTCCCTGATAAGGTTACTTGAGATTCAAAAATAGTGATGCTGGCATCAGTTACTGGTTCCATGCTTGGTATAAATTCGGTAATCGCAGATAGCCAGCTCGCTTGTGCATTCTCTTCATTTACCTGCATACTATTAACCAGATAGTTCACATCGAACGTTCGCATCGCTGATTGAATAAAGGCCAGTGAGTCATCTTCAGATGCTATGTCGCCAGTCAGTGTCAAGGTGCCATCTTTGATCTGCATGGAGAATGTAGATGATTCCTCTTCAAGCACATCAACTAATACCACGCTCTCATCTTCAGTTTCAGGTAATGGCGTATCAGACGAGTTATTCAAATCAAGTTCGTTCGAAATGATTAGTTCAGCGAGTTCATCCTCTATTGGTTGTTCATTGTCAACTGGTGTCGAAGTGGCAACACTGCCAGCGTCATTACTAGTTGGTGAAACAGGTGACGGTGCTTCAGGAGAGGGCGCCTCGGGTGTTGGTGATTCGGGTGACGGTCCTGCAATAGAGAGTGCTTCTGATGTGGGTGATTCCGGAGAAAGCACTTCTGCGGAGGTCGGTGATTCAGGTGCAGGCGGTTGCGGAGGCGTAAATCCGGCAGTCGGCGCTTCGGGTGAAGGTGGCGGTGTTATCAACTCGGCCGTCGGTGCTTCAAGTGAAGGCGGTTCTGGGGGCGTCAACTCGGCTGTCGGTGTTTCGGCAGACATCCCTTCTGCTTCTTCAGGGACCGGCTCGCTGGTTGGCTCACTAGTCAGCTCACTGGGCGATGTCTGATTCTGATTATCAGGAGGTTGTTCTGACGAGGCATTGCTCGTTGTCTCTGCGGTTGTGCCATCGACGACAATAAGTTGATCATCATTGACATGACGTACACCGTTAGCCGCATTTAGAGCGCTAAGTAGCTCTGCTTTTTGACCTTCATTCGCGACTGAACCTTCAAGCGTAACCGTACGTCCATATACACTTGTTGTGACGTTTGCGGTTCCATCGCTCGCAACCACACCCGAAACAGCCGTTTCCGCATTAGCTTGTATCTGTTGTTGAACGGCAGGAACATGCCGGGTAGCGCACAAATAGGCAATTGCAGCCGTACCGGCTATCCAGAGGAATAGCCATATGAGCGTCGACCCAGCCTGTGGCTGCCTGCTTGGCATAAATAGGCGCACTGTGACTTTAATTAAATCCTTAAGTTCGAAGATTATACCGCGAGTGGGACACATTCAAGCGTGGCAAGTTTGGCACTTTGCGCTTTTTTCTTCAACTCTGTAACAATTAGCAACATGTGATAAAATTAGACAGGGGTCATTATTAGAGAATGATAGAGCCTGTATTATATCCCTGTGAGTAAACCCCTTTAGGTTAGTAAAATATGCAAAGCCGCAATAAAATCCTCGCCACATTTGCTCGGCAGGCTCGGCCAGCCCGGTCATTTTTCATATCTCGGATATCTTTCCTGTCTCTGACTCTGACTCTGTCTCCGAGTTTAATGATGCTTATGTTGCTGACTATTTTGTCGCCAGCACAGCATGCACACGCTCAAGAATACAATGTGTTGCAAGAATGTATGCAGCTATCTAATGACGATAATGACATTAACAACTGTGTAGATAACTACCTTGATCTCATGGACGACAATATCCGTGATATCTCTGAGTACATTGCCAATGATCTTAGCGATGCACCGCTCGATCAGTTCCAACTTTCACAGCAAGCGTTTTTTGAATATCGTGAACAAAACTGCCTCTGGTATCTCGAAATCTCTTCACCGCAAGACGTTGCTGAAAAGATTGCTAAAAACTGTTTAGCCCAGATGTCACAGCAGCGACTGGCGGAATTGCAGTTGCTGATTGCAACCGATCAAGGCAAGGCTGACACGCTTCGTGGATTCTATGTTTACGGTGCTAACCGTAATAGTTTCCAACCTTGCGGCTCTGAACAACGTTATTGGGTAGAGGGTGACAATACCCAGGTAGGTCAACTGCAGCAAGACTACCTGTCTCAAGCAACGGCTGATCTACAGGTAATGTCCGTTGAATTACGTGGTCAGCTGGATACTTCCCAGGATTACCCTGAGCACGATGGTGTTGTTCAGCTCACAGCAGTTACATCAATCAAGCTACCCAGTGACAGTGATTGCAGCTTACCCCAAGGTTCAACAGAGTCACCGTCCGGGACTGTGGCAGAAGTTGAACCTGTTGCCGAGGCTGAACCAGAACCTGCGCCTGTGGTCAATGAGGAAGAAGAGCCGGAGCAAGTATTGCGTGCCTACTTTGGCGAATGGTTAGCCGAATGCAAACAGAACAAAACAAAATATACTTGTGAGCTCATGGTGGATTTTTCCGGCTCAGTTGTTGATGATCAAACCCGCCCCTCTTTGTTAATGAGTCGCAGTGCTAACAAGAGCAGTTTATTGTATTTGAAATTCCCCGAACGCGAAGTGGATACTCCAGCAAAAATTCGTTGGTCAGTCGATGACAACGCGCTTGGTGATATCGTCGGCTCACAGATACGTGTTGATGAAGCAGGCACTCAACAACTTGTTCAAGAGAAAGATTACATCCGTGACGATCTCATGCCCTTATTACTCAAGGGAACTGAGCTGAATGTTGAAGTCCTGGCAAATGTTGATGACAACAGCGGAGATAACTTTTCCGCATCATTGAATGGTCTTACGCGAGCTTTGGGCTTTGCTGACGATTTTGTTGCAAGTGGTGGCAAGCTATAGTGCAATCTAACCGGGCGGTTGTGTTTGCCAACGGTGACTACAGTATAGAAAGCAGTGCTATCGCAAACGTCTCACCAGATGACTTCATGGTATGTGTTGATGGTGGCTCCAGACATTGTTTGGGTTCAGGCTTCACACCAAACTTGCTTGTCGGCGATTTGGACAGTGTCGACCCAGACTCTTTAGCCACCATAAAAGCAATGGATGCCGAGTGCATCCGTTTTTCACGCGAAAAAGATGCCAGCGATCTTGAGCTGGTATTTGATATTCTCAGTGATCGATTTTTCGAGCAGGTTATTTTACTCGGTGCATCCGGTGGGCGCACCGATCACCAATTGTTCAACTGGCAACTCGCCGTCGCTCGTTCCTGGCCTTTTCAGCTACGCATTATTGATGACTTTGTCGATGCACATTTAGTTGATTCCGGCAGAGCTTTCGATGCGGTCGCGTCACCCGGGCAAGTGTTTAGCATCATTGCATTGGCAGGTACTGCTACAGGTGTTACTGTTCGTGGTGCGCAGTATCCTCTCGATAACGCGACGCTGATTGCAGGCAGTACAGTTGGTTTGAGCAATAAGGTCACTGATAATCGTTTAAAGATAAGTATTGAAACGGGTGTCGTATTGGTTATGCTTGTACATAGAAGTTAACTAACAAGTACACTAACTGCTAATCCCTGAATTCCAGCGCACCATCAGAGCCGCGTGGATACGACTCAGGCGCGGCTTGGGAATAACAAGAGTACCAAATCCAAATGATCGACGTTCGCAGTGATACTGTCACTTTACCTACTGATGCTATGCGACAGGCAATGCGTAATGCCGAAGTGGGTGATGATGTCTATAAATCAGATCCTACCGCTATTCGATTGCAAGATATGTGTGCAGAAATGCTGGGACACGAAGCGGCTCTTTTTATGCCTACCGGCACGCAATCCAATCTGGTTGCCTTGCTAACACATTGTCAGCGCGGTGACGAATACATTGTTGGGGCAGATGCGCATACTTATAAATATGAGGGTGGAGGTGCGGCCGTTCTGGGGGGTATTCAACCGCAGACTGTCGCTTTTGCTGACAATGGTGAACTACCGCTTGATGCAGTCGCCGAAGTTATAAAGGAAAAAGATATTCACTTTGCCAACACCGCATTGTTGGCGCTGGAAAATACGCAACATGGTCGCGTGCAGGGTCTTGACTATATGCAACGGGCACGACAGTTTGCTGATGAGCACCAACTGGTTTTACATCTCGATGGCGCCAGAATGGCGAATGCCGCTGTAGCGTTGAACACGTCGCTTGA
Organism: uncultured Granulosicoccaceae bacterium; assembly: GCA_964437945.1. Taxonomy (GTDB): domain Bacteria; phylum Pseudomonadota; class Gammaproteobacteria; order Granulosicoccales; family Granulosicoccaceae; genus Granulosicoccus. Next base: position 10,679 of record CAYTJF010000103.1, read on the forward strand.
GTCTGTCGCTCAACCTTTTCACAGCGTTTCTCTGTGTTTGTCTAAAGGTTTGGGTGCACCTGTGGGGTCTGTTTTAGTTGGCGATAAAGCGTTTATAGAACAAGCCTTACGCTGGCGTAAAGTGACAGGCGGGGGTATGCGTCAGATCGGTATGCTGGCAGCCGCAGGCATTTTAGCCATTACTGATGGCTTTGATCGATTACATGAAGATCATTCTCATGCGCAAGTGCTGGCTGACATGCTGGCAAACATTCCTAACGTAACGGTGAGGCAAGGGTGGACCCAGACCAATATGGTGTGGCTGGACTACGATGGTGATCACGGTACAAGTTTGCCGTCGTTTGCCAAAGAGCGCGGTGTGTTGATGTCAGCAGGTCGTAATTCTGGAAGATTGGTTATGCATCGAGATGTGTCCAGAAAAGATGTCGATACTGTTGCTGCTGTGCTTCGTGCGTATTTTGAAAAAAATGAATCTTGATTCGCTTGTGGCTGATTCGCGTGGTCAAGGTTAACTAGTGGATGGACCACTAGCGATCTGTTAAGTTTTGCGCTTAGGTTGATTGTTTCGCCTGGTGTCTGTTTTGCCGATAGATCACCACACAGCTGCTTACAATGATAATGGTGGCACCAAGCAGAGTTTGTGCACTTGGTAGTGTTTGCCATAAAACCCAATCGAACAGGAGGGTAAGAACAATAGTTGTGTAATTGAGCGGTGCCAGTAGCGACGCATCAGCAATGGCAAAAGCTTGCGTCATACAATATTGACCAAATACCGCTAAAACCGATACCAGCAATATGCCGAGCCAGTCTACAGTGGTAATTGTCTGCCAGATGCCAGGTAACCAGAACAGGGCTATACACCCAACTCCCATATTGTAAAAAAGCACAAGAGATTCTGAGCTTTCCGTAGCTCCCAGTTTTTTGCCACTGATAAATAAAAAAGCAAAGGTGGCGCTGGACAATAGGACCAGCATGTAGCCAAACAACTCACCGTCTGCACTTGGGTCTATAGCGATCAATACACCTATGTAACCGACAAATACCGCGCTCCAGCGATAAATGCCCACTTTTTCATTCAGAAAGAGGGCAGAAGCTAAGGTAATAAGAAAAATGTTACTGAAAAAAACTACGTTTGCTGCTGTTAACGGTAAATACTTCAAAGCCAGAAAGAACGCAAACGGCGCCATAAAGCCGATCAAGCCGCGTGCACATTGTGCTTTGAGCCGAACAGGTTTTAGTTGCACGAGCTGCCTTCGTGCTGAATAGAATATGAGGAGTAAGCTGGTGATGATGCAGCTGCGCACGAATAGCAGTTGTATGACATGTACCTTGTCTTCAACTAACCACTTTACCGCTGCGTCCATGGCCGTCATCAGTATCAGGCCTGCTATGAACAGTACAATGCCAAACGATGGCGTCGTGTTTGCTGTGTTGGTGCTGGTTTGCCCCACCAGGTTCTGTTGGCGCATCAGGGGTATGTTTTATAGTTACGTCTTGAGCCGTCCGGGTAAATTCGAAAACGCTTGTAGTTCCACATGTATTGTTCCGGGCACGCCAGTACACATTGCTCTACTGTTGCATTCAAGACTGTAGTAGCGATTGTTTTATCTTGATCGTCTACGCCTTTGGCGGGTTGCATATAGTGTAGTTGCCAGCCGGCACCTTTTGGCAAGCGTTTAGCAAAACAAAACAATACTTGCGATTGAGTCTTGTTGGCAAACTTTGCCAGTAAGGTCATGGTGTTAGCTGGCTGTGAGAAGAACGGTGCGAAATGACCATTAATCAGGTCAGGCTCCTGATCGGGCAAAATTCCCACCGTGTGACCTTGCTTGAGTCTTTTTAATACATGCTTGATGCCGGCAGCGTCGAGTTTAACGCCATCACCACCCATGTGCTCCCGACCAGCAACAATGAGAGGCTCGACGGCTCTCATGCGTGGTGGTTTATAAAAAAACGTCACTGGTTCCTCGGTAACCAGCGGTAAACAACACGATTCCCAACTGCCCATGTGGGGTGTAGCAACAATGAGTCCTTGTGCTGATGCCTGTGCGTCGCGAAGTAATTGTTCCCCTTCGATGATGATCAAACGTTCGAGTACATCGCTATTCGGTCGTTTCCATAACCAGAAAGATTCTGTTAACGTTTTGCCTGTTTCAATCAAGCTGGTTTTACCGATACGGTTTTTCTGTTCCTCACTCCAGTCAGGAAAGCACAGCGACAGATTGATTAAAGTGATGGTGCGCAATTTTGTGTGAGCTGTCCATGCGAGCCAGCCGATTGCGGCGCCGATACGATGGTTCATTGGAAGGGAGATACTGGAAAGTACTCTGGCAATGAGATTGAGCAATGTTGATTGCATAGATTGCATAGATTGCAATGGTAACAGCAACCCACACTCTGCTGTACTGCATTGGGTACACTACTCGTCATGCGGTAGAAATATTGACATTATGTCGCATGGTGATCTTGAATCATTAGTCATGCTTGTGACGTCTGGCAGAATTGGCGTCTTAGTACGACGATGAGTTTGGGCAACTTGGACTTACCCTGGAATCTGTACAAATGATTGCGTTATTGCAAAGAGTATCTAAAGCATCGGTGAGCATTGACGATGCTGTGGTAGGACAGATAGGGGTAGGTTTGTGTACGTTGATCGGTGTACAGCCACATGATGATAAGCAGAGCGCTCAAAAACTGGTCGACAAATTATTGGGATATCGCGTCTTCCCTGATGCGCAAGGGCGCATGAATCTGGATATCAAACAAGCTGGTGCTCAACTGTTACTGGTACCACAATTCACTTTAGCTGCAGATACGTCACAGGGTCGTCGTCCAGGCTTCTCAACAGCGGCAAAGCCTGCAATGGCAGAAGCGTTGTTTTCGGTTTTTTGCACAAAGGCCAAAGCGCAACTGGAGCAAGTGCAAACAGGGCGCTTTGGTGCTGATATGCAAGTGGCCTTGGTTAACGATGGGCCGGTTACTTTCTGGTTGGAAGTTTAAGGAACCTCATAGCATTTAAGCTCAATACAGTTCAATTCAGCGCAGTGGTTGCGCGTAGCCACCAAGTGTAGAAGTCTTCAGATTTAACCGAACCATGGTTTCGCACAGCCCTACAGCGCTCACAACACCGTCGAGAACCGGTAGGCCATGTTCATCAGATAATGACTGGGCAAGATCGGTCATGCCAGCGCAACCCAAAACGATGGCCTCAGCATGATCTTCGGTAATGGCTTTTTTTACTTCCTTGCCTATCTTTAGTCGCGCATCACTGTGCGGATTTTCCAGTTCAAGCACAGGCACCTCCGATGCACGTACGCTTGCACAACGTGATGCCAGACCATAGCGCACCAGATTATGTTCCAGTGCAGGAACAGAGCGCGCCAATGTCGTAACAACAGAGAATTTGTTCGATAACATCGCTGCCAGGTGATACCCAGCCTCGCCGATACCGACTACAGGTTTGTTGCTGACGCAGCGCACTGCATCAAGCCCGGTATCATCGAAGCAAGCAATCACGATAGCATCAACTTGCGGGTTTGCCTCCACAACCTCCAGCAACCCGGCAAGGCTAATGGCTTCATCGTAGTAACCCTGAATGCTTGGTGGTCCTTTTTCGGGATTAACAGCAAGCACTTCAGTGTCGGGTAAAGCCACTCCGGTCGCCGCCGCGCCGATCTTTTCGGTCATGCTGGCGGTTGTGTTTGGATTGATAACAAGTAGTTGCATGACGGTTAAGTTAGCTCGGTAAACGTTAGATAAAACTACTCTGATCTGAAATCTGAATGTTGTCGTACCGGTACATGGTTCAGATCGAGAACAAAATTCAATATGACATTGTCCCTGCTTAGTCTGGACGTATTGTATGCAAAACAATTCAGCACAATGTTACCTGTTGTTATCCATTCACCAGCTCGAGATTTATATTTATTAATTATATCCAAGAATTAATAGTGACGAATCTGATGAACGATTGTCTTATGGAATACTGGTATCCGACAGCGTAACTGATCTGGTCGTGAATGCCTTGATTGATAATGTGTAAACGCTCATTAATACAGTTGTAGCAAATTAAGTCGCATGATGAACTGCTCGGTGATGATCGTTTTCACGTTGGTCTGACACTCAAGGCAAACATTAAAGGCAAATAAAAGGCAAACATTAAAGGCAAATATTGAAAATTATAATTGAATAGAACTGTATAAATTGCAAGTCACTTAATAATCGCAGATCGTATCTGGAGGGGCAAAATATGATGATTAAAATAAGATCTTCCAACTCACCATGGCTATCATTGCTACCGAATTGCAGTGTGTTTATATTCGTTATAGTGTTTTCGGTTGCTTGTGGAGGCACCGACAACAACACGCTTTTTAACGTTGAACCTTCGTCAGACGCCGTTCCTGCATCGACCGTTGCAGATAATCAATCCACCAACATGCCGTCCAACCCAAATGCAGATCCAGGCGCTATCCGGCTACTCGATTATTTGAATGAGATTACCGGCCAGCAGGTTTTATCTGGTCAAGAGCAATTGTTCTGGGACAATGAGAGAGAGCCTTTTTTTCCTAGCAGGCAAGAGCAGTATGTTTTTGATCAGGTAAGTAAGTATCCCGCCGTATACTCTACTGGCTTTGGTGCTTTTCATCTCCCTGGAGACGATGCCGACCTTGATCTTCGTAATCTAATAGTGAGCAGACGCGGTGAGGTTGTTGACGCTGTAATTGCTCATGCTGCAGGCGGTTCGATTATCCAGTTGGATTACAACATGATAGCGCCGAGTCGCGATGACGGAGCAGGCGTGCAAGACTATCGAGAAAGTGCCTACAGTCCGCAGAATATCGATGACATGCTTACTAACGGGTCAGCGCTCAATCTGGAATACGAAAATCGACTGGATGAAATTGCTGGTTATCTGACCTTACTGCGCAATGAAGGCATTCCAGTGCTGTGGCGTCCGTTCCAAGCGATGAATGCACCACGATTTTGGTGGGGTCAAAAATCGAGTTTCGAAGAACTTTGGCAACATCAGTGGCGCTATTTTACAGAAGTGCATAATTTAACCAATTTAATCTGGGTGTACTCGGTTAACCACTGGGGACAGAACAGCGGTCCACAATGGGACTCAGCTACCTATCATCCTGGTCATCAGTTTGTCGATGTGTTGGGTGTTGAAATATTTCGTCAGTTCGGCCATGATTTTGACCAGTATGTATACGATGCGCTATTGCTACTTGGCGAGCAGCGCCCCATTGCCATTACAGAGAATGGGCAAATGCCAGATCTGGCATCGCTACGCAACACTCAGCCGAGGTGGGTGTATTGGAGTACCTGGTCAGGTGAAGGTCAAGTTTTAGAAGAGGGTGAAAATCCACAAAACTCACAAAATCTGTACATAGACAACTATGTGATACTTGACGACTACGTTATAACTCGGGATGAAACCGAACTCTTTTAGGCAGTTGCAGGCAATCTCAGTGTTTTTCGGTTGCACTGTCAATCGAAACAGTAGATGATTCTCGGAACAGGATTAAGCGGCTGATTGTGTGGCCGCCTGATTCATTTAATTGTCTATTTGTCGTTTAACTAACTGGAACGCATCTTCATCTTGTCCAATCTGCCAATAAGCGCTGGTGTAACGATGTTGTGGTTCCAGGCGTTTTGTCTTAGCAAGAAACCTGTGCAGGGTTCGCACCGTGCTCACCTCACCGGCAATCCAAACGCCTGGAATACCGGCTGGCCATACAAGGTTCATCACTACCTCGGCAAGCTTGCTGTTTCCCGATCTGGGGTCAGGGTTTATTAGCCACTGAATATTGAATGAGTCAGGTAGTTCAAGCTGACGTTGATCGGCCTGCTCTTGCACTTCTATAATTAAGTAGCCGCCTGAGTCTATTGGTAGTCGCTTTACATTGGCTTCGATAGCGGGCAAGGCTGTCATATCACCTGCGATTAAAAACCAATCAGCCGTTATGTCAACAAGCTTTGTTCTGCTCGGACCTGCAATACCAACGGTATCGCCCGGCTGTGCGTTGAGCGCGAATTGTGTGGCCGGGCCAGAATCTGCGTGAAGGGCGAAATCGATATCCAGTTCGTTGCTGCTTTCTCGATACTCAACCACGGTGTAAGTGCGTTTGATCGGTTTTTCACCTATTCCTTGTAAGGAGTCTCGATAGGCTTTTTCGTCCTGGTCCGCGTGAGGCAATAATAACTTGATATTGGCCGATGCCGCATTGGTTGGAAAGCCTAGCAATGCCTTTCCACTAAACGTAACCCGAAGCATGTTCGGGGTTAATTTCGCCTTGCTTTTTACCTCGACAAGTCGAGGCGGGGCTCTTCGCGACTGTGCCATACAAATTCCTTTGGCTATGCGACCAGTGTTTCTATAAAAGGTCGCACGCCTTTCACACCTTTGGTTTCCATTACTCGAATGGTTTCTGAGCCCACAACAGCGATATCGGCTTTGCCGCGCAGGAAGTCTACGTCTTCAGCCGTTTTGACACCAAAGCCTACAGCGAGCGGCAATGATGTGTTTTCCCGGCACCGGCCAAGATAGGTTTCCAACTCATTGGAGAATGCGGTGTCTTTTCCGGTAACGCCTTTACGCGCAACGCTGTAAATGAACCCAGAGCTGTTGTCGCTTAAAAAACGCATACGCGGCTCAGGCGTATTAGGTGTAAATATATGGACAGGCGCCAGTTCGGCACGATGCATGGCATCAAGATAATCCTGCCCTTCAGATGGTGGCAAGTCTGGAACAATACAACCTTGTATACCAATGGACTTGCAGCGCTCTACATATTCATTCACACCCTGGCAGAACAGAATGTTGTAGTACGTCATAAACAGAAATGGAATATCGAATTCTTTAATCAGGCGTTCAGCCATTTCAAAACTTTGTTCAACGGTTGCCCCCGCTTTCAAGGCCTCGGCATTAGCTTTTAAAATGACGGGGCCATCTGCCATCGGTTCTGAAAAAGGTATTTGCAATTCCATTAGATCAACGCCGGCTTCCACCATGTCTTCAACCAGTCGAAGGCAGTCATCAAAATTTGGGTAGCCAAGCACAATGTGCGTCATCAATAAAATGTCTTTGTTTTTACGTGCATCTCTTATAGATTTTTCGAGCTTGGTTTTATGCTTATCCATTGTGCGTCTCCCGGCGATAGGCATCGGCTTTATCAATAATAAACTCTTTCCACTTTGGGTCGTGCACAGCATCGGCAACCGTGAATATGTCTTTGTCAGCTCTGCCGGACATGTTAATGAGAATGTTGTCGTCGGACGACATCATTGGGGCTTCCTTATAGGCTTGCGCAAAGGCGTGTGATGATTCAAGCGCTGGAATCAAGCCTTCATGTCGAACGGTCTTTTGCATGGCGGCAACCACCTCTTCGTCTGCGGCGGCTTCAAATCGAACCTGTTCGGTTTCGTGCAGGTGGCTCAAAATCGGTGAAACACCGACATAGTCGAGCCCGGCGGATACACTGTGCGTATCTTGCATTTGTCCGTCAGTGTTTTGCAGAAAATAAGTTTTGTATCCTTGAGCCACACCAATAGATGCATCGTCGTATGCCAGACGTGCTGCATGCTGGCCACTACCTCGCCCACGGCCGCCTGCTTCAACACCAACGAGTTCAACACCCTTATCATCAAAGAATCCGCTGAATATACCCATTGCGTTCGACCCTCCACCAACACAGGCATAGACGCGTTCAGGCAATTTACCGGTGCGCTCCAGCATTTGCTCTCGGGCTTCTGTGCCAATGATGGATTGAAACCAGCTCACCATTTCCGGGAACGGGTGCGGGCCACACGCTGTACCCAATACATAGTGTGTATCATCCATATTGGTAACCCAATCGCGAAACGCTTCATTAATGGCGTCTTTAAGTGTTTGGCTACCTTCTGTTACAGCCACAACAGTTGCACCCATTTGCTCCATCCAGAAAA
>CAYTJF010000104.1:0-18589 GCA_964437945.1 uncultured Granulosicoccaceae bacterium
TTGAGTACGGGTACGTATCGATCAGTTTTGGTTACTGCACTTTTCAAATTATCCGATCGGGCAACCAGGTTGTCCTCACCAGTGCAGATGGTGAATCTGCGGTGTATCTGCTGCAATCAATTAATTCGAGCGCACCGCACGTTAAAACTGTTGACATTACTTCAGAGGCACGGACATGTAGTATGACATCGACACATCTGTTTAGAGCTGATGGTGGTTCGCATGAAATCAAATTTAACTTTGATGAGCTTAGTTTTATTGGTGTTTCTTCAAATGATAATCTTTTTGGTCTATCTGTTGAAGCGACTCTACCACGGCGAGTGTCCGGTGAAGCGGGCGAGCAAATCAGCCATACACCGACCGCGAATTTACTGAACCCATCAATGCAGTTTTTGTATTTTCTGAACTCTTCAACGGAGGCCGATTCAGACACTATAGTACCGAGTTTCTTTCCCAGCCGAACACTTGAAAATGGTCAAACTTATACAGATGTCATTGAGTTTCCGGGAATCTTGAACTCGCCAGATGTGAATTATGCGCCGTATTCATTTAATGAAGTGCTGATAAGCCGCAATGATGGTTTGATTCAGATTTCAAGAAATGATGGCAAAGTATTTACAGTAGTGCCGGAGTAATATCGATGGAAGCAGAAGTAAATGCACCACACGCAATAATCATAGACACCGATCCAGGGCAAGATGATGCCATAGCTATTCTATTAGCCTTGGCAAGCCCTGAATTGGATGTGCTTGGTATCACGGCTGTTGCGGGAAATGTGCCGCTTTCATTGACTCATACCAATATTCGTAAAGTGTGCGAGTTGGCTGGAAGGCCCAACATCAAAGTATATACCGGGTCAGATCGGCCAATGAAACGTGATTTGATTACTGCCGAATATGTACATGGAGAGACAGGATTAAACGGAACGCAACTACCCGAGCCAAGCATGCCATTGCAAGAACAGCACGCTGTGGAATTTATCATTGACACTGTCTTGTCTCGGCCGAAGCAGTCTGTGACATTATGTACGCTTGGCCCTTTGACAAATGTTGGCAAAGCACTTGAACAAGCTCCAGAAATCGCCCTCCGGATAAAGCAAATTGTGATGATGGGTGGTGGCTTGTTTGAAGGCGGAAACGTAACTCCTGTGGCGGAATTTAATATCTATGTCGATCCTGATGCTGCTAAGTTAGTGTTTGAGGCTGGTATTCCGATGACAGTAATGCCGTTGGATGTGACGCACAAAGCATTAACAACGAATGCGCGAATTGAAGCCTTCCGTTCGCTTGGCACACAAGTTGGTGAAGTGTCGGCGCAATGGCTTGAGTTTTTTGAACGGTTCGATGAGGAAAAATACGGCACCGATGGTGGGCCGTTACACGATCCAAATGTCATTGCTTATCTCTTGCAACCTGAACTGTATTCGGGCCGCCTAATCAATGTAGAGATCGAAACCCAGTCTGCGCTAACGGTAGGTATGACAGTGGCTGACTATTGGCGTGTTACCAGCAGACCGAAAAACGCGGTTTGGATGACCAACGTTGATGCCGACGGATTTTTCGATTTAATTTTACGGCGATTAGCTGTATTTAAATAATGACATTGAACCGCTGTGCATGAATCCGGCGTAGTTTGTTTCCGTTATTGATCTTGATAAGTGCAATGGGATTTACAAAGTGTTTTCTCCGTACAAGCCCATCAAGTTAACCACTTTGTCATTTAAGCAATTTTTAGACAATCATCTGATCATCCAGAAACTCTTTGAATGCGCGTCTGTTTTCATTTTTTGTGAACTTGACTATCACATTAAAACGGCTGACATCGCTCATGCCGATTCAAGCCTAAATTTTTATGTCATGTGCCATTTGTAATTTGACTTGGCTGACACTTAAATTCAGCCTGAATTTTTGCTCGAATTATGGCTTTATGCTGAAAAAAATAACTTACTAAACGGTCGCTGTAATTGAGCTTAATACCTTGTTTATTCTCGGCATAATCTTTTTAGCAAGTACTTTAGCTGACCTGCTTTTTGAGCGTGATGAAATACTACTTCTGCTCAGTTCACCGCAGGTTTTACCGAAAGCACGTTAAGTAACATTGTGGTTTTTTAATACCACCTGCGATCTCCACATTATACGGTTGCAAACCTCATGGATAGACGTCTCGATTAGACGTTTGACTTGCGTCAGGCAAGGCTGCTTTCATCGCATAGCTGCGGCGCTGGCATCAATTCAAAATCGCACGGTTTAGAGGTGTGTTGGAATGAAGTGTTTGAAAACGTTATGCGGCTTTACATTGCTATTTTGTCAGTTGCTGTTTTGTCAATTGACATATGCGCAAGACGCATCAGCACCACAAATTGTTGTTCCCGAGCAAGGTAGCGAATTAGCGAATTACTCAACGCTTGAGTGGGATGCGAATGGAACTGAGGTAGATGAGTGGTGGGTGACAGCGGGTCCTGAACCAGAGTCCTATGATTACCTCAATAGTGGAAACCTTGGTGGTGCACAACAGTTTGTGGTTGATGGTTTGCCAGCCGATGGTTCCATTATTCACGTGCGACTTTGGCACAGACTATCCGACGACAAATGGAATTTCGTGGACCAAGCTTTTACTGCCGCTTCAACATCAGCCACCGTCGAGATAACGTCTCCTTCAAAAAGGGATGTATTAACCGGTTCTTCAGATACGTTTACCTGGGATGCGAAAGGCGTACCTGTTGATCAATGGTGGTTGTACGTTGGTACGACGGTTGGTGGTTCTCAAATATATAACAGTGGTGATTTAGCAGCCGCCACAAGCGTGGATGTCAGTGGATTGGTTACAGATGGAAGTCCGGTTTATGTCCGCATATGGCATAGGTTCGATAACCGCGCCTGGCGGCATATCGATGCAACTTATTCAGCGGCTACACTCAGTGCACCAGTGATATCAGAACCATCAGATGGTGCTGATATATCCGGCAGCAGTGTGACGTTTAGCTGGGACGCTAACGAGACAATGGTGGATGAAAGTTGGCTGTATATAGGTTCAACTGTTGGTGGAAAAGAATACTTTGACAGCGGTAATCTGAAAGCAGCAACCACAACTACCACGACAAGTCTGCCCGAGGACGGTTCAACTGTGTTTGTTCGTTTATGGCATCGGCAGACTGGTAGTGTTTGGTCTTCGGTAGATTCGCAATACACCAGTCTGGCTGGTAATGATGACTCGGACCCAGACCCAGACCCAGACAATGGGCGATTTTGTGAAGGTTTTGTATCTAATGTCGATTCGTTTGTCGTGCCGTCAATGAATAAACCAGGGTATTTGCAAGCGTACAAGGACCCGGTGTTTGGCGGTCGTGTAACCAGAATCACGAACAGTGCGTTTGGCGAAGTGAACAAACCCTTGTACAGCACTATACAGGCGTGGAATGCTGATGAGTCATTGTTGATGGTGTACCGCACAGGTAGCGCGAATAATCGCGGGCACAAGTTGCTCGACGGCCACACTTATAAATTTAAACAGGACCTTGATATTGTTCCCGCTGATCTGGAGCAGGTTTTCTGGAGCCGCACCGACCCCGACAAATTTTTCTATGTAAGTAAACGCTCTGGAGACTATGGAAAATTCAAACGCTTCAGCGTCAGTGCCAATCAATCGACCGAGGTGGCTGACTTTAGTGCATATTGTGGTTCGGGATTGCCGTCGGCTGGCAACGATGTGCAGATGCACTCCATTGACGATGATCTGTTTGGCTTTAGCTGTAGAAAAGATGATGGTAGCTCAATTATGCTGTCCTATAAGCTAAGCACAGGTAAGGTTGTTACAGCGCCCACAGGCTCAGGAACTATCTGGAAAGAATATCTAGCGCCAGTTCCATCAGCAAGTGGTAAAAGCTTCTGGCATCAGGGCATTGTCATTGGCACTGATTTGAAAACGGTTAACCATGAATTGGATATGGGGTCCTCTTCTGAGCACTCCAGTCTGGGTAGAACGTCAAACGGTCAAGATGCCTATTACCAAGTCAGCTTTGGCGCCAGTCCTGATGGGTGCAATGGTGATGCTGACAAAGGTATTGGTCATCTGGTTGAACACAATCTTGAAACTGGTGGCTGTCGAAATATCATCAGTCAGGCTCAGGGCTACCCGTACCCTACGAGCAGCACACATGTTTCCTCATTGGCCTATAAGAAGTCGAATAGGGTGGCAATGTCGAGCATTGGTAATAGAAGTCAGACGTCGTTGTTTACTAGTGGCGATGCAGCACCACCATTGTTCTCAGAAATTTATATCGCTCAGACAGACCCTGCTGACACAGTTGTGTGTCGTTATGCACACCATCGTTCGTTCGGCAAATCGGCTACCAAAGGTGGATATGCACCTTACTTTGGTGAACCGCACGCCACCATTAGCCCATCAGGTACTCGCGTTATATTCGGATCAGACTGGTACAACTCAGGCTCCGTCGATAGCTTTGTGCTGGAATTGCCGGATTATGTGAAGCCATAACTAAAGCAGTTTGTTCTCGACGCGTATGAATTTCCAATGCGTGTCGAGAATACTGGCCTGCCGTTAACATACTGCATGTCAGCGGACTGATTCTGGTCTGCAAAATTAACAGGCTTAGTAAGTAGCATCTTGCATTGTGGAACTCACTATCCTCAATAAAGTTAGTTTTGCTCTCCAGAAAAGCGCCCCAACGCAATGTATGTAGCAGGTACACAAGCGTACAGCCATCTGGTTTCTTTAAATTCACTTAATGGCTAAATCAAACGTATCAACCCAACCCTAAAGAACTGTATTGCTTGCGCAATCCACTAAACAATATGTAAAGCAACTAAACGAATTGCTAGTTAGTTACGCAAAAGTTGCCTTAGTTTGTCGGTTAGGTTTATTATTATTTATGTACTTTACGTTACTGTATGCAATCAAAATAGACTTGCATCCAGTAAAAAATTCCACTTAGAAATAAACCCACTTAGAAATAAACCCACGTAGAAAAATCAGCCTTTAAATAAAGCCGCTTTGAATAGAGTCGCTTTAAATAGAGTCGCTTTAAATAATATGAGAAATTAATTCCTATGTTCAGAAATATCAAATTCAAAATCGCAATACTAATGACATTACCTTTGGCTGGTTGCGCAATACCAGATTTAGAAATACCTGATTTGACTAATGTTTCTCAGGAGTTGGGAAACGCGCTACAGGCAACCGAAAGACCTGAATTTCAAGGAACCGACACTGTTGGGGCCGTAGACTCCAATATGATGATAGGCACCTGGCAAGTTGAAATTATAAATTCAATCGCGCTTGAAGAAGAATTGGATATGCAGATTAGCTTCAATGAAGATAAAACCATCAGTGCGATATTAAAAGCCGATGTAGGAGCCCCGATCGGTAAATTTGCATACGACATGAAGGGCACTTGGTCTGCAGACGGACAATATGTGACTATTACACCGACTTCAATGCAAGAGACAACAGGTAACACACTCGCTGGTTCCGGCGAAGAATTTTTTGACGAGGAAGGTGACGTTTCCAACGTTTACGAAATCAGTGCTGACCGAATTGTGATGTACGATGAAAATGAAGGTATCGGTCAAGCCTATACCCGGATAAAATGATCAGATACCTTATCCATATTAAAGCAAAACCCCATGGTGGTCCGACCCCAACGAATAGTGCTAACCGGCGGTGCATCCGGTATTGGTAGTGAAGTCGCGAAGCGGCTTACGCAGGCGGGCCACATTGTCCATGCATTCGATATTCATCAGCCGCAGGTAGATGTTGACCGTTGGATTCAAACAGATTTCAGTGATAATGCATCGATCAAAGCCGCCATTGAAGCAGCGCAAGGCCCCTATGATGCGATGATCAATAATGCCGGGCTACCACCAAGGGATGGGCAGCAAGAAAAAATATTACGAGTCAACTTTTTCGGTCTCAGGTCTTTTCTCAACGGCATGCTTGATAAGCTTACTGGCGACGCATCGATTGTCAATACAGCTTCACGTGCAGGCGGTATGTGGAAAGACAACCTTGATGAAGTCAAGGCACTACTTGCACTGCAAGAAACAAAGCTTGCAGACTTTATAACCGAGCGCAATATCAATCCAACCCGTGCCTACAATCTGTCCAAAGAAGCGCTTATCGTTATGACCATTGCAGACACCGAGCGGATGATTGCGCGTGGACTGCGCATGAACACGGTTAGTCCCGCTGCTGTAAGTACCAGCATTTTGCAAGATTTTCACACAGCCTTTGGTGAGCAGGTGGCCAAAAACGTGGCTCGTGCAGGGCGGCCGGGAGAACCGGATGAGGTCGCTGACGTTATTGTATTTCTTGCATCCGAACAAAGCCGTTGGATAAAAGGACAAGATCTGGTTATTGATGGTGGCATGAGTGCGATGTTAATGAGTGATGCGCTGGAACTTAATAATAGGAATATCAACTTTTCAGAGAAATAATTATTTTGTTACTCGGACATACCCTGTGAATTTGATGTCAAGGCCTTATTGTCGCTTCAGTTAAAGGGTTAATCAGATAACGGTATGGCGCACCTGTATTCGCGTCTTATTCGAACTAGTTAGGTGCATTTTAGCTCTTAATTGAAACTTAATAATTATAAAATACAATGGCTTACAGTTATGGATATGCAGGATATACTTTTATCTAAAGAGTCGTTAAGCTGCTTTTAAACACTAATACGTACGCTTTGTCCATGCCGTCAGGTACTATTCAGGTCGAAATTCAAAGGGGATCATCGAAAGACAATTACAATCAGCTCTTCGACGTACCAGCTTACGAGAGCCAGACTGTTCTTGACGTTGTATCCTGGATTCAGCAAAACACTGACCCAACGCTGAGTTATCGCTTTGCCTGCCGGGTAGGTATGTGTGGCAGCTGTGCAATGATGGTTAATGGTGTACCGCGCTGGACTTGTCGAACACATATCTCGAAAGTACTCACTGACAATAAGATCACGATTGCACCCTTACGAAACCTGCCAGTCATCAAAGATCTGGTTGTTGATATGGATCCGTTTTTTGATAAGTGGGTAGCAGCTGAAGGGGTGCATCATGGAAAGCAAAGCCGGCACGATCCCATTGCCCTTATAGACGAAAACAGCTCTAATCGTGTTGAAGCAAATGCGGGTATTGAATGTATCAACTGCTCAGTATGCTACGCCGCATGCGATACCGTTGCGGGAAACAAAGACTATTTGGGCCCGGCTGCGCTGTTGCGTGCCTGGACTGTGCTCAATGACGAAAAAGACGATGCTCGAAATGCGATTCTTGATGCTGTCTCGGAAAAAGGTGGCTGTCATAGCTGTCATTCGATAGGTTCGTGTACAAAGTATTGCCCAAACGAATTGGACCCAATGTCGGCGATAGCAGCTCTTAAGCGTGAAACGGCTAAGCGCTTCTTTAACAGAGATGGTTAATGCTTGAACTTCGGCTGTACATGGCTCAACGAATCACGGCCCTGCTTATGGCGCCGCTAATTATCGGGCATATTGCATTAATGATCTACGCTGTGCAGGGTGGAATCAGTGTCGAGGAAATTCTGGGTCGTACGCAAGGTTCTATCGTGTGGTTTTTATATTACGGTATATTCGTTTTGGCTGTTTCTATCCATGGTGCAATCGGTATGCGTACTGTTTTGCATGAATGGGGTGGTGTTAAAGGTGCGCTTTTAAGTATTGCTACTATAGTGGTTGGCTTGAGTCTATTTGTGCTGGGCGCGCGCGCTGTTTGGGCTGTGACATTTGCATGAAAACAATTTTTAATGAACAGTTTTAATGATATTAAAGGTCGTGCTCATCCGCTCTGGCTTGCACATATACTGCATCGTTTATCTGGTCTCGGGCTTGCGCTATTCTTACCGTTTCACTTTTGGGTTTTAGCCATGGCCATGACCAATCCATCCAAGCTGGATGGTTTTCTTGGCATGACTGAATCTATCGCGATAAAAATTGCAGAGTTTGTTTTGGTGTTTCTACTGGCAATACATATGTTTGGTGGTCTGCGTTTAATGGCATTGGAATGGTTGCCATGGACGCATCCGCATAAAACGCTGCTTGCATCGGCAATTGCCGTATCGTTTTTACTTGCAACAATGTTCTTCCTGCAGGCGCTTTGAATTATGCAAGTTGCCGACATTGAACGTCATGACACCGACATACTTATTCTGGGTTCCGGAGGAGCCGGGTTATTTGCCGCATTGCACGCACAGCAAACGGCACCTGCGGGTACCACTATTACGATTGCCGTTAAAGGGCTGATTGGCAAATGTGGGTGTACGCGTATGGTGCAAGGTGGTTATAACGTTGCGCTGGGCGGTGGCGATACGGTTGAGCGACACTTTATGGATACCATTGAAGGCGGTAAGTGGCTGCCAGATCAAGATATGGCCTGGCGTCTTTGTGAGCAAGCCGTGGTGCGCATTCGTGAACTGGAAAACGAGATTGGCTGTTTTTTCGATCGAAACCCGGACGGTTCATTGCATCAAAAGGCGTTTGCCGGACAAACGGCTGATCGTACTGTGCATAAGGGAGATCTAACCGGTATTGAAATCATCAATCGACTAATGGAAAAAGTGCTTGCCAGCGGTGTTGAAAAATTGCAGGAGCATCGAGCAATTGGCCTTATCCCAACCAAAGATGGTAGCGCACTGGCAGGTGTGCTGATGATCGACATGCGCACAGGTTCGTTTCGACTGGTGCGAGCGAAAGCAGTATTAATGGCCACAGGTGGCGGGCCTTCTATGTACAAATACCACACACCAAGCGGCGATAAAACCATGGATGGATTGGCGATGGCACTTCGTGTTGGATTGCCTTTGCGCGATATGGAAATGGTGCAGTTTCACCCCACCGGCTTGTTAGCGGGTAACCATACACGTATGACCGGCACTGTGCTCGAAGAAGGGCTGCGCGGGGCGGGTGGTAAACTCATTAATCATGCTGATCAGCGGTTTATGTTTGACTATGATGATCTGGGTGAACGCGCAACGCGCGACGTAGTTAGCCGCGGTATATATTCAGAAATGCGCAAAAACAATAACCCGCAACAAGAGGGTGTGTTCATTTCGATGTCACACTTAGGGCCTGATTGGGTAGCAGAAAAATTTAAAGGCATGGTGAAACGTTGTGCCGACAGCGGCTTTGATCTTGCGGCGGGTAAAGTAGAAGTGGTGCCAACAGCGCATTATTTTATGGGTGGCGTTGTTGTTGATATCGATACACGTACTGCAATGGAAGGCTTGTATGTTGCCGGCGAAGATGCTGGTGGTGCGCATGGGTCGAACCGTCTGGGTGGCAATGGTGTTGCAAATTCAACCGTCTATGGCGGAATTGCTGGCGATACCATGGGTCATGATATTCGAAACATACCCACACTTCGTGAACCAGATGAAAATGTGCTTATTGCAGAGCTGGACCGGGCAATGCATCCATTAAAGCTGAAACCTGATCTTGTACTGCCGCTTCGCCAACAGTTACAGGATGTCATGTGGGATGAGGTAGGTGTTATGCGTAACGCAGTCGGTATGCAGCGCGGCCTGGAGGGCATTGCACAGGTGTCTGATGCGCTAATGGATGTTGGTGTGGCCTCCGATGATCTGGCATTTAATCTTACCTGGCACGATTGGTTAAACCTGCGCTCATTGTGCGACATCTCTGAAGTGATCACCAAAGCCGGTTTAGCACGCCAGAATTCAAGAGGTGCACATTATCGCGAAGATTTCCCTGAAGCCGGAAACTTACAGAACAGTGAATTCACCGTGGCAAGGCAAGAGGGTGAGAACGTGGTGGTGACCCGTGAGCCGGTGCAGTTCACTGTAGTGAGTCCTGGTAACACCATTTTGCCTGATTCTGAACCCGACACTTTGGTTGCAAGCTCATGATCAATATCGAACTAATACAACAAACGGCCATAAGCTTGATGGAAAAAGCAGCCATAGAAATACCAAAGGATTATCACGAAGGTTTAAAAAAAGCCGCCAGTGATGAGGAAAACGAACTGCCATCGTTTGTACTCAAAGTGATGCTGGAAAACTACGAGGTTGCCAAAGAAGATCGTTGTGCCATGTGTGGTGATACAGGAGTACCACGTTGGTTCGTCAAACTCGGCAATGAGGCGCAGGTCGAAGGCGGTATGGTAGCGTTAGAGGCTGCTTTACGCAGGGCGACTGCCAGTGCGACTAACGGAATACCACTCAGACCAAATCGAGTGCACCCGTTGTGGCGCACCGATCACAACAATAATATTGGCATAGGTGCACCTGAAATTGAATATGGTTTTGAACCGACCGGCGAATGGATTGATTTAATCACCGTACACAAGGGCGGATTGTTTGGTACTGACTATAGAATGTTGTTTCCATCAGATGGTATACAAGGCATTAAGCGTTTTTACCTTGATAGTCTAATGGCGTTTGGCAAGCGAGGGCTTGCGTGCCAACCGGCAATCATTGGTATTGGTTTGGGTGGCTCGAAAGATACGTGCATGTCGTTGGGTAAACGTGCTTCCACGCTACGTACCGTAGGCAGTCGTAACTCAGATTCGCGCATAGCCAAAATGGAAGATGAATTCAAAGAGCTTGGTAACTCCATTGGTATGGGTGCGATGGGGTTTGTTGGCAAGAACATGGTGGTTGATTGCAACATTGAAGTAGGGTACTGCCATACAGGTGGAATGCCAATGTCCGTGCACGCGTTTTGCTTGTCGTCACGACGAGCAGTTGCTCGAATTTTCCCTGACGGTCGGGTAGAGCATCGTACCGACCCAGACTGGTTTACCCCGTATCAGCGACGCGAATCAATTGACTGGGATCCTGCATTGGAAAGTGAGTTGGAGAGTGAGCCAGCAAGCGAACCGGGAAATCAGCTAGAAAGTGAACTAGCAAACGAGTTAATCAATGAGCTGGAGAGTAACAATGCCTCTACGTGAAA
This sequence comes from uncultured Granulosicoccaceae bacterium, assembly GCA_964437945.1. GTDB lineage: Bacteria > Pseudomonadota > Gammaproteobacteria > Granulosicoccales > Granulosicoccaceae > Granulosicoccus. The sequence continues at coordinate 10,940 of CAYTJF010000104.1, forward strand.
TTACACTCTCTACCACACCAACCGATGAAGCCATAGAAGACTTAGTGTTAGGCGATATCGTTTATCTTGATGGCCTTATGTACACTGCCCGAGAAGGGGTATATATGCGAGCACTGGAAGATCAGGCCAATATACCCATGGACCTGCCAACGCAGTCCGCTGCCAATTTCCATTGTTCACCTGCTGCTCGAATCAACGATGACGGGTCTTTTGCTATGGGTGCAGTTACTGCCACTGCCTCGTTCCGCTTTTCCAAGTGGCTGCCTGAATGGATGGATAAAACCGGTGCGAAGTTGATTGTTGGTAAAGGCGGTATGACATCAAAAGACTACCAGGAATTTTTTGTACCTAACGGTGCTGTGTATTTGTCTACGGTGGGCTACGGCACCGGTGCACTGCTGGGGCGTGGTATTGAAAAAGTAGAAGCGGTTCATTGGAATGAAGAACTTGGCTTGGCGCAAGCCATGTGGGTAATCAAGTGCAATAAGATGGGGCCGTTTATTGTGGCCTCTGATCTGGATGGGAATTGTCTTTTTGAGCGTGAGAATGCACAGATTGCCAGGAACATTGAAAAGGCTTATGAAGGGACAAAGCCTGCTGTGTTGAAGCGCTATGGTGAGAGCGATGATCGGTCGGATGAGTTGATTTAGTATTATTACCAATGCGCCTTTTGCAAACAAAAATACAAGCTAGAGTTAGCTAATTCAGCTACCTGCCCAAACCGATGCAGGTACAAAAACTCGCCCCTCAGCGAGTTTGCGCGCTGTTCTAACCAGTCCTGCAGAATTTATGATAAAACCGTTCTCATTGTGATTGTGCTCAACCACAACTTCAATGGCTCCGGATGGATTTTCCACTATGACGGTTGTAGGACTTGCGGCAGCAACGGTGCTCAGCCCATCGGCAACGGTACCGGGTGTTAGAACACAAGCAGCCAGGCATTGTACGCCAGTGACTGCCCCGCTCGGGTGGCATTTCCATGGCATAAAGTATCGCGACGTAATAGTTCCGCCATGTGCTGCTGGTGCCAGTAATCCAAACTTGGGAATGACCGATTGGCTGACATCGCCAAGCCCCATTGCAACGCCTGCCTTTAGTCGTATCGCTTCCATGCGTTCGTAAAATGCTTTATTAGCGTCAAGCTCCGTGACACTTTCATAACCGCTTAATCCGAAACTCGAAGCACGCGCTATCGCCATTGGCATAGCTACATCCATACAGGTGACGTCGATATCGTCAAACGTGTCCATTGGTTTACCCGTTGGCATAAATGCGCCTGTACTACCGCCCACGGTGTCCATAAATTGTAGTTGGATGGGGCTACCAGTTCCTGGTACGCCAGCAATACTGGTATCTCCTTCGTAGCGAACTCCATCGGGTGTTTGAATGGTGGCTATGATTCGCGCACCGGTATTAACAGCCAGTATTTTAACGCTAGTTACATTATCCGATGGCTCAAACAGACCCATCTCGATTGCGGCTGGTGCAACACCTGAAAGTATATTGCCGCAGCTGGGCTTGAAGTCGACCAGTTTTTTCTCCACTGCAACTTGTGCAAAAAAATAGTCTATATCGGCCCAGGAATCGTCTGACTTTGAAAGCATGGCAACTTTAGTGGTAACTGCATTGCCGCCACCCAGCCCATCAATATTAAGGGGGTGACCAGAACCGAGTGCACTGATTAACACATTGGCCAAGGTGTTCTGGTCGTTAGGTAAATCACCTCTCTTAAAATAAGGGCCACGAGACGTACCGCCTCGCATGAAAATAAATGGGATGCTTGTCTGCTTCATATTATGACTGGGGAAGTTAATACATTGGCTGAAATTTATTTGTGCTTGCAATTTTCGGTCTAAAAAATGAAAAAACTATTGAAGCGCTTATTAGATTTGCTTTGAAATTATAACGGTTTAGTGAGGCAGATTGACAAAAATGCTAATGTTCATTTCACGAATTATCATTTATACAGAATAACCACCGACTAGCCGCACGCTTTAGTGTGGTGCCTTCAATTCAACGTAATCTTGAACTGAGGTAGAATGCTACCTTATGGAAAGTTATCCGCACGACTTATTCGCGGCCGAAGCCATTCGAGCGCCACACTCGCATTATGAAACCATGCGAGCACTTGCGCCGATCGTTTGGTTAGAAGCCACCGGGTGTTGGGCCACCAGTAACTATGCTTCGGCTGAAGAAGTGCTTTCGCAGCCTGAGTTATTTGTCTCGGGTAAAGGCGTTTCTTTGAATGAGGAGTTTAACAAGTTGCTTGTAGGCAACACGCTTAACTCTGACGGAGAAGAGCATAGTCGCCGTAAAAAAGTATCCATCCAGCCCCTGATGCCGGCAACACTAAAACCGCTTGAACCCATTATTCAATCTGCCAGCGACCAATTGGTCAAAACTTTACCCGATCAAGTAGAGGCTGTATCACAGATTGCTCAACACCTTCCGCTGAATATAGTGGTTGATCTGGTTGGACTACCGGATAACAAGAAAGGCGAGATGTTATCGTGGGGTGCTGCGGCGTTTGATTTTCTTGGGCCAGACAATGCACTGGCGCGGTCTCAGTCAGACGCGTTAAAAGCCATGCGTGATTTTATTTTACACCCGGACGTCCGTAAGCAACTCTCACCCAAGGGTTGGGCTGCTGCTTTATTCCATGCCGAGCAGAGCGGTAAAATTCCAAAGGGGTGGGCTGTTGAGCAAATGCGTGATTATTTGAATCCGAGCCTGGATACAACCATTGCTGCAACCGCTTTTGGATTGCATCTGTTTGCCGAGGCGCCCGACCAGTGGCATAAGCTGAGGCAACAACCTGAATTGATCCCGAATGCGATTGAAGAAATCGTTCGTTTAAGTACCCCGATTCGTGGGTTTAGTCGTTATGTTGTTCGTGATTGCCAACTTGCAGGACAAAATTTAAACCAAGGTGATCGCGTCTTCGTGCTGTTTGCCGCAGCTAACAGAGACCCAGTTGTATTTGAAAATCCAAATCGTTTCGATATTCAACGACGAACCGCGCCTCACATGGGATTTGGCAAAGGGATTCACTTTTGTTTGGGAATGAGATTGGCTCGTATGGAAATGCGATGTTTGCTGGCGTCGCTAGTAGAACGCGTGAGCACTATCGAACAAGACGGTGACGCGGAGTTTGGATTAAACAATATAATCTATGGTTTAAAACAGTTGCCATTACGATTTAGCTTCGATAATTGATATCAGCAATCAGCAATCAGCAATCAGCAATCAGCAATCAGCAATCAGCACGCCTGAGCATCTGGCAAGATCATTTGATCTTTACATAGAAGTAGCTTCAAAGAAATTTAGTTCAAGAAAACTCTGTACTGATTGGTTTATCCGTTTGTTGAAAAAACAGTTTACATTCTTAAAGCCGCTGAAATTCAATGCGTGTGGAAACCGGAGTATTCACTGGCGGCTTCCAGCATCCATTGTGCAAATTCAGCAACTTCAGGTTTTGCTTGAGCGCCATCTGCGTAAACAAGAAAATAACCGTAGTCAGCCAGTTCAATGTCGCTTAGTCTGAATAAGTTGCCAGAGTGTACTTCGCGATCTACCAGTGCATCATTAATAGATACGCCTTGCCCATCCTTTACTCCTTCAACGCGTACGTTTGGGTCAGGAATTATCAGATTAGCTTCATCGTTAGGGTAGTCGATGCCGGCCGCGGTAAACCACTCGCGCCATACAATACTTTTTTGCCGATCGTGTAGCAAAGTAAGTTGCTTGAACGCCTTAGCTGGTCCAAACGTGTTTATGAGTTCCAATGCACTTTTATCTCCACTGGGCCAGGCTGGGCACGCGAATAGCAGTTGAGATGCCTGATTGTTCCAATTGCCGTTACCCCAACGCACCGCCAGATCAATTCCGTGGATATCAAGATCAGAAAGATCAATCATGGGTTGCAAACGCAATCGTACCCGAGGATGAATCTGCATATAGTTCATCAGCCGAGGTGATAACCACCGTGAAGCAAAATAAGTTGAAACCCCTAACGTTAGCTGTACGGTTGAGTCATTGCGCAGTCGGCTTATAGTGTCATCTAGATCAGTGAAACTTTTTTCGCAAGTCGCCAATAGCGCTTCACCCTTTGACGTTAACGTGATTCCACGAGCAGCTCTATTGAAAACGGCAAAGCCTACCGCAGATTCCAGCTGCCGGATTTGATGACTTACCGCGCCTTTACTCAGGTTTAATGGCTCAGCCGCCGCCGAAAAGCTACCATGGCGCGCAACGAAGCTGAACACGCGTAATGCATCATAGTGTTTGAATAACTTGTTCATCGTTCAATTTACTTAGACGGTGCGTTTAAAAATGTTGACTTTATCGCTCAATCTACTTAGCAGGTGCGTTCAAATTAATTGACTTTTCAGCTGTTCTTAACGCCAATAGTATCTGTATTAAGTCTTCCAATACAGTAGAAGCACATACAGAGCTATAAGCCGTTGAAATCAGTTGACTTTAAGACAGAAGAGGTGAAAACAAAACGTCATCGTCGGCGTCGCCGCGGTCGACGTTCCGCTTGTTCAACGTCTGAATCTGCAATGCTGATCACACAATTACGCCGTATTCCTGCGTACCAGCTGTTAAGTGATCAGGGGCTTACCAGAATAGAACATCAGGCTGACTGGCTGTTGGAACACGTTGGAATGGAGTTTCAAGATGACCCGATTGCGCTTGAAATTTTCGACGCCGCAGGTGCGCAGGTAGTTGGGCAGCGTGTAAAGTTTGCACCAGGGTTGGTGAGAAGTTTATGCGCCAGCGCACCAGATGAATTCAAACTTTACAGCAGAGATCCACTGCATACAGTAACGTTGGGTGGTGATCATGTTGTGCTCATGCCAGGTTATGGCTCTCCTTTTGTGACTGACCTGGATAAGGGCCGAAGATACGCAAGCCTTGATGATTTTAGTAATTTTGTGCGGCTGACTTATTTGAGTTCTGCATTGCATCATTCAGGCGGTACTGTATGTGAACCAACCGATGTGCCAGTCAATAAGCGGCATTTGGATATGGTGGCAGCCCACTTAAGATTATCAACCAAGCCATTTATGGGTAGCGTTACCGCAGTGAGCCGTGCGCAGGACTCCATTGCCATGGCGCAGATTGTTCACGGAGCAGACTTCATGGAAACACATGCTGTCATGCAGGCAAATATTAATGTGAATTCTCCATTCGTATTTGATGGAACAATGTCACAAGCATTACGCGTCTACGCTCAAGCTAATCAATGCGTCTGTGTTTCACCCGCTATATTTGGTGGCGCAATGGGACCAGTAACGCCAGCAGCAATCAGTGCGCAAACTCTGGCAGAGGGCATGGTAGGCATAGCGTTGTCTCAACTGGTGCGGCCCGGTTGTCCGGCTGTATTAGGTTCGTTTCACTCCACAATGAATCTTCGTACTGGCTCACTGACCTTTGGTACTCCTGAAGCCAACATTGTCACTATGTCGTTATCGCAACTGGGCCAACGATTGGGTGTGCCAACACGTTCTGGTGGTGGACAGGTTACGGCTGCTAATGTGGCAGATGGACAGGCGATGATGGATAGCACCAATGCTATGTGGGCTACCATGCTCAGTGGTTCGCATCAGATCTGGCATGCAGCTGGGTGGCTTGAAGGTGGTCTTACCATGTCTTTTGAAAAATTCATTATGGACATGGATAACTGTGGGGCTATGCTGCGATTGTTTAATGGTATGGATATCAGTGATGAGTCGCTATCGCAGGACTCCTATGCCGAGGCGGGTCCTGGTGATAATTTTCTTTCTACTGCACACACGCTGCGTCATTATGCGACTGCCAACTACGAGTCTTTGCTGCCCGATACTGGTCCCTATGAAACCTGGAAAGATAATGGCAGTACGACTGCTGAGCAACGTGCTAACGGCGTATATAAAAGCATGCTCGCACAATACGTACAACCCGAATTAGACACCTCAATCGATCAAACGCTACAGCAATTTGTAGCAGAGAAAAAATCTTCACTGCCTGATGAATGGTACTAACCAAGGATACACTCATGACTGAAGAACTAAGCAGAACATCCGCACTTGCATCCAGACACACAGCGCTTGGCTCTGGTCTTGAAGACTGGAATGGTATGGGCACGGCATGGTCATATGATTCTGACCCCGAACAGGAGCACGATGCTATTCGTGATGCCTGCGGAATGTTCGATATGTCACCGCTAAAAAAGGTGCTGGTCGCCGGCAAAGATGCCGCCGCGGTACTCGATCATCTGGTTACTCGTGACGTCAGTCGTATTGGTGAAGGTCAAGCTGCCTATACTTCCGTGCTGAGCGACAAGGGCACGATGGCAGATGATGCCATTGTTTATAACAAGGGCAACAATAATTGGATGATTGTTCACGGCTCCGGGGACACCATGAACTTGCTCAATCAGTCTGCGCAAGGAAAATCGGCAGACATCCAGTTTACAGACGACTTACACAATATTTCAGTCCAGGGACCAGATGCTTTCGGGGTATTGCAAGCTGCCAGTAATAGCGACATTGCTGATCTGGCGTACTTTGACCATAAACCGGTAAGCTTGTTCGGTAATTCATGCTTGCTTTCCAGAACAGGCTACACCGGTGAGCGTGGCTACGAGCTATTCGTTGATAAAGCGGTTGTTGGTAGTCTTTGGGATTCGTTGGTTGACGCTGGTGTTACACCGTGTTCTTTCGCGTCTCTTGATAAAGTGCGCATTGAAGCTGGATTGCTTTTTTACGGATATGATATGACCGAAGAGCAAACGCCGTTTGAGGTGGGTTTGGGTTTTACTGTTACCAAAGGCAAAAACGGTTACCGGGGTCATGATGCATTACAACAGTCAATGGGCAAGGAGAAGCTGAATAATGTCTGTCTCGATATCGATCATTCTGACATGATAGAAGGTGGTGAAAGCATTAAGTTGGATGGCGCTACGATAGGTGTTGTGAATAGCCCGTGCTACTCGCATCGGCTCAATAAATCATTAGCCCTATCGCATGTGAACCCACAGGCAGCAAAACCTGGAACCCGGTTAGAGGTATGCAGCGATACACTTACCTATGCTGCCGAAGTTGTTGCAATGCCTGTTTTCGACCCTCAAAAATTGCGAACTAAGTAACGTACATTTGTTTATTATCATTCAATCGCAGCCATCCTTTAATGACTCTATACAAATACCAGATAGCGGTAGCCAATATAATTGGAAATCCAATAACAATAGGCGTTGTAGCCATACCGATGATACTCCAGAGTAATCCCCACCAGAAGGTGCGAATTTGCCAGCGAAAGTGCGATGCTAACCATGTATCAGCTACATCGGAACGCTTAACGTAGTTCATTATGACGGCAATAATACCTGTTACGCCAAATATGAATGAAGCAGCATGCAAGGCATAAATTACGGTGGTTAGTGTTTTATTGGGTATTTCCTGACTCATTGCCAATTGCTCAGATATCTACTAAATCAAACGCGCGTTGAATGCGAAGACTCAAAATTTCTACGAGGCCACACACTCTCTCTACCGATTGGGTAGACCATAACATGATCCTGATAAGCTTAATTACATTCAGCGGGACCAATCTGCACGTGCACGGTTTCAATTCCGAGAATTTCGTTATTTGCGCCTATCGCCAGAA
>CAYTJF010000105.1:0-18437 GCA_964437945.1 uncultured Granulosicoccaceae bacterium
GTTTTACATTCTGCTGCATCGCACCTCATTTGGACGAAGTACCATCGCCATTGGTAACAACCCAACGGCGGCACTTTTTTCCGGCATACGCGTGTCACGTGTGAAATTCATTTTATTCGTACTAACCGGCATTATGTCAGCTGTTGCTGCTATCTGTTTAACCTCTCGACTGGGCTCTACACGACCATCAATTGCGTTTGGCTGGGAACTGGAAATTGTCACTATGGTTGTCTTGGGCGGGGTCAATATTCTGGGTGGGTCAGGAACCATACCGGGAGTTGTAATAGCCGCTGTGGTTATGGGCATGGTGACATTTGGCCTGGGGTTGTTAAACGTGCCGGGCATTGTTATGTCGATATTTATCGGTCTACTACTCATAGGCGTGATAGCCCTGCCTATTATCATTCGACGTGTACGGCATCGAGTCGGTACTTAAATCAATGATTCGATTTGTTGCTGTTATTGATCTTGGCAAAACCAATTCCAAAGTGGCACTGGTTGATACGCAACAGTGCGTCGAAGTTCAGGTAATCAAACAAGCTGCTGCGGTAAGTTCAGAATCACTGTACCCAAGCCTTGATCATCATGCCATTGAAGCCTTCCTGGTAGATGCGTTAAAAACGTTATCCGCCACCTATACAATCGATGCCATCACCGTTACTACACACGGTGCTACGGCAGCCCTTCTGAACGATTCTGGTCAGCTGGCCATGCCAGTAATGGACTATGAATTTACTGAAATTGATCAGCTGCGCGATGAATACGAACAGCACAGACCATCGTTTGCCAAGACTGGCTCACCGTCTCTGCCAGGTGGGCTTAATATAGGCGCACAGCTGTATTGGCAACAAAAATACCACACCAGTCAATTCAAACAATGCAGCACCGTTTTAACATGGCCTCAATACTGGGTTCACAGACTAACAGGACAACAGCACAATGACGTAACCTCACTTGGTTGTCATACCGATCTCTATGAACCACAGCAGCAACAATATTCAACGCTGGTTGTTGATCAGCAATGGCATTCTCTTATGCCACCCACACGGCATTCAGGAAAGCTGAGCGGATCACTAACCGATTCGTTTGCCAACATGTTGAGTCTGCCTTCAGCGACACCTGTTTATACCGGCATCCACGATTCAAACGCATCACTGGTTCCTCATTTAATGGCCCAAACTGCACCTTTTTCTGTCGTGTCTACTGGCACCTGGTTTATCACTATGGCTATTGGAGGAACCAATACCCAACTTGATGAGAGCAAAGACACACTGATAAATGTCAACGCCCGTGGCGAGAGTGTGCCATCGGCCCGTTTTATGGGTGGTCGTGAGAGGGAGAACCTACATGTAATGAAACCAGCGACTGATACAGCGATGGACGAACTACTCGACAGCACGGACTCTGCTGCTATGCTGATGCCCTCTGTGGTAAAAAATACCGGCCCTTACCCACATGCACCACATCAATGGCTCGGTTCCGATGTAACAAATAATTCATCTCTCCAGACATGCGCCGTCACCTTGTATCTGGCACTAATGACACACGAGTGCTTAGCTTTAATTGGCGCTGATGGACCAACGTATATAGAAGGCCCATTGGCACAGGATAAACACTACGCCCAGATGCTGGCAGCTGTTAGCAAACGACCTGTGCTGATCAGTGAATCAGAAACCGGTACAAGCATTGGCGCTGCGATGTTAATCAACCCGCCGGAAAATGCACCCGACTATACACGTGTAGAGCTTGATGCAATGCAGCGCAACAAGCTGGAAAAATATGCCAGGCGCTGGAAACAACAGCTTGCCAGACATATCAAATAGATCCAATCAGATCTAAACAGCGCCATATGCCTTTATTCCATATGGAAAACCCGTTCCATTGGCTCTACAACAGGTTCTGAATTTTCACCGCTTTGCATGATATCAGCCATATAGGCCCACCATTTTTGCATAACAGGTTCGAGTGGCAAGTTATCCATGGTGTGCTCAGGCGTTCGACGCAATACAGCAAACAGACTGTTAGTTGGTTCGTGCAGAAAGATAGAATAATCAGACACACCAGCATTCTTTAACAGATCAACCAGTTCGGGCCAGATTTCATCATGACGACGTTGATACTCAAGCGCCTGACCTTCGTTTAATTGCATTCGGAAACCGATTTGTTCCATAGTATTGTGTACCTTATATAACCTGAGTGGTTACGCAGCGCTTGCGGCACTACCTACAGACCCAACACGCGTTTGGCATCGGGCACAGCGTAATCCCTAAAAATTTTAAACGACGTTCTCCACGCATTCGGATCATTGTAAAGACCACAGTACGAAGCAACAACTAAATTGCGGTTACGTTGTACTGTTAGACGTTGACCACCATTTCCCGCTGCGAATACCACGACGTTTTCGGAGTTCCCTGTGATATACCAATGTAATCCGTACTTAACATATTCGTCGAGTGTTACGCGTGGCGTGAACAGTTCATCCAACCAACCACTCGGCACAATCTGCTTGTTGTCGAACATGCCGTCCTGAGCAACCATGTTGCCAATCGCCACCAGGTCGTTTAATTTCAAGCGCAATCCAGACGCAGTGGAAGGCACGTTGTCTCGACCAACAGCCCATTCAACTTCGGTAATACCCAGCGGTAGAAATAATTTCTCTTTCGCGTAATCATCAATAGGCATACCGGTGCCATCAGCAATGATCTTACCGATAAGCGCCGTAGCACCGCCGCTGTAAATTAACTCCGTTCCCGGCTCGAAAAGGATTTTCTGTTCCAGCGCATAACGGTATCTATCTTCAGCGAGCTCCATAGCAATCTCGCTGTTTTTCGGATTGGAATACGGTAAATCTTCATTCCATTCGATTCCCATTTGCATCGACAACGCGTGCTCAATAAGAATCTTCTCCCGCCCAGGTTGTTTTTGTAAATCTGGATATTCGGGAAATTGGGTATAGAGCGGTTGATCTATCGCCGGTACTTTGCCTTCAGCCAAGGCTATACCGTATATCAGACCCACAACTGACTTGGTAACAGAGCGAAGATCATGCAATGTGTCTGGACCATGCTCGACCACCCCCAATGGCCCACCCCAACTCTCGTCTTCTCCGTCGAAATACGATTCTGCCAAGCGCTGTTGGTCAAGCTCGACGATAACGCTATGCAAACCAGACAAGTCTCCAGATGCGAATCCATTACGAAGCTTTACGTCTAGTTCAGTTGCGGAAGCAGTTTCTGTCATCATCAATGAAAAGGTGACTATTTGCAGGATTCGTAGTGTTATGAGACGCATAATTCATATCTCCATGATAAACATTTCTGTATTCATCAGAATAATCGTAACACCTGATTGCAACACTTTGCGGTCATATAGCTCTTCACTCGTAAAGCCAAGACGCTTGACGTAAAAAGAGATCGTATACTTCAGATAACAGCGAACAAATCAGCTTTTAAGCGTATTTTGAACCCGCAAACTCAAAAATTTGCTCCCGCAATCATTTCACTATACACGTATTAAAATTCTGTCCAAACCAAATAAAACCTAAATAATCGGGAATAAACTAACAAAGATCAATCTGCGACTGATCGGAATCAGCACATTGGAGCCCAAGTCATTTTAAGCAGTTGAGTTCTAGAATGGTTGGTTTACTGATTTCTATAAAGCGGCCATAGAAAAGCGCTGGCTTTCAACATTTGAAAACGGGGAAAAGCGCCCATAACAGCCGTTCAATTTTCTCAGAGTATTGTATTTCAGGATTGAGGCACGGGAATTAGACTAAAGGTAGCATCAAACACCTTTCTGTCTCCATCAACTAATTTCGATTGAAACTCAATTGCAGTCTCATATAGCTCTTGAGAGCGAACGTCTTCTCCAACTATAAGTAATGCGTGACTCAAAATAGCATTCGTAAATGCTTGAATCCAATCTTCTCCCTTACCGTTAAAGTGTTCATACGCAATTTCAGCGTATTTCAGAGCAATCGGCAATTCGCAAATACAGAATGCTCTTGCAATAGCCATATTAGCGAGCTGAACATTGTCTTCTGTTCCGACACGAGCCCAATGGTAAAGTGAGGTAAATGCGAAGGCCAATAGTTGTTCTTTGTCTTCGTCACCTAAATCTCCTTCCGATAGAGACCAGAACTCGTTGTTGCTTTCTATCGCGAAGAATCGATCGAAGCGAGAAACATCCTTCGAATCTGGCTTAGACATAAATGCTCCCCCGTACGCTTTGTTCGCTGCGCTTACTTACTTAATAGAAAATCTATCATAATCATGTTGAATATCGAGGCACGAATGACCGGCCGGGATTGGCTGCTTGTTATCCTTATTATATCGACTTAATCCTATCACTGGAATGACCGCATATTGCTGAATCCTAAATAACACTCTTGGTGATTAATGTATTGTATTAAATTTTATAAGTCGTACATAACTAACAAGGTTTGGTTAATAGACCCTAACAGCGAAATACAAGATTGAGAATCTCAGGTTAATCAACGTGGACAGATCAACCCAACCCTTTCATAAAACGCAAATCAAAATACTTTATAAAATTCTCCCGATCTTCGTCACTCACGTTCTCATACTCAAACGTGACAAGCATATAGGGCATAACAACCAAAACCAATCGTCTTTCAAGCTCTTCTCCCAACGTGATTTTCAACCTACCGGATGGCAAAACGCAATTCACCTCCAAACCATTAATCTCGTAAGCGTTTGTGCCCATTGCGCGCGGCAATAGCCGAAAGAAATCAGCGTGGGAATACCCCATTTCCTTTTCTATTTTCATTTTCTATAATCATCTGGATTACCGACATCACAGTGTGTAAACACTTACCTTAGCAGGCACCAATTCGACGACCATATACTCGTTGTGAGAACTTCATATTTTTACCACCCATTTTTATACTGAGTGTTCCTCGAAACGATTCTTTGTTAATAACAAAGCGTGCTAGTCCAGTTGCGGCTTCAGGATTACTACAGGCAAGATTAAATTCTGCGTTTTCTGCATCAATTTGCTTTTCAATAAGAGAGCAGCCAGCGAAACTGACATGCTCAAGAATAGGAAACAGAGTCGACGCTTGTTGCCGCCCCAGGCACTGTCGAGTTTGTGTATTCGTGTAGTCAAGACTATTTTGAAGATGGGGCATAACTATTTCCGTCTTTACCATATATTCACCATGACTTATTGAAACGACAGAAACGTTGGTTGCATAACCTGATGCACTGCAAATACAGATTAATAGGGCGGTAAAAACTAAAATTTCACGCTTAAGAGTACTCATAAATTGCCGTAGGCCGTTACTCCTTCATTTATTGATACTAACCTACAGGACCGTGATTAGCCATAATAATTAATTCGACCATAGTACCAAAACAGATCTAAATCCCTGTAGAACAGAAATTTTGATTACTCGTGCATCAACTGATTCAGTGACCGGTGCGCTTGGGATACGTTCTGAGATAACCGTGGATGTGATCTAAGCGCAACGCATTTGTCCGCATTCGCCTATCAGCTGGATCTACTACTATGCCAGGAAAGAGCAAGCTCCCTTTCGGGAGCTACGCAAATTCTTAAGTTTTAGCGGACTAAAGTTTGATAATAAATCCAGGTTTCTTCAGACCTGGCATTAAAACACTTAATTACATCATCACCCATGCATATGATGAGCTGATGCTTAAGCATAGAAACACGGGGGTTCAAAAAGAAATCGTCGAGCGGTGGCTTATATGTTTACAATTTTTCAATGGTGAATCTACCCACGCTTGGGAGGCCATCTATAAACGGTGTATCAGCGGGGTTGCTGGTCGTTCTGGCAATAGGTTCTCTGGGTTGCGTGTCAATGTCTCTTGAAGTATACCGTCGCCCACTATCGGTACCAGAATCGTATAAAACACCATCTATCGTTACGCTTTGTTCAAATGATTCGCCATTGTAAAGACGAATATTATGAAACCCGGCAAACCAATCCGGACTCGGTGCCAGCATTGTGGTGAGAGTAACCAACGGATTATCAACCGTTACGCGAATTACTATACTGGCACTACCCGGCGATGTCACAATACCCGGTCCATCTATAGCCGACAACGCATATCCAGAGCTTATAGCACTTTCTATTTCCTGCAGAAATATGGATTTACCACCTGTTTCAGCCATGCGTTCAACACCATCGCTTGCTATTTGTCCTGGCTCCCAAAATACAACCTGATCACTATGTACTGCTCCGACTAGTCCTGAGAAATGCGGGTTGGCCGGGAAACGCGTGGCATGAGTACCCGCACTCCAGGTGCCATCAAAGGTGATGCGATAATCAGCAAACGATTCGGCTTGCTCTGTAATCGGGAACAACAAACTGGCATTGGCTCCTGATGCATTAGACGGAGTGTTGAGCCAGAAGGCATGCCAAGGCGAAATGGCCCCTACCTCTGATAAGTCAATGTAACTTCCCCTGTCATTGCTCCAGCGCCATAGAGGCGCGGAAACGTAACCGGATTCTACTGCGGTTTCCAAATCACAACCATTCAAGCATGCGCTTCCCTGCTGTTCAGTTCGAACACGCAGTTGGCTTACCATCACATTGGATGTCAGCCCAGAGCCCAGCATAGAAAATAATGATCGATCAGCCGCAGCTGGTATCTCTATAGAACTACATGCTGAAACTGCGCAGGCACTACTACCCTCACTGGGGATTGGGGGGGTGTTGTCCGGAATGTCGAGAGTCACATCCTCTCCCGTGTTTTGTATCATCCAAAAACCCGCTCCACTTTGCACTGTGTCGTCCAGACCAATTACTGAATAGCTGTTCGATAGGCTGTCGAAAGGATAAATGATCCAGCTAACACCATACTGTTCAGCTGGTAAATCATCGGCAAACAATGCACGAATCGATGTATTGGAAGTATCGGCTGGCACCACAAGTTGTTCCCACTGATTATTTTTTAAACTAAATGTGGGAAACTCCATTGCGAACAGGTGACCACTGCATAAGAAACTTAACGCAACTGCCGCACCTAATTGTAAAATGCGTAATTGTGAAACGCGCTTATGCGAGATACGCTTAACATTGTGTGCGCTATTAAAAAATTCGAGAAATTGATTGTTAAACATATTCAGTACTCCCTGTGCCTATTTAATCTGTGCCTATAACAATTTATACAAAACAAACCGCAAGAATTTCACTTTAGTCATATATCGTGATGGCAACCGGCATGCAAGCGACACGCGGTTCATTGGATACTACTCAATCGCAGTTAACAAAAGCATACAGCAGAGGTTTGTTTAGTCGGATGAAGGCTAGCACAGATTACCGACAATACTTATATAGCTTATCTGTACGTAATTAAAGAAATTGTAATTAAGCATCATTTATCGAATAGCAGAACTGCCTATCAGGCACACGACAAAGCCTATGCTCCACTTGCCTTATCCATTCATAAATAGCGAATGATGTACGCGGAATACCCAAATTTAAATATCGTTCATTGAAATTTGTTAATGTAAACGCCAACTGAATTCAGGGTAGCGAATTAGAGTCTATCAATGGCAATGCAGTTAGTTCGATGTTTGATATTCTAAATAAAATATAAGTACCATAGTTAGCATATGCCGGGCTCATTTGTGATTGATCACAGGCCCGGCAAGCGCTAATTTGAACAAGTTACTTGCCCGGCCACCAGCCTGGTGCTTCTGGCAGATTAAGGTCAATTCCCGGAATACCATCACCAGGGAAGGCCCAGTCTGCCATACCAACAGCTGCTTCAGAGCCAGGCTACCGCACATTAATGAATATACGGTTCATACCCGCATGCACGAGTGAACGCTTAAATTAATCAGTTGGTCTGACTGACCGTCCAGACAAATAATCCATGCATTTGTCGCGACAGTCAGCTTATTCAATAAATTCAGAACCAAAAGCAGTACCGTGCCAGTTACCGTTCCGGCAGTGGCATCCAGTCAGTCACTGCGACGTCAGCATGTTTGAACTGCGGCATCATTTCGCCAAGATCATCCATATTTTTGATGTCTTTTTCATTCAGAAAATCCTGTGTGATAAGCGTTGGAGGAACGATCACGCTTTCACCAGGGTCTTCACCTGCCAGCAATAACGCAAGTGCTCTTACTGAGGTTTCGCCAACAACAGCCGGGTTGGTTGCAACAGTTGCAACCCAGGCAGAGCCGGGTTCGCGCATGGCGGAGATATCGGCAGTTGATACATCGGCTGAGTAAATGTCAATATCATCGGTTAAACCTGCTTCGTCTACGGCAATTTTTACACCCTTGGCAAATTCATCGTAGGGTGCAAATACCACATTAATATTTGGATTTGCTTGTAAAACCGAGCGCGCCTGATTGGCAACGGAGTTAGCAATCGGATTATCCAGCGTGCCAAACATGGCCGCTTCTTTTATGCCCGGGTTCGCCTCTTTGACTTCCTGCCATGCAACATCGCGACGATCAAGCGGTGCAATACCTGCTACATAAACGTAGCCCGCTGTGAAACTATCGCCGTTATCTTTTAGCGCCTGCTCAAGTGCTAACTTGCCAAGCATATAGTCAGACTGTTCGATTTGTGGAATAGCATCGTTTTCAACGTTTACATCAAACGCTACCACTTTAATGCCTGCGTCAACCGCTCTTTGCGCGGCATCTTTCATTGATTCGGTCAGGCCATGTTGAATAACAATGCCGTCAACACCGAGGGCTATGGCTTGATCGACCATGTCTGCTTGCAATGCCGCATCCTGTCGACTGTCAAACACGCGAAGATCAACACCCAGCGCTGCAGCCTGAGTTTCCACGCCGGAGAGATAGGATTGAAAGAAGTCACCCGTAGATAAATACCGAACAAGCGCAATTTTTACATCTTCAGCTTTGTCGAACGGTGCTGGCATATCTGCAGCGGTAACCGGATTTATTAGCCCTGCACTCAAAGCCGCAATTCCTGCTGTTTTTAATAATGTGCGTCTAAACATGGTTATTCCTCATCATGTATTGGTTGAAGATTTTCCACCGGCACCTCTTCGAGCGCTTAGATAGAACGTGAAAACAAGAGCAGCCACCAGAATGGCTCCTTTAACAAAGTCTTGTGTGTAATAGGGTGCATTCATCATCGTCAGACCCTGCAACAGGATACCGACAAACAAGGCCCCCATGGCGGTGCCAAAAGCGTTGGGGCGAGCAGCTCCGAGTACGGCAAAACCGATCAGCGCTGCCGCGACGCTGTCGAGCAGTAAATTGTTACCACTGGCGATATCACCTCGACCGAGTCTGGCCGCTAACAAAATACCACCAATGGATGCTGTGACACCGGAGATCATATAAGCAATTATTTTATATCGGTTGACGTTAGCACCAACCAATGTCGCAGCCTTTTCGTTTGATCCAATGGCATACATCAAGCGTCCGTGTCGTGTGTATTCAAGAAAAATCCACACAAGTAATGCGATTAACAAGAACAACACCACTGGCACCGGCACCAGCCTTTCGAGAAAGAAGTCGAACCGATGTCGGCCTAGCCACAAAAAGCTTTCCGAAAAAGTGCCCTCGGCTACGGCGCCATTAGACAGATTCATTCCAGTAGCAATTGAATTGCCCTGAGTTGGGATGCGTTGCAATCCGATTAGCAAGAACATCATACCCAGTGTTGCCAGTAAATCTGGTACGCGGTACTTAACAATGAGCAGCCCATTAATCAAACCAACCAATGCACCCATTGCCAAACAAAGCAATACCGCAACCACGGCTGAATGCTCCAGAATAACCATTGAGTAAGCAGACAACATGAGTGCGGAAGTAGCCACCGAGCCAATAGACAAATCGAACCCATCAACCACCAGCGTACAGGTAACGCCAAGCGCAAGAATGCCGGTTATGGCAACAGACTGAAGAACAAACACGGCCGATCTTGGAGATGCAAAGCCTGCGGCCGACACGCTGAAAAAGATGATAAGTCCGGCAAGCAATAGCAAAAAACCATAGCGTATAGCATAGTCCAGGAATTGATCGTTCTTCATTGTGTCTGAAATTCCGCCGCCGTGTTAGCACCTGAAACCTGTGCAACTAACGCATTTAGATTAACTTCTGAGTTTCGATGCTCGCCAACAATCTGATTTTCATTAAGCACCACGATTCGATCTGCAATTTCCAGCGCTTCATCAATTTCAGCGACAAAAACGATAGTTGCGCGCCCTGGCGCACTTTGCCTGATGTGCTGCCCTATATCTCTGCGAGCACCAATATCAACACCTTGAAAGGGTTCATCGAGCAGCAATACTCGACAAGGCTCCAGTAACCAACGGCCTATCATGACTTTTTGCTGGTTACCACCTGAGAGCATGTCAATGCCGTCGCTGGCCGACTGACAAACCACACCTATTTGGTTGATCATATTATCCGCAGCTTGGCGCTGCTTAACCCAACTTAATAATCCGCCTCGTGTGAACGATTTAAGAAACGGTAAAGAAATATTGTCAGCGATATTAAACGTAGGAATTACCGCGTTCGTACCACGATCTTTCGGTGAAAAATGAACTCCTCGTTCCACCGCACTGGCAGCTGTTTCCGGCTCATAGACGTCACTGTCCAACAGCATTTCGCCACTAGCGGCTTGTTGAAGACCAAATATAATTTCAGCCAACTTACTCTTGCCACTACCGAGCAATCCGGTAATCGCAATAACTTCACCATCATGAGCAGTAAGGTTAATCGGTGGTGAGTGTGCATTAATTTTAATATTATGCAATTCCAGAATCGGTTTATCACTGCTAACCGGATCGATGTCTATCTCGGCCATGGTTCTACCAAGCATAGCAGTTATAGCGCCATCATAATCTAGCGGGGTTTCGTCAAACACACCGGATATTGCACCATCTCTCATGCAAACAATTCGTGTCGCGACACGTCGAATATCGGACATACGATGAGAGATATAAAGAATAGCTACACCTTGCGCGCTTAGTTTTTCGATCAAATCAAACAAACGTGCAGCTTCTGCAGCAGAAAGTGACGAAGTCGGCTCATCAAGAATTAACACTTTGGGTGAGTGTGCCATCGCCCGTGCAATGGCGATCATTTGCCTGTCAGCAACGCCAAGATCAGATACTCTGGTTCGCACATCGGTAGTGATGCCCATGCTGCTGGCCACCTCTCGCGCTTCCTTGCGCATTCGTCTGTCGCTAACCAAAAATCCAGCACCAGCAACAGTGAGTTGGTCAAGCATCAAGTTGGTGGCAATATCCAAATCGGGTATAACGCCATCATCTATTGATTGGTGCACCGTGACCACACCGGCTGCAATAGCACTAGCAGGATCAGTTGGATGATAGGATTGTTCGTTGAGCGTCATGGTTCCGCTGTCTAACGGATGGTAACCACAAACCAATTTCACCAATGTCGATTTGCCAGCTCCGTTGGCACCCATCAGCACGACGATTTCACCGGTGCGAAGCTCCAAATCAACACCACGCAAAACATGGTTTGTACCGAAAGTCTTGTTTATTCCCTCAAGCTTACAAAGTACCTTGCTCATGTATTGCTGATTCAACCAACCGTTTTCCTACGGTAACTATTCTCTGAATTTATACGTTTGTCAAATGGTTTGACTATTGCCTGACAGAGGCGATAGGCTGATAGTTTGAGCGGATATGCACCACAGGAAGCACAATGTCAAGGTCAAACGCTTATGAACCGTTAACACCGGAATCACTGCCAGCACGGCTGGGTCATTTAGCGGCGGTTACCAGCCGGCTTGGTGAAGATTTCGCTGGTTGGAATGTAAAAGAGGTTGGTGATGGCAACCTGAATCTTGTCTTTATTGTTGCTAGCACTAACGGCACCGTAATCGTCAAACAAGCCCTACCGTATGTACGCCTGGTTGGGGACAGCTGGCCATTGCCATTGTACCGTGCGTTTTATGAGCACTGTGCTTTAACAAGACAGGAACAACGCGCACCGGGCACCGTTCCACAAATCTATCACTTCGATGAAACTCAGGCGATTATCGTCATGCAGTTTCTGACTCCGCATATTATTCTTCGTAACAAATTAATCCGTGGAGAAAAGGTTTCAGGTGCCGGCGAATTTATCGGCAAATTCTGTGCTCGCACTGCGTTTCGAGGCTCGGAGCTCTCGATGCAAAGTTCAGCTAAAAAAGCGGATGTGGGCGTGTTTTCCGGAAACGTCGAAATACCTGCCATCACCGAAAGTTTGGTGTTTACCGACCCTTACTTTGATGCTGAGATGAACAACCACAATGCATTGCTAAACCCTGTTGTCGAAACTATAAGATCGAACACCGAACTAAAAAACCAGGTGCAAAAAATGTTAATGAAATTTGCATCCAATACCGAAACAATGCTGCATGGCGATTTGCATTCAGGTTCGATCATGGCAACTGAAAGCGAGTTGTATGTGATCGACCCCGAGTTTGCCCAGTACGGCCCAATGGGTTTTGATCTTGGTATGGTGATCGCCAACTTCTTAATGGCCTACTTTAGTCAACCAGCTCACCGTGGCGAAGATTTAAATGAATATCAGGAATGGATACTTTCTGTCATTGCTGAAACGCTGCAAACTTTTCGTACTGAATTCGCCAGCCTATGGCAAAACGAACGAACGGGTATGTTATATCCTGCCGCGCTGTTCGAGGCACAAGGACAAGATTCTGGTGAAGCGTGTAAACAGCTACTAACGGTTATACACTCGGAAGCCATGGCATTCTGTGGTATAGAAATGCATCGACGATGTTTGTCGCTGGCACACAATGCTGATTTTGAAGATATTGAAAATCCGGCGATAAGGGCGCCACTCGAAGCGCGCAATTTACACATGGGTATGCAATTGATTCTTGAAGCCGAGACCGTTTCAGACGAGCAGAAACTGATAGCGATGGCCAAAGAATACAACCGGAGGGATTTATTGTGAAAGTTGCAGATAAACACTATCGGTCTTTATGGTGGGATGAGAAAACAGAAGTTTTACAGATCATAGATCAGCGATCACTACCCCACGAATTTATACAACAGAACGTTGAGTCCATGCAGGATTATGTCGATGCCATTGCTCAAATGCGTGTACGCGGAGCACCACTAATTGGTGCCACGGCTGCTTACGGAATGGCTTTGGCCATGAGTATGGATGCATCGGACGATAACATTGAAAAAGCCTGGAATACTTTATATGCCACACGGCCAACCGCAGTCAATTTGCGGTGGGCACTTGATCGTTGCAAACAGTTGTTATTGAGTACCGATGCCTCGAAGCGCGCAGAGGTCGCGTTACAGCTGGCACATACCATAGCTGAAGAAGATGTCGAGATAAACCGGCGAATCGGTGCGAACGGTCTTGGCATTATTGAAAACATCGCGAAAAACAAAAACCCAGACGAACCTGTACACATACTGACTCATTGCAACGCCGGCTGGCTTGCGACCGTTGACTGGGGCACTGCTACCAGTCCGATGTTTCAAGCCTACGATGCGGGAGTAAATTTACATATTTGGGTCGATGAAACGCGACCACGAAACCAGGGAGCATTGACTGCCTGGGAGCTTGGTAACCACGGTGTGCCCCATACTTATGTAACCGATAATGCTGGAGGGCATCTGATGCAACACGGATTGGTTGACATGGTCCTTGTCGGTACTGACCGTACAACCCGTCGGGGTGATGTGTGCAATAAAATTGGTACCTACCTCAAAGCACTATCGGCACACGATAACAATGTACCGTTCTATGTCGCCCTCCCATCACCCACTATCGATTGGACTATAGAGGATGGACTAGCTGATATACCCATTGAAGAACGCGACTTACGCGAAACCACACATATTCAGGGGCTGGATGATTCTGGAAAAATAGGAGCGGTGCAAGTGTCACCTGAAGGAACAGCTGGAGGCAATCCGGCTTTTGATGTCACACCAAACAGACTGGTCACCGGTCTTATCACTGAACGAGGTGTCAGTGATGCATCTGCTGCCGGTCTAGCTAAACTATTTCCCGAGCTGGCTGAGTAGGACTAAAAAAGGTTTTTTACTAGCTTAGCGCAACTGACACTCAGATTCCGGCTCATCAGCTCCGAGCGTGTCTACATAGTGTTTGGGATGTAAAAACTTTGGCATTGGCGCAACGGCGATCACGGTTTCCGGTGTTGCCAGTAAAATGGGTTGTCGAAGTTGATGATTCCAGTGACGAATCGACCCTCTAGTGCCTTTGTAAAGGTCAACCTGGGACGCGGGATCCTGAAGTACTTTCATTAGCGCTAATTCTGGCCCGGCTTTTCGTGTATTGAGACTATTAGTGACTAACTTTACTGCGCTCCAGGCTGCAAACTCTGCATCTGTCATAGCAACTTGCGGACCCAATGGTTCGTTCTCTTTGAACTGGCGGTAACGTTCATTTAATTGCGGAGCGCCATAGCGCTCCAGTGCGAAGTGCCAGCTCACTGGTGTGAGTCCAACATCTCCAACAATGGGTCTTGCACTTCGAGTGCTATATTGAAGGTAACGTCCATAGTCTTTTTGTGAATCAATAACAGCAACCACGTCGTACGAAACACCACCAGTAAGAAATCCCGGTCTGTTTTTATCTCTGTCATCAGGATGGTGTGATAGCGTAAACGTTCTTTGATCGACAATTGAGGCCCCGAATCTTTCCAGGCTGTCGACTAGCGACAAAGCACGACTGCTGTCCATCTCTGATGGACCTTGTATTACCAGCACTTTTCGCCAACCTCTGTGAACCAGAAATTGTCCGAGTGCATCGAAGTACATTCGATCTGATGGTATTGCATGAAATAAATGTTTTAAACAAAGCGACTCCCTGAGACTGGATTCGCTGTGGCGAACATTAAAAGCAGCTATATTCATTTGATCTGTCAGCCGGGCAACCTGCTCCATGGTATCGAGAGGCAAATCCAGCACGACAAGACCTGATGAGGAAATCGTATTAAGTTGATCTTGCAAATCGATTTTCGGGTCCAGTGCTAACTGATGTATCTCAGCTTGAATCCCAAGTGTTTCAAAGAGAGTAGCTGACTCATACAGCGCAAGCTCTACGGCCCGTAACACAGGTCTGTGAGGTTTTACTGTGATGCCTGCAAAACTCTTCCCTTCATACTGTCTGTCTTCAGAAGTTGAAGTAACGATCGTGATATCGAGCGAGCTTGCGAGTACGGTAGGTGACAACAGCACTGTCAGCAAACATATCGGCAGATACGTCAGTAAACTTTTCGGCCAAGAAGCAAAGCGATGGAGCATCAATTAAGTATTTCCACTGAATGAGGCACCAGCCCGGTTCTACTGGTTCGAACAGGGCGCTTTTTGGCAATATTAATAATGGTGACATCGTCAGAGAGTCCGTTTAATACAAAAAGTTGTTTACCGTCAGGCGTGAGTCCAAGCCCCCAGGGACGATGACCGACCAGTATGTACTTTAAAATTTCACGGCTAACAGCATCAACGATAACCACGTGATTAGCAGAACCGAGAGCAATGAAAGCGGTTGTTTGCTCATGGTCGAAAAGAATATCCACAGGTGTTAACTGCTCACTACGAAATCCGCGTGGTGCAAAAATAATTTCATCTATTTTTTCAAAACTGGCAGTGTCGAATATTTCTACGCGGCTGCCCATTTCTGAAGACACCCAAAGCTCTTTGTCTCGAAGTGCCAATCGTCTGGGGCGCAGATTAGTGAGTATTGTTTCGACTGGTTCGTAGGTTGTACCGTCGAATACATGAACGAGTCCAGCATTTTCTGAGGCCACGAAAATCAGACTGCCATCCATTGTGACAACCACTCCGTCCGGTTCATGTCCGGTTGGCAAGGTGGCTAAAACTTCTCCGGTGGTCGTGTTTAGCACGGTCGCTTTTGCGGAACCCTCGTTGGTTATGAATAGACGGTTGGAGGGCTCATGAATGGCAAGCGACATTGCCCCGGGTATATCTGAAAAAATTCTTAGCGATTTTTTGGTCGCAAGATTGAACTCGACTATTTCACCGTCATCCGAGCAGGCTATGTAGAGGTTGCCTTCGGATTTCTTTTGCACCATCCCCCGCGGACGAGCGCACAACTCCACTACATCGGTGGTCTCTCCGGATTCATTCATGAATACCAGATCACCGGAACGTTCGTTAGTGATAACCGCAGTGGCAGCGAAGACAGGTATGCTGAGCGAGATTGAGACTAACAGCCCGAATAACAACGGATAGTAAATTGTCGCGATTCGCACGCTTTCAAAACGAGCAGTTAACTTCAAATGTCCGGCTCTTTGACGGTCAATTCAAAGGCCGAATACCAGGCGGCGAGGTCTTTCACATCCTCCATTGACAACGCTTTAGCGATAATGCTCATTCGCCGATCTTCACGCATGCCCTTCTGGTAGTCAACCAATGTTTTCTCAATGTACAGCGCACTAAGGCCAGCCAGATTAGGAGATTCAGGGTCTGTTGCAATACCGTTCTTACCATGACAAACAGAACATTGCGTGGATAACGACTTACCCTTCGACAAATCTGCTGCGAATAGTGACAGACTAAACAGGGCAAGCCCGATACCAAACAATATTCTATTCAAACTTATTTCTCTCAAAAATGACTTCTCTCAAAAATATCTTCTAAAAAGCCCTGGCAATTTGCCAGGGCTTTTTTCTCAATCAAGACTTACTCAATTAAGAGCGTCAGTTATGAGCCCTCATATGATATACGATAAATCGCACCTGCATAGTCATCAGAAATGAGGATTGAACCGTCCTTCATTTGCGTAACAGACATGGGTCGACCATCATACTCACCATTCTCATTTAACCAACCTTCAGCGAAAGGCTCCATAGTTGCGTTGCCTTCATCATCAATTTTCGTGAACATGACACGCGCACCACAAGGCTCTGTGCGATTCCACGAACCGTGTTGTGCTACGAATATTCCATTCTTGTATTCAGCGGGAAATTGATCGCCTGTGTAGAATGCCATACCCAAATCAGCACAGTGCGCTGTAGTCTCAACCACAGGATGCACAATACCTTCAGGCACTTCTGCCTTATCGTATTCAAAATCACTCACGCGAACCGTGCCACCACCGAACCAGGGATGACCGAAGTGCTGACCGGCTTCTGTTTGACGATTCAACTCTCCAGGAGGAATGTCATCACCCATGCCGTCGACCTGGTTATCTGTCCACCACAACTCTCCTGTCTCGGGATGAAAATCCTGACCAACAGAGTTACGAACACCGTAGGTATAGACTTCGCGATCTGAACCATCACGATTCATTCGGATGATGCCACCAATGCCGACTTCTTTATATAAATCAGCCTTCTCAGGAGGCGCAACATTGAAAGGTTGACCAAGTGAAATATAGAGCTTGTTGTCCGGACCAATGTCTACCACTCGTGCAGTGTGGTTATAGCTTTCCTCTTCAACCGGAATTAGTTCACCTTTGGGTACGATATCAACCGCAACGACATCGGGGCCTTCATAAAAGAATTCTGCAGCTGGAAACATACGCACATGGTTTCGTTCAGCTACGAAAAGAAATCCATCTTTACTAAACTGAACACCATTAGGAACATCGAAAGTCAATGAGGGAGCAAAATCTTTAACTTCATCAGCAACACCGTCCCGATCACGATCGGACACAACCCAAACCTTATCTTTACGGGTACCGACAAACAGCACTGTTCCCTGAGGCGCCATTGCCATATCCCGAGCATCAGGAACGATTGCATATAAATCTATTTTAAAGCCATCAGGCATTTTTATATTTTGTAGAATTTTTTTGAGATTCTCAGCTTTATCTCCACCCTGCTCTATAAAGGTATGGTCTCCCATGGTTTTACCGGAAGTCGCAAACACACCTATGTTTGCGCCGACCGAGGCAGACATCACCAGACCGGCGACACACGCTGCAACTTTTGTCAGCTTCATTTTAGCCACAATTTTCCTCCTAATTTCATTTCTTGATGTTGTATCAGACACCCAAAGTGTCCAACCTAAAGTTCTACTATGATGAATCGTTCTTTACAAGAGCTATTCGCAGACCGGATAAGACACTGGTTCAAATAGACGCAGATTGCGCCAGCAGACTGCATTTACGAACGTTGGCGTTTTATGATTAGTGCACGTTACTACAGAGTCAGAAGGATGATTCGATGTTGAGGAAAGTGTCGATTAGTTCTTTTGTTTAGCGTTATAACGACACCATTACACCAACACTATTTCGCTTTGTGCTTACGCAAGAAGCATGATGTTGAAACAAGCCAGCCTGACAGGAACTTATGCCCCTAAAGGCCCATAGTTATTACCATTGCGTAACATTATTCTTATTGGTTAACTATTGAAAACACGGTGTAAGTAGTAGTTTTGCACTGCCGCACAACCGATTCCATCTAGTAATCCGTTTCGGACTTGGGATGGCCACAATGAATCCATCTGACGTTCGTC
>CAYTJF010000106.1:0-18412 GCA_964437945.1 uncultured Granulosicoccaceae bacterium
ACTGCATCAAGAAACGCATTGAGCCGCTCCCCAGGCTCTAGCCCCGGCACCCTCGCCCATTCGGCTTGAGCGGTGTTGGCTCGATCAAAAATTTTACTAATCTCTGTTTCATCAGGAATGCCATACCTGCCCAGTAATTCAGATGGGGTTGCAGGGTTCAGTGTTTCATAAGCGTTACTGCCTGCACCATATTGATAACGAAATGTCATTTTCTATTCTGTGTGTTATTCAAATTTTACGTCGTAGAACATCACGACACGCATTAGCAATTGCCACGCTATCCAAGCCAAATTTCTTCATTAAATAGGGCGTTGTACCGCCTTCGCAAAATCTATCTTGTATACCGACTCGCTTAAATGGCAACCCTATGCCGGCATCGCAAAGCAATTCAGCCACAGCCGATCCGAGACCACCGATGACATTATGATTGTCGGCGGTGACAACAGCACCTGTGGCAGTTGCGCGTTCCAATACCATTTCAGAATCAATCGGTTTAATGGTAGGCATATCAACGACAGAGGCTTCAATACCTTCATTTAAGAGCTTTTTTGCAGCACCTAAGGCTTCATTAACCTCTAACCCTGACGCGATGATAGTGATGTCGCCGCCTTCTCGTCGCAGCACGCCTTTACCATACTCCAGTGGCTGTTGTACCAGTGTGCTTTCAGGTGGAATTTCCGGTCGCTTCATTCGTAAATAAACGGGGCCTTCATGCTCCAAAGCAAGCCTCACAGCGGCCGCATGGTATTCGGGTCCTGACGGTTCCAGCACCATCATATTTGGCACGCTACGCATTAGCGCAATATCTTCTATCGCCTGATGTGACACCCCTAACAGTGTAGCTACACCAGGCAAAAAGCCAACGATTTTCACCGGCAAATTCGGATAGGCCACCTGCATGGTGATCTGGTCAAAACAGCGTTTAGTAACAAACGCGCAAAAGCTGTGCACAAATGGAATTTCACCTGAGCGCGCCATGCCACCGGCTATGCCGATCATGTTGGCCTCTGCTATGCCTACGTTGTGATACCGCTCTGGCAATTCATCTCGAAAGCGATCGGTCTCTGTTGGTGGGGTAAGGTCGGCCGAAAGACAAACAATGCGGGAATCTTTATTCGCAGCTTCAACCAAAGCATCGCCGTAAGTTCTGGGCAGAGGCTTGAACGAACGGTTTATAAAATCAGCTGCTTCCAGTTGGGTTAACGTACCGCTCATGATGCAAGTTGTCCTTCGAGCTCAATTCGCGCACTTCTCGCAACTTCTTTTGGAAATTTTAATTGATGAAACATCAACCCTTCGAGTGACGACACACCCTTACCCATTAACGTATTGGCTTTAATAAACGTCGGTTTACCTTTACACTCTCGTGCAAATTCAAACGCACCCAGTAGCGACCCCATATCATTACCATCCACCTCCGTTACGTTAAAACCAAAGCTTTGCATTTTATCGTTAAGTGGTTCAATCGACATAACCAAATCCATAGGACCTTCAGATTGAACAAAGTTGTAGTCCACAATCAGGCAAAGATTGTCTAGCCCCTTCGCACCGGCTAGCATAGCGGCTTCCCAAATTTGCCCTTCCTGCATTTCGCCATCACCCAGGATGACGTAAAAGCGTGATGGTCGACCTTGTCGTTTAGCTGCCATCGCACAACCTACTGCCACAGACAAACCCTGACCCAGAGAGCCACAAGTGGCTTCGATAAACGGCCCCATACGCTCACTGGAATTTATTTCCAATGCAGACCCGTCGCGCACATACGTAGACAATAAATCAGTGTCGAAAAAGCCTCGTTCAGCAAGCGTTGCATAAAAGATCGCTGTATTATGAGCCGTGGTTAGAAAAATACGATCACGATCGGCCCAGGTTGGATTGGCTGGGTCCATATTGGCTTCGCCAAAATACAGCGCTGTAAAAATATCGGCGGCGCCCAGGCCCTGTTGCACATAACCCTGCCCTGATGGTGCAATCATATTGACCACATGCAGCCGAAGTTTCGTGGCGATGTTCACGAATTTTTCAAGGTTATGCTGTTTTGAATGTGTATTAATCTTTCCACTCCTACCTTTTTCTGCTAAACGCACGCTTGCCACTGACGGCAATTCAGTAGACAATATATCCATAGATCTAGACCATTGTACCTTGCGAGTGCGTCTGAAAGGATTGTACACATGAATCTTCAATCAATGAAGCGCCAGGCCGTTCCGCTGCACGCAGAGGTTGCGGCCATGCTTCGACATCAAATCCTTTCGGGAGATTTAACGCCCGGATCGCGTGTCCCTGCGTTACGAGAACTCTGCGAGCAACTCAGCGTTGCCCGTATGACAGTTGTGCAGGCGATGAATACATTGGAAGAAGAAGGCTTGATCGAGCGTCATTCTGGGCGTGGCACGTTTGTAAAAGAAGTCGAAACGCTTGATCGTCACACGCTACATATGAAAGCAGAGTTATCACAATTGCATTCGATGGTATCGCAACTCGAAGTGTCAGTTCACGATGGCAATACCGCTGTTGAGGAAACCGAAGACGGAGTTGCCTATCGATGTATGCGCCGATTGCACGCACGTGATGGCAAGCCATTTTGTCGTGTCGATATTCGACTTGATAACACACTGTTTGAACAAGCACCCGAACGATTCTCTAATGAAATTGTTGTCAGTGTGCTTAAAGATATTGGTGTCGCCGTGACGAACGCTCGTCAAAAGGTAACTATCTCTTACGCAGACTTCGAACTAGCGCAAGCGCTCAACGTGAACGTGAATTCAGCAGTATTTCGCGTTTTCCGGGAATTCTTCGACGATAAAGGTTCACTAATTTATTCTGCCAACCTGCACTATCCGGGTGATCAACTTGCACTCGAAATCGAATTTGCTGTCGATCAACCCGTGTAGCTTGACAATCTATAAGGCATTCAGCAAAGTTATAGACATCTAGAACTTTGCCATTTAAATCAAAACGAAAAAGTGAGCTTTGGGGACTTTCATGAGAAACCTAAAACATTTGGCCATCGCCGCCTTGGCGACTTTCGGGCTCGCCGCAGGCGCAGCACAGGCTGAATACCCGCACAAACCAATTACTATCGTTGTGTCCTTCGCCGCTGGCGGTAATGCCGACATTGTGCAGCGACTCAATGGCGAGGCCTTGAGTAAAGAGCTTGGTGTACCCGTTAATGTAGTTAACAAGCCCGGTGGCGCGCACATTCCAGCAACGATGAGTGTGCTCGAAGCTGAGGCCGATGGATATACCCTGTTCAACTGGTCAGGTACTGATGAATTCAAGGCCACATTGCCTAAGAGCGTTGGTTACCACTGGGTCCACGGACCGGAAGGTGTACAGGCATTAATACAAGAAGGTGTCGATCTTTACTCACCTATCCTGGATGGCTTGGGATTACTGCACAAGTAATTATCACTCTTGCGAAGGCACTGCAACGTTCGTTACTGCATCATTCATTGCAGTGCCTTCATTGCAGTTGCCTTCAAGCAGTGACTTCCATAATTCTCAACCACATTTAGCCAAACCACGTTTTTAAAATCATGCTGACACAGCGATTAGCCAACATCGTATTCACGATCATATTAATCGTTGCTTGCGCCTACTTCGCAGCGGTGGCGCAAGGGTTTAAAGCGGCCGGTCTGCTGGCCACATCAGGGTTACCTTCGAAGTTTTTTCCACAACTCATGCTTGGCTTCTCCGCATTTTGTGCGTTCATTGTAGCGGCCCAGTATCTATTTCGTGGTCATGCCGGTGATGAAGCTGAAGCCACTGTATACGACAATAGTGGTGAAGCAAGGCGCGGGTTGTTAATGCTGATCGTAGCCCTAGTCTGCTACGTTGTTTGGTCTCAATTCGGATTTGTACCCATGGGCTTAGTGCTTGGACCACTGAGTTTATTGGCCATGGGCATACGGTCGATCGCCTTATATATAACCGTACTAGTGCTAAGTGCTTTGATCTACGTGGCCTTCACCTGGTTCCTTGGCGTTCAACTGACATAAGAGGCCTGTATGTACGCCAATCTGGATGCTTTGCTACTTGCCTTAACGCAGCTTGCTCAACCGATCAGTATCATGCTTCTGGTTGGTGGCATTGTGCTAGGTTTAATAATCGGCATATTGCCAGGGCTTGGCCCACCTATCGCCATTGCACTCGCTCTTCCGTTTACATTTCATCTGGATACTGTGCCATCACTTGTTTTGCTACTAGGCATCTATTCAGCCGCCATCTATGGAGGTTCAATCTCCGCTATTGCTGTCGGTATTCCGGGCACTGGTGCCGCCATAGCTACCGTTGAAGATGGGCATAGAATGTATAAAGCCGGTCGCGGAGGTGAAGCACTGGGATGGTCACTCACGGGTTCTATTATTGGCGGCTTGGTCAGTGTCGTTTGTCTTGCATTAATTTCCCCATTACTGGCCGAATTGGCTGCTAAATTTGGACCGCGCGAATACCTCGCCATAAGTGTATTTGGATTAGTGGTGGTGGTACGCGTTGCGGGTAAGAGCCTGGCAAAAGGTTTGTTGATGGGCGCTTTGGGATTATTCCTTACGACCTGGGGCCTTGACGAACTCAACGGCACTGAGCGTTACACCTTCGGTACATACCATTTGTATGAAGGCTTGCCACTTGTACCGTTTCTGGTTGGATTGTTTGCGATGTCTGAAGTACTTATTGGCGCGGAGCGTGCGCATAGAAAAATAGAATTCAGTCAATCGAGTTTAACCGTCAAGCTGCCAGGCTTAAACGCAATACGTAAAATGAAAGAAGTCTTGTTACGATCTTCGCTCATTGGTACTGTTATCGGCATCATCCCTGGTGAAGGCGCAGCCGTTGGTGCGTTCTTCGCCTATTCAGAAGCCAAAAGGCGATCCAAACACCCAGAAAAATTTGGTACCGGCATTGCCGAGGGCATAGTCGCGCCTGAAACTGCCAACAACGCAACCGTTGGCGGCGCCTTGGTACCTACACTTACCCTGGGTGTACCCGGCAGTCCGGCCGCCGCTGTCCTATTGGGCGCGTTAATGATTCAGGGCTTGGCCCCCGGCCCGTCACTGTTTTCCGATCGACCGGATGTCATGTACGCCATCTTTATTGGTTTGTTTTTTATTAATATACTAATGATTTTTATCGGCCTGTTGGCGATACGTTTTGCTGCAAAGCTAATTATGGTACCAACAGCCGTTATTGTGCCCACTGTTATGTTGCTGTGTTTTGTCGGCATCTATTCTGTATCCAATAGCTTATTCAATGTAGTCGTTATGCTCGGAGCCGGCATTTTAGGTTATGTTGTGAGGAAACTTGGGTATTCGATAGCACCGCTATCAATTGGATTTGTGCTGGGCCCCATACTTGAAAACGCCTTACGCCAATCGATAACTATTGCCGATGGCAGCGTGGCCGAATTTTTTAATTCGCCGATTGGCTTAAGTATATACGCAGCTTTAATATTAACTATACTCTGGGCCCCAGTGACAAACTGGCTTAACGGTCGTAGTGACAAAGGGTTGTAGTAACTAAGGGTTGCTGTAACAAAGGGTTGTAGTAACAAAGGGTTATGGTAACTAAGGCTCTTAGTGACAAAGCTTTGTAGTGAAATCAGGAATAGCAACACATGACACAGCAACCCAATGTTCTGATCATCTACCCTGATCAAATGCGTTACGACACCATGGGCTGCGCAGGCAACCCGGTGATCAAAACACCGCATATAGACAAGCTAGCCAGTGAAGGCGTTCAATTCACCGAAGCCTACACCTCTTACCCCATATGCTGTCCGTTCCGAGCATCCATGCTAACGGGCAAATACGCACAGGGGCACGGCATGACGCAAAATCATTTCCCATTACGTGACGATCAAACCTTTTTAGCACAGTGCATGCAGCATGCAGGTTATCGAACTGGTTATGTGGGTAAGTGGCATTTGGAAGGTGGCCCGAAACCTGGTTTTGTACCGCCAGACAGACGATTCGGGTTTGAACATTTCGTCGGCTTTAATCGTGGTCACGAGTATCAATCATCGGTTTACTACGATGACAGCGGTCAGGCGTATCACTCGGCACGCTACGAACCCGACTATCAAACGGACCAATTTATAGATTTTATTGAAAGCGCTGCCAAGGCAGAAGATGGAAAACCATTTATGGGTTACGTTAGCTTCGGTCCACCTCATTTTCCCATGGACATGCCCGACTATTTACGCACCATCTATCGTTCCGATGAAGTCCCCTTACCACCCGGCGTGCCCGACCCCGAGTTACAGCGCAAGGTGCAAAAGCACCGCAACGAAGTACTTTGTGCCGGCGACCCACGCTCTGGACACAAAAGCCATGCAGCGCACGAAACCAAACCCAAAGGCGAGCCAGAAACTGAAGCCGAAATAAGAGAATTTATTGCTGAATACTACGGTATGATCCACAACATTGACTGGAACCTTGGTCGCATTCTAAATACGTTGGACAGGCTTGGTATTAGTGATAACACCATGGTCGTATTTCTAAGTGATCACGGTGACATGTTTGGTCAGCATGGTTCGTTTTGTGGCATCAAATGTCAGGCGCAGCGTGCAGCAATGCATGTGCCACTGATTATCCGCTACTCGGCACGCTTTGCACCGCAGCAATCAAGCGCCATGGTTGATGTTGGGGTAGACATGATGCCAACGCTGCTTGACCTGTGTGGTGCAACTGCTCCTGCTGAAATGCATGGAGAAAGTTATCTACCAGTACTCGATGGTAAGACCGATAAGGCGCGCGATGCCATTATGTACCAGGTATTCACCCAAACTGGTGGTAACCCAGGAGAATTTGCTCCGTTTGCACAACGCGGTATTCGCACAAAGGATTGGTTATACGTTCGGCATAAGGATACTCGTGTAACGCTTTACAATGAGCGTGATGACTACGATGAACAACACAATCTAGTTGATGATCCACAATACGCATCGTTAATGGATGAATTCGACATCCGCATAACCGAACATATGAAAGCCACTGGCGATGATTGGGATATGGCGGCAAACTTCCCGCCGCCAGACTTCCTAACCCATGCCGAAGCCAAAGTGATACTCGAAAATGAACTATTACCGAACGCGATACATGTGCCTTAAGGTGTAAGTAGCTGTCATGGTGGCTTCCCTGCCTACTGTAAAAATGTCAATCAGTTATTGACAACAGGTACAAAGGCTTTGCGTTCAGTTAAATGCAGCTACTAAACTCGTAAAACCTTAGAAAGCCATTGGTTATCAATGATGATTTTAACTGGGCATGAACACACAACGCATGACAAATAATACTAAAACCAGTAAGCCTTGTTGCGTACCCAAGAGCAATGACAACAGCGCATCACCTCATCCGATATCAATAAGCACCAGGTGCTCAACTCCTTTTGACGTCTCCGATATTCCCGGTGGTATAGCGCTGGTCGGCACCAATCGATCTCTAATTGCGCTTGATGAAGAAAGCCCCATTCGCGAACTGGTTATTGAACCGTTTAGCATGATGCGAACCACAGTAACCAATGCCATGTTTGCAAAATTTGTAAATGACACGGCCTATAAAACCGAAGCCGAACGCATTGGTTGGTCTTACGTTTTTTATGACCAGTTACCAAAAGGCTTTGAAGAAACACAAGCCCCGGTTAACGCGCAATGGTGGCGTAAGGTTATCGGTGCAAGCTGGAATAAAATTGCAGGACCAACTACCAAATACGAATTAAAAGAAGATCACCCTGTAGTGCATGTTTCCTGGAACGACGCAAAAGCTTACGCACAATGGGCGGGTGGTAGTTTGCCAACCGAGGCGCAATGGGAGCATGCCGCGCGCGGTGGATTGGGTGACGTACCCTTCCCTTGGGGTGAAAAAGAACCAAACGACAATAACTATCAACCGTGCAATATCTGGCAAGGCAAATTTCCGGTTACCAATACCTGTAACGACGGTTATGCAGCCACAGCTCCTGCACAGTCCTTCGAGCCTAACGGCTACGGTTTATACAATATGTGCGGCAATGTATGGGAGTGGACATCCGGGCGCTTGAAAATATCAGGCCGATCAAAAGAATCAAAACAACACGCGAAACACTATAAAGGAGCAAAATTACTTAAGGGGGGTTCATACCTTTGCCACAGCAGTTACTGCTTTCGTTATCGAATTGCTGCACGTACAGGGTCCACACCCGATTCCACTACAACGCATCAAGGTTTTAGACTGGTGTTTTCATAGGCTTGCCAGTTTAATGATTGAAATTGACCGAAATCGTGTAGCTGCTCAAACAGTCGCTGAGCTTCCGATGCAACCTACCTGACGTCAATGCATCGTCTTTGCTGCTAACAAAATGTTCACTTTCAATTTGAACTGGTGAAACATTTACTGCGACGTCGTCAGTTACTCTTAACTTGATACAAAACCAGATCACCGGGCGCTTTGATCGTTTCTGACTAATTCACTTGGATTATAGAGTCACAAACGAATTAATATCAGGAGTAGTTGACAACCCCAGCCTATCAACGTAGTTTTTTAGCTATGGTAAACAAGTCGTATGTCTAATAATCCAAAATCCTATGATTTTGGAGATGCACTACGTACCAGACGTAAAGGTATGGGTCTGACCATGCAGTACGTGGCGGATAACGCCGGACTGTCTGTTGGCTCAATCAGTCAGGATGAACGTGGTTTTACCGCATCCTCCCTCGCTTCTTTGGCACCACTTGCCAAAGTATTGAAAACCGACATCACCCGTTTTCTAAAACAACCACCAACTACAAGCCAAACAACCCATAAAATCGATCGATTAGCGTATTCATTAACTGGCGCTGACGTAAGATACGAGCGACTACGCTTCAACTGAAGCTCTTGAAATATCAAATGGAGAGAAAACTCATGATCAGAAATATCACTTTGGCAGCCGGTTTATGCGCAGTCAGCTTGTTATCAGCAACCGCTTCAGCCGAAACCGTGCTACGCATTGACGAAGTCGCTGTTGGCGAACTGGATCCCGCCAAAGCGTCTGACTATGCCGACAGCATTCTTATGTTTAACGTATACGATACATTGGTGTTACCTCAACAAGGCGGACCCGGACATGTTCCACACCTTGCTGCAAGTTGGGAATCTGATGGTGCTACCTACACTTTCGAGTTACGCGACGACGTCAAGTTCCAATCAGGCAACAGCTTGACTGCAGCTGATGTGGTCTACTCATTGGAACGCATACAAGCACTGGGGGCTGGTCTTTCTTATCTGTTCACAGATGTCAAAGCCGAAGTCAAAAGTGATACCAGTGTGCAGTTCACGCTCGCACAACCTTATGCACCATTTGTTGCGTCGCTGGTTCGTTTACCGATTGTTGATATGGCGCATGTTAAAGACAATACCGAATCAGAATGGGGCGAAGAATTTTTATCTGCAAATGCAGCTGGTACTGGCGCTTATGGTGTGAAATCTCATAATCCGCAAGAAGAAACTGTTATGACAAAATCAGACAGCTATTTTCTTGGCGTACCCGATGCCGCACCGGACACTGTCAGGTTGCGATACGGACTTGAGGCGGCCACCGTACGCACCTTGATTTCGCAAGGCGAACACGATATCGCGAGTCAATGGCTGCCACCAGAAGTCATACAGGCACTGGCCAAAGACGGTTCTCAACTACTCACAGAAAGTGGCACCGGCGCATTCTATTTCAAAATGAACACTACCAAAGCACCGCTGGATGACGTGAATTGTCGCCTTGCCTTAAGTCATGCCTTCGACTACGGAACGGCGGTGCAGATGATCGCCATTGATGATAACGTTTCTGCAGGAAGCCCGGCCAGTGGTGCTATACCGGTGGGTATGTACGGCGCCAATCCCGCTGAAGATGTTATGGCACGAGACATGGACAAAGCCAAAGAGTATCTGGATGCGTGTCAGTACGAAGCCGACGACATGAACATCGAAGTCAGCTGGATAGCTGAAGTGCCATTAGAAGAACGCTTCGCATTATTAATGCAGTCGAACTTTACCGAGTTAGGCATAAAATCAGAAATAAAGAAGTTGCCATGGGCTTTGTTTGCTGAGCAAGTGTCTACACCGGAAAATACGCCACATATAAGCCAATTGTTCGTTAATGCCGTCACTGGAGATCCAGACACACTGCTGTACGGCATGTATCACTCGTCGACACCCGGTACCTGGCAATCACCTGAGTACTTAAACGACGCCAAAGTTGATGAACATCTTGAGGCTGGGCGCTCGGCCGCCGATGACGCTGCCCGCGAAGAAGCCTACAAAGCCTTAAATGCCCGGCTAATGGAAATTGCACCAACTATTTACGGCTTCGATCGCCAATCGGTATTCGCCGCTTCCAATCGTGTGAAAGTACCCGCACTGACTGATGCTTCTCAGGCGTTCGGACTGGACGGAATGGGCTTTAGTTTTCGCCTGATGGAGATGACCGAGTAAAGGAAAATTAACTGCGGGTGTCGGATTGCTGTAGTCCGGCACCCACTTTATCCTAATTTATCCTGAGAACCTATTTGTGGCTTCCGTGATTGGCCTGCTTTTTCGACGGCTGGTAATCTCGTTTATCGTATTGATCGGCGTATCCATGCTGATATTCGCTATTGCACGTGTGATACCGGGCGATCCAGCGCGAATTGCGCTTGGCCCTAATGCCAAAGCCGAACAGATTGAAAAGCTGCGAGCTGAAATGCACCTGGATGAATCACTTCCTGTTCAGTACGGACAGTTTCTCTCAGACCTCAGTCGCGGCGATCTTGGTACATCTCTCTACACAAACAGACCAGTCACAACCGATATTGTCCAGTTTTTACCGGCCACACTCGAGCTGGTCTTTCTTGCAGGCTTCATTATGGTGTCAGTCGGATTACCTCTGGGTATTATTGCTGCTCGTTACAGGGACCGATGGCCTGATCATGTGGTTCGTATATTAGCGCTACTCACCGTTTCTGCACCCGGTTTTGTGTGGGCCGTCATTCTTATGTTGTTATTCTCATTCTATTTACCATTGTTCCCTATTGCTGGTCGAATTGCAGATATACATGAGGTGCAGCGCGTTACCGGCTTTCTCACCATAGACACTTTGTTAGCAGGTAATTTTGTCGCGTTTGGAAGCGCAGTTCATCACCTCATCCTACCAGCTATCGCTTTATCACTTTCAGGTATAGGTCAAGCGGCACGGTTAACCCGTGCCAATATGGTGGAGACTTATAACAAACCGTATATAGAGATGGCTCATGCATATGGATTTTTCCCGAATCGGATTGCACGTAGCTATGCGTTCAAACCGTCCCTCATTCCATCGCTAACCGTCATTGGTTTGGACTTTGCGGCCATGCTCGGCAATGCATTCCTGGTTGAAGCGGTATTCGCATGGCCAGGACTGTCACGTTATGGCGTAGCCGTCATTCTGCGCAAGGACCTCAACGCCATAATGGGAACCGTTTTGATTATTGCACTGACGTTCTTGGTGGTGAACATTATTGTCGACTTGTTAATAGCGTTTTTAAACCCCCGGATCCGATACTCCACTCGGGAAACATCATGATCCGAGCGTTGCGCATACTGGCATCAAACCCGTTGTCACTGTTTGGACTTTTGTTGGTTGCAGTTATCGTTCTAGCCGCAGTTTTGGCTCCATGGATAGCCCCATTCCCTACTCACAATGGCGCAGTAGTTGATTTTGCATATGCAAACAATGCACCTGGCACGCGCAACTGGATGGGTACAGACCTTGTTGGCCGAGATATTTTCAGCCGCATCCTGTACGCGTATCAGATCAGCTTAACTTTAGGCATTGTTGTGCTGGCAATTGCCACACCCATTGGAACAGTGGTCGGTTTGCTCGCAGGTTATGTGGGTGGTTGGCCGGCTACAATACTGATGAGAATTGTGGATGTCTTCCTATCGATACCACCATTGGTCCTGGCCATCGCCATGATGGGCGTCCTTGAACCCACCCTCAGCAATGCAATGCTTGCGGTCACGGTTATGTGGTGGCCCTGGTATGCACGCCTGGTTTATTCCGTTGCTCGTTCCGAACGAGAAGAAGGCTATGTTCTTGCAGCAGAAGTCATTGGAGCCAATACATCGCACATTGCATTTCAAGAAATACTGCCGAATTGTTTGCCTGCCATTATCACCAAGATGACGCTGGATATGGGGTTCGTTATTATCATCGCCTCATCATTGTCGTTTCTCGGATTAGGCGTACAGCCACCCACACCAGACCTTGGTTCCATGGTTGCCGAAGGGGCTCGGTACCTACCCGACAGCTGGTGGTTAACCGTGTTTCCAGGTCTTGCCATACTGGTTGCTGTTTTTGGTTTTAACTTACTCGGTGACGGCTTGCGTGACGTGTTTGGAGTGGACGAATGAGTTCAGTGTTAAACATAAGCGACCTGACACTCTCGTTTAAATCCTTAGGGCGACGGATTGATGTATTGCACGGCATCGATCTTCGTATTGAAGCCGGGGAAAAAGTAGCCTTGGTTGGCGAGAGTGGATCAGGCAAGTCGGTCACAGCAAGAATTATATTAGGTTTACTGCAAGAAACGCGCACCGCAAACGTTGGCGGGTCGGTCTTATTCAATGGACAGGACATCAATACACTGCCTCGCAAAGAACGCGCTGCTTTGCGCGGTACGGCTATGTCAATGATTTTTCAGGACCCGTCATCGTCGTTAAACCCGGTTTTTACCATAGGCCATCAATTTGCCGAAGTGCTTAAAAGACGCGATATAAGCCTGAATCAGGTTACTTGCACAGAACGATGCATCGAGTTGTTGACCGAGGTAGCTATAACTGACCCTGCTCGCGTACTAAGCTCATACCCGTTTCAGATGTCAGGTGGCATGAACCAGCGAGTAATGATAGCCATGGCTCTTGCTAACCAACCAAGCTTACTGCTGGCTGATGAACCGGGTACAGCATTAGACGTTTCGGTACAAAGTCAGACGCTCAAACTAATGCATAAGATGGTAACTAATCACAATACCGCTGTGCTGTTCATATCACATAACTTAGGGGTAGTTCGCGAGTTTGCTGATCGAGTCTATGTAATCTATCAAGGCAACATTGTTGAGGATGGTCCAACAGCTTCGCTGTTTGCCAATCCACAGCATGCGTATACGCGCGCGCTCATGGCAGCAGTTCCACGCATAACTGGAATTGCATTAAAACAAGTACCTGACGAGAGCGATGACTTTCTTGCCCCTCACATTAGTCATGGATCAAACAAATGACTCTGCTTTCTATTGATGCATTGTCTAAAACCTTTCGCACACCCACAGGTCCTGTACACGCGGTAAATAATGTATCTTTCAATGTGCACCAGCGTGAATGCCTTGCTATCGTTGGTGAAAGCGGCTCCGGCAAAACCACACTGGCGCACATGATTCTAGGTGTGCTTGAACGCAGTGGTGGCCAAATACGTTTTGATGGACAACCCTTGCCAGAGAAACGTAAAACAGCGCACAGGCAATCAATTCAGTTAGTACAACAGAATCCATTGTCATCATTGAACCCGAAGCGCACCATTGGTGCATCCATCCGGCTCGGATTGGACACTTACCAAATAGGTGTAAAGTCGAATCGCTGGAATGCAGTAGAAGCTGCATTAGAAGCTGTCGGTCTTGACCCTGAACTGCGTAGACGTATGCCAGCGACACTTTCTGGTGGACAACGACAACGAGTCAGTATCGCCCGCGCACTCGCCTGCAACCCTCGTTTACTGGTTTTGGATGAGCCTACTTCAGCATTAGATGTACTTGTACAGGCACGCATACTGCGATTAATGAATACGTTACGCAAAGAGCGCGAGCTAACTTACCTATTTATAACACACGATCTGGCTGTAGTGCGAAACGTAGCCGATCGAGTTGCGGTGTTTAAATCTGGGAAATTAGTTGAGCTAAATACCACCGAGAATATTTTTTCCAAGCCCCAATCAAACTATACACGCCAGTTAATCGGATCGGTACCCGTTGTAGATGACGATGAAATGGTATTACGCAACAAGCTTGCGGAGGATTTATGACAGACTTTTCCCAATCTTTTATATCTTCGTTAGAGAAACGTAATCAAC
The DNA here is from genome assembly GCA_964437945.1 of uncultured Granulosicoccaceae bacterium. GTDB lineage: Bacteria > Pseudomonadota > Gammaproteobacteria > Granulosicoccales > Granulosicoccaceae > Granulosicoccus. The sequence continues at coordinate 14,086 of CAYTJF010000106.1, forward strand.
CCCAACCCACGTTTGATGCGCTAGAACAAATAGTCGATAAAACCGTTGGTATTAAACTTTTCACGCTCATGGAAATAGATCGAAAAAAAGGTGTTGCCAGACGTAATTACTCTAACCAACCAGATGCTTATCCTGTTAGTGGTGAAAAACCGATACAGCAAAATGAATGGACGAAGCAGGTTCAGGATCGACACGAAATATTCGTTGCCAACACGATTGACGAAATTGCTCAGGTATTCCCCGATTATGAACTAATCGCATCATTGGGATGCGAAAGTTGTCTGAATGTGCCTATTGTGGTTAATGACATGGTCATAGGTACATTAAATTGCCTGCACGAAGTAGGACATTACACCGCAGAACGAATTGCCGCTGCTGAAACCCTCAAACAACCTGGAGCAATGGCATTTCTGCTGAATGCTTTCATCAATAATAGGGCTAAAAAATGAATAATTCAGGTCAACGAGTAGCAACCGACGTTGGTGGCACCTTTACCGATCTGGTTGCGATAGAAAGCCGTGCTGATGGCATGAAAATCACCACGGCAAAAACCGATACCACACCACCAGATTTTGAAACTGGTGTGCTCAACGTACTTTCCAAGGGCGGTATAGCCGCTGCCGATGTTGAATTCATGGTCCATGGAACTACCGTGGTCATTAATGCGCTAACAGAACGCAAAGGTGTCACTGTAGGCTTAATAACAACCAAAGGATTTCGAGATACCCTAGAAATCGCTCGTGGTAATCGACCTGACTTTTTCAATTTGCACTATGAGAAGCCTCAACCATTTGTACCTCGTTATTTGCGCACTGAAGTGCCTGGACGCATGACATACAAAGGTGAGGAACGAGCACCGCTTGATTTGTCTGGTATGGCTGAAATAATTTCACTGTTCAAAAAAGAAGGTGTCCAGGCTATCGCAATATCGCTATTACACTCTTACGCTAATACATCTCATGAAAAAGCGGTATTGGCAGCAGTGAATAAACTGTGGCCTGAAGTATCGGTAGTCGCGTCCCACCAGATAACTCGCGAATGGCGAGAGTATGAACGCAGCAGTACGGCGGTTCTATCTGCTTATGTACAACCGGTAGCAGCAACTTATCTGAATAAATTAAATGATGGATTAACATCTCAGGGATTGGTTAATACACCTTACATTATGCAATCAAACTGCGGTGTGGACAGTCTCCATTCAACATCAAAAGTACCTATTACCATGGTTGAAAGTGGTCCCGCGTCGGGGTTTTGGGGAGCAGCCGAGTTAGGTAAATTGATTGACGAGCCCAATATTCTTGCACTTGATATCGGTGGCACCACCGCCAAGTGTTCATTGATTGAAAATAGCGAAGTTCGCATCATGACCGACTACTGGATAGAGCGAACACGGCAATCTGCCGGCTACCCCATAATGGTACCGGTTGTGGATTTAGTGGAAATTGGTAATGGCGGGGGTTCCATTGCATGGGTGGATGACTATGGAAAACTGCATGTAGGGCCACACTCAGCTGGTGCCTTACCGGGACCAGCTGCATACGGTAAAGGCGGTACCGATGCCACAACCACCGATGCAAATTTATGGCTCAATCGAATCAATCGAGAATATTTTTGCGGTGGCGATGCCACAGCAGACTTAAGCGCTGTGGAAAAAGCCCTGAGCGTTGTTGGTAAAAAACTAGATGTAACTGTTGATGAGGCTGCGCAAGGCATCATCAGAATTGCTAACAACAATATGGTAAATGCATTAAAACTTGTGTCACTTAATCGAGGCCATGACACGCGTGATTTTACATTATTAGCATTCGGCGGTGGCGGCCCTATGCACGCGGTAGCGCTAGGACAAGAGCTGCAAGTGAAAAAAGTAGTTATTCCAACCGCTGCATCGGTGTTTTCTGCTTGGGGTATGATGATGTCTGATTTAAGACGCGATTATTTTGTTACCCAACTTGCCGATTTAACGAAAGGTTCGGCAGATACCATTGATTCGCTATTTAAAGAGACAGAGAACAATGCACTGAACACTTTTAAAGACGAAGGAGTGAAGACAAATAAGGTCAGCTTCTTGCGCTACGGAAAATTCAGGTATCAAAACCAGGAACACACCACTGAGGTGTTACTGGATGGACACATCACTGATGACAGTCTCAACGATATCGCAGAGAATTTCAGAGTCGCATACGAACGCGAGTACACCTATCGTCTAGAGGCTCCCGTCGAGATGGTGGGCATTCATTTAGTAGCCAGAGCCGAAGTTGGCAAACTGGAAATGAAACCTTCCGCAATCGGTGACAATGACGCTACACCAGCGGTAAAAACAACACGCGACGTAGACTATGCATTAGAAGGCAAGCAGATCGCCACTATCTATGATGGCGATAAGCTTATGCCGGGTATGACGTTTGACGGTCCGGCAATTATTGAAGATTCCGGAACAACCGTTGTAATACACCCTGAGAACAAAGTCAGCATGGATGCCTACCGCAACATACATATTTTATTGGAGCGTCACGCATGAGCAACGATGCAATAACACTGGAGATTATACAAAATTCCATCCAGGCAGCGGCTGATGAGATGTTTGCTGCCATGCGTAAAACGGCCATGTCATCCATTATCTACGAGGTATTGGATATGGGCACTGGCATTACAGACGCACAAGGCCGCCTCGCCTCCTCCGGTGCAGGAATACCTGCGTTTGTCGGCGTATTGGATAAGAGCGTGCAGTTTATAGTGGAAAAGTTCGAAGAAGACATTGTCGCTGGCGATGTATTTATCACAAACGACCCGTGGCATGGTGGTGTAACTCACCTGAACGACCTGGTATTGGCTATGCCGGTATTTGCTAATGAACAGCTTATTGGCTGGACCGCCAATATTGCTCACAACTCAGATGTAGGTGGCATGGCACCAGGGTCTCTGTCAGGTGAAGCTACAGAAATATTCCAGGAAGGTTTGCGACTGCCAGCCGTTAAACTCATACGCGCTGGCGATACTGATCAATCGGTTATGGATATCATTACCTGTAATAGCCGCATGCCTGATTTTTTAGTTGGGGATGTCTGGGCTGCCATTGCGTCGGTTCGTATCGGTGCAAGACGCCTTGAAGAGCTGGCGGTCAAATATGGCGTACGAACCTATCAAGCTGCCGTAGAAAGTTTCATGGACTTTGGGGAAAAATCGGCCATTGCCGAACTGAAGAATCTCCCCACAGGCACCTACGAATTGTCAGAACCACAGGATGATGGGCGCGTTTTCAACGTCAAGATAACCATTTCAAGTAAAGAGTTTCTTGTTGATTTAACCGACAACCCCGATGAAGATTCCGGACCAACCAATACCTCAAGAGACGGCACCATTATTTGCGCTCAAATGGTGTTCAAGTCACTCATTAATCCCGGCTCGCCAGCAAATGATGGTTCGTTTCGTCCGATGAAGGTGCTTACAAAAGAAGGAACGGTGTTCCATGCTCGTGAGCCAGCCGCGATAGGTTTTTACTTTGAAACTGAAGTGCGAGTTAATGATTTAATCTGGCGTTGCCTTGCTCCACACATACCTGCACGCCTACCAGCAGGAAGTTTTAGTTCGATTTGTGGAACGTTTATTGGCGGAATCCATCCGGACACGGGTCGACAATACACAATAATCGAACCGCAACTTGGTGGCTGGGGTGCGTGGGAGGGCAACGACGGGAACCCGTGTATTTTCTCAAGTTTTCACGGTGAAACCTACAACACCCCGGCAGAAATTTCTGAAGCCCGTAACGGCTTATTCGTTGATCGAATGGAGCTCAATACAGCCCCAGGTGGTGAAGGTCAATACAACGGCGGTCGCGGGCTTATACTGGATTACCGCATTCGAACCGAGAATGGATTTCTTACTGCCGGCTTTACACGGTCCAAAGTTAAACCATGGTCACTTAAGAATGGTGAAGAAGGCTCAGGCAACTATGTTCTTGTTACCAAGGCCGATGGCACGAGCGAACAGTACTCGTTTGTTTCCGGCTTGAGCTTAACGACCGACGATGTAGTGCGAGTTGTAACCTCTTCAGGTGCAGGCTACGGTAAACCATCCAGGCGCGACCGGAAAGCGGTTCAAAGAGATATTAAAAACGGTCTCGTTTCACCAAAGCGAGCCAAAAAAGTGTACGGATAATAAACTCAAACCAATCTTGACTGAATTAATAAACCCTGGTGTTGCATAAATTTTCGAGTCCAGAAGCTTTTAGAGCAGTATATAAGGTGCTGCACGCGGTATTTACTGGATTGAGCCTAGTCACTCTAGATGAAATCCAGGAAATAGGAGTACAGCGCCTTAGATGCTGCTA
>CAYTJF010000107.1:0-18051 GCA_964437945.1 uncultured Granulosicoccaceae bacterium
TTTCTGCGTGGGCTTGAAAAACCATCGCGTGTGACACAACGAAGACGCAGCGACTATGGTGATCAGTTAGGTGCCTGGGTCTGGGAGCACGACGATATTTTGCACCCGGATGTGTTTGTCGGGCAGATGGCCCGTTGGTGGCTTGACCGATATCCTGGTGATGAACCGTTTTTCCTGCAAGTGGGTTTGCCTGGGCCGCATCCACCTTACGATCCTACCCAGGAATATCTGGATATGTATAAAGGTAGAAAACTGCCCGAACCAATCCCACCGGATACGCAAGTTCAACCCAAGGCCATGCAAGAGCTACAGGAATTTCACTTAGGAGAAGATGCCGATGGGGTTGTGCATCTGGCCGAACCCAGCGCAGAACAATCACAGCGACAGCGTGCACATTACTATGCGAACGTTTCGATGATCGATACCCAGGTAGGCGAGATTATCAATGCGTTGGAACAACGTGATGCACTGGATGACACGATAATCATCTTCACGTCAGATCATGGCGATGCCTTGGGTGATCACGGGCATTCACAAAAGTGGAACATGTATCAATCTACTGTGCATGTTCCGGCGCTGGTGTTCGGGCCAGGGCGTATACCCGAAGGACGGCAGGTCAGTGATAACGTGGCATTGTTTGATTTTGGGCCAACCATTCTCGAAGCTGCTGGAGTTGTGGTACCAGATTGGATGGAAGCGAACTCACTAATGCCATACATTAACGGTGAACTGACGCAAGGGCGTAAACGGGTTTTTGCTGAACACTCAAACGATGCACTACTGACTGGTACCCGGTTTATGACCATGGTTTTGGAAGGTAATGTAAAGCTTATTCATTTTGTCGATGCACAAACAGGGTTGTTGTTTGATCTCAACAGCGATCCAGATGAGCAAGACAATCTGTGGGACAAGCCTGAGTATGCTGCCACGCGTGATCGGCTTATTGATGAAATTCTCAATTGGCGATTGGAAAGCAGTATGAAAACCCAGGGGTTTATAGACGCGTGCATGCAAGACTCTCAGGTCATGATGTCACCACCGGGTACACCTGCGCGAGGTCAGCATCGGGAAGGGAGTCGGTGAACGCCGAGAGCCAGGGTTTGGCATCGTTGTTTTGGAGACCGGAAACTCGGTAGATATTTTTGCCCTTGGTCATCTGATCACTAACAATATGCAGCCACGAAGGGCTGCATATTGCAGCGACAGCTCATTTCTTTCAGCACGAATAGAGAATGAAGTAGTTAGTACTTAATACGATAACAGAGTTATTGTGCGTCTAGGCTCATTCTGTTGTTTGGATAACAGCGCTCAGACACACTCTCGTTCAGTTTTAGGCAATTTCATAGGATAAGCGTTTCGAAGATTTCGATTCGGTGTTCTAAACCGTATATTGCATTGTGCAAATTTTTCAATCGCTTCGGCAATCATGTCGTCAAGTTCTTGCTCGTAGTAGTCGATCTGGCTGATATTAGATTTATTGTTCATTCACTTTTCTCCAAAATAGATTTTATTCAAATAGTAGTGCGTAATGCACTTACTCCTAATAAGAATAAGTGAATTCTGGTTCTCTCGGCAAATTAACAAAAACTCCGCGATTAATTTTTGTTGGAAAGTGAATTGCTACTTGTGTTGCATTAACACCACTACCTGCATCCGAATCCGTTGGGTCGATTGGAACGATGAGTTGTTCTGTGAAAGGGTTTTGATATGTTCTCATGATTTTACTCCTAACGCCTTTTTAAAAGGTCATCTTATTTTCAAATAAATCGTTGTGCATGTAACGTCTCTGCGTTGACTTAGTAAACGGGTTTTTCGCCAAAATCTTTAAGCTTGTACTGGAGAAAGTATCGGTGTTTACAATTTGACATCACTTTGTAACAGTATTAGACATTGTTTTTGGCCTGCCAAGGCAAAGTGGATTGAGCTAAAAGCCTGTTTTAAATAGCTTTTAAACACCTGAATTTGCAATTTCATAGTCAAGCAAGCATTAATCACTGATTATGCACGTTTGTGCCAAGACACTATTAATTTCTAGCAATTAGTACTGACCTTGATTTGAAATGTCACCAACTGTTAGCGACTGTGAGCAACTTCAACTTGCATGGAATTCCTGCTGTGTAGAAAAACTGCTTAGAAAAAACTGCATAAAAAAACAACCTATTTAGAAACCTAATGCATAAAAATAAACTTACATTGAAAACGGTTCAGTATTTCTGAAAAATACTCAATTAGGGAATTAAAATGCAGATTGATCGATCTACCGAAGCATGATCTGTCAATCTGTCTATTTGTTTTCGCAATTGCAGTGTTTCATCAGATTCAATTATAGGGAACCACGGACTATACTTGAGCGTTAATGAAGGATGTTATTCGCGAGCAAAGCATAATTTCATAGAGAGGTATATGAATAGCTGCAGCTGCACTAATACTTACAGGTCTATTGATCAAGTAGACAGTAAGTATTTTTAAAACCCTGGCGGCACATGAGTGCAAACTCATTATTGCAAACTGATCAGACTAATCGTGGCATAGACATCATGGCAAAAATTCGAAAGCGGGCTAAAAACAAATCACGAAAGTCAGCGAAAGCCAACATGGCGGTGGCTGAGACAGCCGAATTAGAGTCAGTCGAAGTCGCCTCTGCGGTACCGCGGCCCGCTGAGCCTGACGGGGATGATGGTGAAAGTAGTCACTCTGATACACGCGCATCATCAGGTGATCGGAAAACGAATCCCGGTGAATTTATACCAACACAAGACACGACATCTAAAAGGCGTCGCAGTGTCTTACCCGTTGCTGCTATTGGTGCCTCTGCTGGTGGTCTGGAACCCATCGAGCAATTTTTTGATGCAATGCCAACGGATACCGGCTGCGCCTTCGTGATTATTCAGCATCTGTCACCTGATTTTCGCAGCCTTATGGATGAACTGCTGGCGCGGCACTCATCCATGCCTATTTATCGAATAACCGATGGTATGGAGATTAAACCCGATTCGATCTATTTAAATCCACCTCGATCAGTAATGACAATATCTGGCAATAGACTGCTGGTAGAAAGCATAAAAGACGTAGAAACTGTCTATTTACCCATTGACATTTTTTTTGAATCCTTGGCACAAGATCGAGGCCCCGACGCGATTGGATTGGTGCTCTCAGGTACAGGTTCTGATGGGACCCGAGGTAGCCAATTCATCAAAATGGCTAACGGCAAGGTATTAGTCCAGGACCCGGTAACAACAAGATTTGATGGTATGCCACGTTCAGTGTTGGCAGAAGGATTTTCCACACTCGTGGCCGCACCTGATGTGCTTGCACAATCGGTGGAACGTTTGTTGAGGGACGAGTCTCTAACTGATCTTGATACCAGTGAGCGCGTGCCCGTTGTTGATGATCCCCTGTCTGATGTGTTTTCAATGCTCAAACACAGTCACGGAACGGATTTCCTGCAGTATAAAGAAGCCACTATTTATCGTCGTATAGAAAGACGTGCTCAAATATGTGGTTTGACTGAAATTAGTGACTATCGAGACATACTCAGCACCGATGTGAACGAATTACAGGAGCTTTATGCCGACTTACTAATTGAAGTAACGGAATTTTTTCGCAATAAGCCAGCGTTTGAGTTACTACAGAAAGAAGTCATTGAAACTCTGACCAAAAATCTTAACGACGGGGACAGTTTACGAGTTTGGGTGCCAGGTTGCGCAAGCGGTGAAGAAGCCTACTCTATAGCGATCTTGTTGCAAGAGCAGGCGCGCATTCAGGGCATTATTTTGCATCTGAAAATAATGGCAACAGATATTCATATTCGCTCGATGAATCAGGCCAGTTCAGGTATTTACGAGGAGTCAGCGCTAAGAAATTTGCCCAAAGAGTTAATTGATCGGTATTTTGATTGCGCTGATGGTCAGGTGCAGATTAAACCCAATCTGCGCAACATGGTTTTTTTTAGTACACATGATGTGACGCGCGACCCCCCATTCACTCGTATTGATTTGATTAGCTGCCGCAATTTGTTGATCTATTTGAAAGAAAAAGCGCAAGAGCGGGTGATGAATTTATTACACTTCTCACTGCGCAAGTATGGATTTTTATTTCTCGGACCCAGCGAACACATTGGTGCGATTGCGCACGAGTTTGAAACCGTCAGCGAAAAATGGCGTATTTATAAAAAACGCCGCGATGTTAAGTTGCTGGAGCCTGGATCCATTTTCCAACGAAATGACATTGTCTACGGTGCAGCGCTAGGTGCAACGAACACTCATTCAACTATGAAAAGCCAGAATGGGTATTCCGATGACACCATTCCATTCAAGCGTGCCCATCGTGCGGCGCTTGAAACCATCGTTTCACAGTATGCACCCCCTGGATTTTTACTGACTGAAGATGGCGTTGTTGTACACATATTCGGAAATGCCGGGGAAATGATACCAATGCAATCCGGTTCGTTCAGCAAACGTATTGTCGACCTTATCCGTCCTGAACTCAAAGTCATCATTACAACAGCATTGGATCACAGCAGACTAAAAGATTTCTCGGGGTTTAGACGCGCTTCTTATGTTAGAGAAGATGATGTTACGGCAACCACGTATGAAGTCTCACTGGTGCCGATGGAGTTGCCGGGTGAAACACTCCGATTTCAGTTGCTTTCAATCGAACAAGTCAGAACGCTTGAAAACAAAGATGGAGCAAAGATAGAGGTAACCGATGCAGAATTTGCCGAGATTGATTCTTCCCAGGTGCTGCAACAACGCATATCATTGCTTGAACACAATCTACAAACCTCGGAAGAGAGTCTACAGTCCACAATAGAAGAGTTGGAAACCAGTAATGAGGAGCTTCAAAGCACCAATGAGGAGCTCATGTCAACAAACGAAGAGCTTCAAAGCACTAACGAAGAACTGCATTCTGTAAACGAGGAGCTCTACACTGTCAGTGCGGAATACCAGCGCAAGAACGAAGAGCTGGTTGAACGCGAGACCGATATTGATGTTTTACTGCAATCGTCAAAAATCGGCACCATTCATCTGGATGAAAAACTTCGATTGCAACGCTATACCAACAATGCGCGCAGTGTTTTCAACATATTGCCACAAGACGTTGGCCGACCAATTGAACACATTACTATACGCTCTGACGAGCAGGATATTCCAAGTTTGATTGAAAATTCCAATCAATTTCGACAATCTTATGAGACTCAAGTCGCTGTTGATGATCAGTATTATCTGCTTAGAATCATGCCTTACCGATCTGAAGTAGAAGAGCCAAGCGGGGTTCTGATTACCGTCATAGATATTACCGATTTAGAACAGGTGCGCGGCAAACTTGCTGAGCTGAATGTTCAATACAAAGATCTGATCGAAAACACCGGCAGTTTCTTTGTTCGATGGGATGCACGTACAAATAAAATACTGTACTGCAACGAAGCTTATGCCAGAAGATGGAAGGTCAGCGTTGATAGTCTAATCGGCAAGTCAATGAATGAAATACCTGATGCTGCAGCGCGCATTGAATTTAAAGATCTCCACGATAAATTTGAGCCAAATGAAGCGAAGGCCGAGGTTTATACAGGCTTGGACACTGACGGACGAATTCGATATTCCAGGGTGTTTACAAGATCAGTGTCAAAAGATGGAATAACAATTGATGAGTTCCAAGCCAATGGTCACGATGTTACAGAAGAACATCATTACCGAATAGCGCTAGACAAGCTGGTAGCCGTTTTTTCAGATGAATATCTTGATTCCGAACGGAAAATCGAGCGATTACTGGACGTGGGGCTTGATTACTTCTATCTTGATACGGCGCTCGTTAGTATGATCGTAGGCGACAAGTACGAGATTAGATTTGCGCGATCAAACAAGTCGATTCAACTAAAGCCAGGTTCCACTATGGCGTTGAACGATACGTTTTGCGGTCAATTCGTTGAGAAAAGCTCGTCAATGGTTTTAGACGATGTGTCCAATAGTAAATTTAACAGGCTACCCTGCCATAAAATAACTGGGATAGAGAGTTTTGTGGGTGCATCAATTCAAACTGCCCATGGCTCGTATGGAACGGTCAGTTTTTCATCGCAGAAGGCGCGTGGTGAACCATACAGTAAACAGGACGAAAACTACGCTATGGTTATTGCTGGTTGGATTGGATTTCTGCTGGGCAATGAACAGCAGATCGATTTCATGTCCAACCAGAACGACTATTACCAGAGCTTGTTCAGATCTGTTCCATCCATGATGTTCTTCAGTGATACCGATGGGCTCATAGTTTCAGCAAGTGATCGTCTGTGCGTTAAATTAGGCTTCGAACCAGAGAAGTTATTGGGTAAAAACTGTCACGACACGTTCAATGTTGATGATCAGGATGGTCTAAAAATGGCTTTGTCAACAGGTAGTGCAGATCATCATCCGATAACCTTTATGCTTGACGACGGTTCAACCCTGGAAGTTGAGCTGAATTGCAGCATTAAAACTGTTGGCTCCTTACAAGGTATACGAATGGTTGTCTTGTCAGACGTGTCAGAGCGAAACAAAGTGTCGAGAAATCTGGAAGAACAAAATCGGCGGTTAGCGACAGCCAACGAAAATCTGAATCAGTTCGCTTTTATAGCATCTCATGATTTACAGGAACCACTTCGCAAAATACAGCAATTCAGTTCTTTTTTGGAAGAAGATCTTAAAGATCAGTTAGATACAGATACCAACTACCATCTTAACGTCATAGTCGACGCATCAGATCGAATGAGTACGCTGATTCATGACCTACTCAAATTCTCTGGTGCGACACAAGATCAACCAGAAATTGAAACTGTTTCACTAAACACGTTGGTAAAAGAAGTTGTTGATGGATTGGAAATGCCGGTAACCGAAACCAAGGCCGTTATCGATGTGGGGGATTTACCAACGGTACAGGGAGATAAGAGCATGTTAAGACAACTATTCGTCAACCTCATTGGTAATTGCATCAAATACCGATCAACTGAGAGATCACCAATAATTGTCGTGGCGGCAACAGATTCTCAACTAAAGGAGGGGGTTAGCATAGCCGATAACGGTATTGGGTTTGAGATGGAATTCGCAAGAAAGATATTCGAACCATTTAATCGTTTACACAGAAACAAAGATTACAAAGGGAATGGAATCGGTCTAGCGATTTGCAGCACGGTTTGCGATAAGCACGGTTGGAAACTCACAGCAACCAGTGAAGTAGACGTTGGTAGTGTTTTCAATATCGAATTTCATAAAAAACAAAAAGATGCCTCAAGCACGAAAAAAACCAGTACTATTAATGGTGGATGATGATGAAGAAGATATTTATTTGACACGCCGAGCCTTTCTCAATTACAGCAGTGATTTGATTTTCAACAGCGTGCACAGTGGAACTGATATGTTCGATTACCTATTGCGCCGTGGAGAGTTTGAGAACAATGACGAATTCTTCCTACCCACTGTCATTCTATTAGATATCAATATGCCCAGGGAAAACGGGTACGCAGTGCTAAGACAGCTACGCGATAGTGAATTCGCCTATCTTCCGGTTTCCATACTTACCACGTCATCTGCAAATCACGATGTAAACAAGGCCTATCAATGTGGAGCCAATACATACATATGTAAGTCCGTTAGCAAGCAGGGAATGGAAGATGTGGCGAAGCAGTTTTGTGACTATTGGTTAGATTTTGCAAAGCTACCCAATGTAGCTTAGCTAAAAACAACAACCGGCCTGTATTTGGCCGGCCACAGTGCGCAGCGCAATTAACTGCATAACCAACGAGAGGTATTCTAATTATGGTTGATGATAGTAAAGCCGGTATGACAGATAAAATTGAATCGCCAAGTTTATTCTCAATAGTGTTTTATCGAACTGTTTCACTGACACTGGAACAACGAAAGCGTAAAAACCTATCTGATTTATAAAACAATCTTTTATTGAGCGTGGGTTATAGTGAAAATGGCTACTGCCATAAGCTATGTGCAATCATGACCAATTCCAATGCAGGCACTGGTTTTGATATTTGAACTGAAGAGCCCAGCTTTTTGGCCTGTTCAAGAAAAAGATTGTCTTGTTCATAGTTTAGATTCACATGCATACCTGTAACTGTGATAACTGGTGGCGCCTCATCCCTTAATTTTATTAATTGCGAAAGTAAATACAGTCCGCCTTTACCGTCTTTCACAAATAGGTCAGTAATAACCAGATCAAATTTCTCTGATTTAAGAAATTCTGCCGCTTCGCCACCATTATTACTAAGAATAACTTCGCAGTTATTTAATTCGAACGCTTGCTGCCATTCAACTGCAAGATCGTGGTTATCTTCCATGATGAGAACACGTTTAACGGTATTCATTTTAGGTATGCTTTATTCATGGTTGTACGTAAAAGCTCTAGTTCAATTGGTTTGGTCAGAACTTTTACCGAATTGAATTTTTTCGGTGATGAATAGTTTGAACCATAACCGGTAGCAAAACAAAATGGCACTGATCGCTTTTGAAGAATCTCTGCAATTTCAAAACTTTGTTCATCCCGAAGACTTACATCTAACAAAGCGAAATCTGGCAGATAATTTTGTAATAATGCCTTTGCGTTCGCCACAGAGGAACACTGCTGTACTTCTTTAACACCCAAATTCTTTAGCATATCGGACAAGTCGATAGCAACCATTAGACTATCTTCCAAAACCAATGCCGTCTCGGGTATGTAAGCTATGTCTGATTTGGAAAGCGATTCATCGGTAGTTATAGGAATACCGACTGGGTCGATCATATCCAGAGGTAGTGTAAAAGTTACTTTTAAACCTTCTGCCAAAAATTCAATTTGGCTTTTCCCATTCAATTCATACGGTATGAAAGTTTCGATTAGACTGAGTCCAAAACCTTTTCTGTTGGGCTTACGAACAACAGGGCCATTGATTTCCTGCCAAATTATGGTTACGCCATGCTCGTCATTTGAAATGTTAACGTCGATTCGACCATTTGGTACAGATAAAGATCCGTACTTTACACAATTAGTCATAAGCTCGTGAGTGATTAAGGCAAACAAGGGAGCTATATTCGCATGCACAATAAAGCCTTGACCGACTATTTTTACTTGTTTTTCACTATCGGTAAGAAATGGCGCTGCTTCTATCTCGAAAAGTTTTTTTATTTCTAGTCCTGAAGCTGATTTATTAGCAGCTAGATCATGTGCGGCACCAAGAGCTGAGATTCGTTGTTCAAGGGACTTCGCATAGGATTCTAGCGATGTGGAACTTTGCTTGGTTTGCCGAACCAAGGAACGGGTAAGTGCAAGAATATTTCTTACTCGATGGTTTAATTCATTAATATATATTGAACTTTGACGACCAGATTTATGTAACTGCTCATAATCTGCTTCGGCCAGCACGCTGCGAAGCTCTCTGGCGGCAGTGAGGTTGTTTTGTTCCCATGGTTTGGATTTGTTTTCCACTGTTTGCGCATAAGATTTAAAGGACTTGCGCGGAATCAGCCTGGGACCGTATTTGTCTTCAACAATATTTTTCTCAGGAGCACCTGCCCATGAAACAGAGAGCATAGCCTCATTTCTAAAGAAAATTAATGCATCAGAGCGTTCTGGGCCAATCGAGATCACAAGTGCTCCAGCACACGTTGTACTTTCAAAGCCCAGTTCTTTAATGCAGTCTGTGCTGGCAATAACCTGCAGTGAATCTTTCAGTAGTTTTTTTGCTATTTGCTGTGTTATTGCATTTTTAGGTGTGATGCCCGCATTAGATACTTCTTCGCCTATGATAATAGATAGTCCGTCGGCCTCCATGTATTCACCGAATAAATCAAATACGGTATTCGTCGTCTTGAGTACGCTACCGGACTTGTTAACTTCGGTTAACACGGTATTTTTATATGTACGCAAAGAGGAGCGAATTGAATTGCGTTGTTTCTCCAGTTGTTGTTCCATTTGCAGTGAGAAGAATTGTACGAAAAGCTCTACCGAACCTCTCATGCTAGGACCAATTACGCGCGGTGACATATGATGAAAAGCAACAAGGCCCCACAGTTTGTCCCCAACAACAATTGATAGGGTCATTGTCGAACGAACGCCCATATTGTTTAAATATTCGCAATGAATAGGTGATTGTCCCCGGGAAACAGCAAGTGTTAAATCAAGTGGTTTTGCTTCAGGGTCCTTACTGGATAATTTGACAGGCTTGCCGTTTACATCGGCAATTAGTCGTATTGGTGCTTTTTTTAAAATCTCTCGAGCTTGTTTGGGAATATCCCAGGACGGAAAACGTAAACCAAGAAAACTCTCAATACCTGGTCCTTTTGCTTCGGCTTTTATATCACCATTGCCGTTATTATCAAATTGATACAACATAACTCTATCAAACTCCGAAATTTTCCGAAGTCCGGCTACTGCATTATTGATAGTCGCATCTAGATTATCAGTTCGACCAAGAAAGGCGAGTAATGAACGTACATTTCTGATAGATTCGTTTTGAGTTATCTTTTCAACACGCATCTCCTCAATCTCTATTATCGGAAATTCACCACTGAGGTGTACCCAAATTTCATATTCTGTATTACCAATATAACAACATGCTGCTCGTTCTCGTTGAACTCTTACCGATGACAAGCTGAAAGCATTGTTCAGGTCGTGAATTACATCTTCATTGAATAGTTCGGATAGATTCATTCCGAGAATTTCTGCAGCACTTTTGTCGAATATTCTGCTGGCGTTGTCACTACAGTGCTGGATTGTTTTTAGCTTAGTATCAGTGGATAGACAAACAGCAAAATCTTGAATATGTCCTGGGATATGTACAGGTTCTTTGTCACAGTTATCCAGAGAAAGCGCTTGGGTTTCTGTTGTTTCGATAACAGTCATTTAAAAGCTCTTGGTGTAGCTTGAATTTTCATATCGGTCCGAACGGTGCGTACTCACATGAATTTCAAATTATTTTATGAACTGCGTAATCTAATTTACGTTGCAGCTTAATCTCTTTGGAGATATGAATATTAAACTCAAATGCCTTTATTGCTGTATTGATGATCTGCTTTCTTTCAGTACTATTAATAGAGAGGCTGTTAAATTTATCTCTGTACTGCAATCGATACAGTTTTAGATCTTTAATTTCAGGATAGTTGTAGAAACTCAACGATCTTTTATCGAAATTGAAACTTTCTATGAGTACGTGTTGCAGTAATTGCCCTCCGTTCAAATCTCCAAGATAGCGTACATACAGATGACCAATTAGTGCTTGAGGAGTCGTATTTGCCATATGGTCGATATGTGCCTTGTAAATAGTGGTACCTTTCATCAGTGGTAATTTCGTCCAAACATCCCGGCTGACCATGTTATCCAGATCAGATATGAGATGGTCAGATCGTTTGATTCGATTATCAAAAAAAGGCGTCAATGTTTCTGCATTAGCTAGATGTACGAATGGTTTCTCCAGTGATTGATAAATTGAAATCAGGTTACGAATATAAAGAATATAATCAGACATACTTGCTGATCGATTTAACAGATCTGCAACGATTCCGGTTCTCTCCGCCAATTTGTGCAGCTTAGCGGTCCGCAGCTTCAGCTCATCTGCCAATCCGATAGTCTTGGGTTTGAACTGTTTCTTATTACATTCAATATTCGGTAGTCCAAACATAAGTTCAAATAGGTTTAGGAAGGTTAACTCGAATTTTAAGCTATTATTAATAACTGTTATTCTGAAGTTATAAAAAAAACATGTTAGTAAGAGTAACTTCTTCCAGACAAGTCGTGCGCTATAGTGCAGGATGACGCTCAAAATTTATTACTACTGTGTTCTGCACTTAATATAGGCCTGGAAAATATCTCAGTGTATTTTTAATTTGATTCTTGCTATTTACTACGGCAGGGTATGTTTTTATCAGCGGTGCAGTTACTCGCAATTTTTCTGGCGCAAACCTTCACAAACGAGTGCGGCAAAAAAACCAAGTGATTATGATTGAAACACCTATCTTGGTCAGAGCTGTTACATACAGCGTTGACACCTTAAACCTGTGCCGATTTGGTATCGCTTTAGATCGCAATAAATAGCTCCACGAAATACAGTTAGCCAAATTGATGCGATTTTGATGATCTTGCTCTACGTCGCCAGCGAACTAATACCTTTGGGTTAAATAAAACGTCATGGTATACCAAATACCCTTGACAGGTATGGCTATAAAGTGGCCTTATTTGTTACGAGCAGTCCCCAAAACAGCTGAAAAAAAGGATTAACTAAATGAGAATGCCAAGTCAAATAAGAACCGCTGCGATTTGCCTGACATCACTGGCCGTAGTCGTTGGTTTGAGTTCGGTGCATGCCGACGAGTTTCCATCAAAAGCCATAGAAGTCGTCACCCACGCTGGTAACGGTGGAGGAACCGATGTAACCACGCGAATGATGATGTTGCGTGCTCGGCGTGAGCTGGGACAGGACATGATTATCGTTAATAAAAAAGGTGGTGGGGGTGCGGCAGCACTTGAACACTACAAAACCGTTCCAGCCGATGGGTACACCATCCTTACTTTTACCGTTGGTCACGCAGCCGTTGTTGCCAAGGGTAAGGGCGGCATGACAATCGACGAACTCCGACCCCTGGCACGAGGTACCGACGACCCACAAATACTTATGACCAAATGCGGTACTTACGCTGACGCTGAAGAGTTTGTTGCCAAGCAAAAGGAAGCGCCGATTACCTATGGCGTTACTCATTTAGGCAACATTGATGATGTATCTGCTTTTATGTTTGCGAAAAAAGGTGGTATGCAAACACCGAAGATGTTGCCCTTTGATGGTGGTGGTGAACTTGCCACACAGCTCGTTGCTGGGGCTGTAGATGCAGGTGTACTGAATT
This sequence comes from uncultured Granulosicoccaceae bacterium, assembly GCA_964437945.1. Lineage (GTDB taxonomy): Bacteria > Pseudomonadota > Gammaproteobacteria > Granulosicoccales > Granulosicoccaceae > Granulosicoccus. The sequence goes on from CAYTJF010000107.1 coordinate 12,849, forward strand.
TGGCCGAAGCCAGTGCACAAATTGAAGCGGGTGAAATTTGTCCGACCGTTGTTTTGGCCGATGAGCGTATGTCTAAAATAGCCGATGTGCCAACTGCAAAAGAATTGGGTATTCCGGTGAGTTTTTCAACTGTTCGAGGTTTTGCAGTTCATAAGGACACCCCAGAAGATGTTGCACAGAAACTCGAGGATGCTTTGGTTGAGTCTATGAATCACACCGTGTACCAGGGGTTTCTAACGTCTGTGGGTCTGGATTCAACATCTGTTGTTGGGTCAGATGTATGGGGTCCGCAAATTGAAACCACGGTTAAAGAAATGGAAGCAGCACTCAAAGAGCTGGGATTCATCTAGCTTTAGCGTTTCATCGTAACAAAAACAGTTGGATACATGATACGGGCGACAGCTTTCGGGTTGCCCGTATTCCTTTCATAAAAAACCGGGTAATATTTTCAATTGTCATCCAGACGCTCCATTGAATCATGGGTGGTTGGTTTTGCCATCATCGCATTTTGTCTCGGGGCAATTTGGCTAAGCCTGTCTTTCGATAAAATGCCGCCAATACTTAAACGTGGCATACAGCCTTCTGATTTTCCTCAGATGGTTTGCGTAGCTATAATTCTAATGACGCTGTATATGTTCTGGCGCGACCCGGTAACCATTGTTGAACCGATGGGTTCTAAAACCATTGGCAGCATCGTGCTGATGTTGCTGTTTGTGTTACTCACGCAAATCGATTTATTTTTAGCACTTGGTCTGTTTGCAGCTGGATTAAGTATTTATTGGGGTGAACGCCGTTTACTCCACTTAGGCATAGTAGGCTTGATTGTCCCGGTAACGGTTTTTTTCCTGTTTGATCAGGTATTCAAGATTCGTTTTCCGCGTGGCCTGCTAACCAATCTTTGGTACGGGTAACGATCAGTGGAGCCTCTACTTCTCGGATTGCAAGCACTTGCCGACCCTTATCTTTTAATGCTTCTGGTGGTAGCAACCCTGGGCGGTGTCGTCATTGGTGCGCTGCCTGGGCTTAATGCGACAACCGGTGCTGCGTTGTTGTTACCTTTTACGTTAACCATGGAGCCGGTTCCGGCCATATCGATATTAACCGCTATTTATTGCTCAGCCACTTTTGCAGGAGCGATTACCGCCATACTGATCAACACACCGGGTACCTCGGCAAGTGCAACAACCTGTCTTGATGGCTATCCGCTGGCAATGCGTGGTGAGGCAGGCAGGGCTCTTGGTTTGGCGGTTGTTTCGTCCACTGTTGGTGGCGTGCTCAGCGTGTTTTGTTTAATGTTGGCAGCGCCAATGCTGGCACGAGCAGCGTATCATTTTTCTCCGCCTGAATATTTTGCGCTGACTTTGTTTGGCTTGTCTATGCTTGCCACTATTGGGGATGGTTCTGCGGTTAAAAATCTAATTTCTGGCGCGTTGGGGGTGTTCGTGGCGCTGGTTGGCGTGGATAACCTGACTACGGTTGAACGTTTTACATTTAATTCTCACGAATTGTATGAAGGCATCGGGTTTGTGCCCGTCATGATTGGCATATTTGGAATTTCTGAATTGTTAGTGCAATCCAACGCGCTCGATACGGTACGCGAACGCATTGTCATGCATGCTGTTAAATTACCGTCCAAAGCAGACTACGCCAAAATTTGGAAAACCGTTTTAAGATCCACTGGCATCGGCACTTTTATAGGCATACTTCCAGCCGAAGGTGCAACCGTTGCATCAATGATCGGGTACAACGAGGCTCGGCGTTGGTCTAAAACACCGGAAGAATTTGGTAACGGTGCTGTGGAAGGTATTGCCGGATCTGAAGCTGCTAACAATGCCGCAACCGGTGGTGCCATGGTACCGACGCTTGCGCTTGGTATTCCGGGCAGTGCCACAGCGGCAGTGATACTGGCAGGGCTTATGGTGCATGGTTTACGCCCCGGGCCTGCGATGTTTACCGAACAAGCAGGCTTTGCCTATGCCATTTTCTGGTCAATGTTGTTTGTCAACGTACTGTTCTTGTTTCTAGGGTTGTACGGTGCAAAAGTGTTTGCACGTATCACCATGGTTCCAACCCGGGTACTCTGGCCTTGTGTTTTTGTTTTCTCGATAGTAGGTGCTTATGCGCTTGAACAATCCATGTTTGATGTTTGGGTGGCACTGGCATCCGGCGTGCTCGGTTATTTTATGCGCCGCTATGGTTTCTCTGTGGTGCCATTGGCAATAGGTTTGATACTGGGTGGCATGCTGGAGCAGCGATTTGGGCAGTCAATGGTTATGCTTGATGAGCAATGGTGGATGATCGCAACACGACCACTCGCATTGTTTTTTCTGATTCTTACCGCTCTGGCTTTATTTGGGCCTGCACTTTGGAAACGTTTTATAGTAAAAAACCTGGTTTGAAGCCTATGACAAAAATAAAAGCAGTTCGGACAAAACTCTATGAATGGACAGGCCCTGTGGTTCCACCACAAGCCAACTTTTGCACCAATGCATCCGATCCATTGCCTGAAATGGGCAGTGGTGGGCGAGACAACATGGGTTCGTTTCGGTTTCATCAATGGCTGGTTTGTGAAATCGAAGCAGAAGATGGCACCATTGGATTAGGCAATGCGGCACTCTGTCCTCCACTGATCAAAGAAACCATCGATCGCTATTTAGCACCACTGATTATTGGTCACGACCCGTTCGATAACGCGTATCTTTGGGAAAAGATGTACCGCATTACGCATGCCTGGGGTAGAAAGGGTGTGGGTATGACAGCCATATCGGCAGTCGATATTGCCATTTGGGATCTTATCGGAAAGCTTTCGGGTAAACCTGTGTTCAAATTGCTTGGTGGTCGGACTAAGGATGCCATTCCTTGTTATTACTCTAAGTTGTATGCAGACAGTATTGATGCAATGCAACAGGAAGCACAGCAGTGGCTTGATAATGGTTTCACCATGTTCAAAAGCCGCTTTGGTTATGGCCCAAAAGACGGTACTCGTGGGGTTGTCGAAAATGTAAAACGCGTTGATGCGGTACGAGAGGTCGTCGGGTACGAGTGCGATCTGATGCTTGAAGCCTACATGGGTTGGAATGTTGATTACGCGAAAAGAATCATTCCAAAACTGCAAAAGTTCGAACCGCGTTGGTTGGAGGAGCCGGTCATTGCCGATGATATCGCCGGGTATGCAGAATTAAACAGTGGCCCAATACCCATTTCCGGAGGAGAGCATGAATTCTCTTTGCTTGGCTTCAAACAGCTTCTTGAAGCAAAAGCGGTGAGTGTTATTCAATACGACACCAATCGCGTTGGCGGTATCACTGCTGCGCAAAAAATCAACGCGCTGGCCGAGTCGTATCAGGTACCGGTGATCCCGCATGCAGGTCAAATGCACAACTACCATTTGACGATGGCCAATTTTAATTGCCCTATGAGCGAATGGTTTCCGGTATACGATGTTGAAATTGGTAATGAGCTTTTTTACTACATATTCAAAGGCGACCCGGAAGCGCAGAATGGCTTTCTTCAGCTCGATGATAATCTGCCTGGCTTAGGTATTGAGCTGGATAATGCGCACCTCGATAACTTTAAGGTCGTGCAATGACTAGTTCAATGAGCAGCTCAATTTACACAGGTGTGTATCCAATAGCACCGGTTCCATTCAATGAAGATGAGAGCTTGGATTTGGACGGCACACGCCGTGTGCTGGATTGCATGATCGACCAGCAAGTGGATGGAATCTGTTTGTTGGCCAATTATTCTGAACAGTTTTTATTGTCAGATGAAGAACGCGATACGATATTGAAGTTGAGTCTTGAACACATTGCCGGCAGGGTCCCTGTGATCGCCACATGTTCTCACTACTCAACATCAATCGTCGTCAATCGAATTGAGCGAGCAAAAAGTTTGGGCGCATCCATGATCATGTTGATGCCGCCGTACCATGGCGCTTTACTAAAGGGAACTGAAGCACATACCTTCGATCAGTTTGCACGTGCTGCAGATGTAGGCTTGCCTATAATGATTCAGGATGCCCCGTTGTCAGGGGTTAACCTGTCGGTTGAATTTATGGCTCGGATGGCAAAAGAGATACCTGGTGTCTCCTATCTGAAAATCGAAACGCCGCAAACTGCAGATAAGCTTGCAGCGGTGATAAAGGCTGCCGGAAAATCCATCGACGGTCCGTTTGATGGAGAGGAATCAATTACACTGCTTGCCGATCTTGATGCAGGTGCAACGGGCACCATGCCCAGTGCGTCCATTCCTGATCTTATAAAAGCGGTATTAACGGCTTATCAAGCGGGTGATAGAAGTGCAGCGCAGCAGCAATATAATCGAATCTTGCCATTTATCAATTTCGAAAATAGGCAGTGTGGATTAAGGGCATGTAAAACCTTAATGATGGAAGGTGGTGTTATCAAAAGCGACTATGTCAGGCATCCACTGGATAAGCTACCAGATCGCAGTCGCACCAGTTTGCTTGAGATTGCAAAATCCATTGATCCGATTGTTCTGCGGTGGGGTCACTAGCGTGTCTGAACTGGCCGCTCATAACAACAATGAGAACAACAAAAAGCAAAGCGATGTCCGCCGGATTGATCGCAAGAGTTTGGCTGAACGTGTGGCAGATGAATTACGCGATCTGGTGTTGTTGGAAAAACTGGCACCAGGTGCAAGCATACCGGAGCGCGAAACAGCTGAAGCGTTAGGTGTAAGTCGAACACCATTGCGAGAATCTTTGCGAATTTTAGCGGCCGAAGGTCTTGTTGATGTTGCACCAAATCGCCCCCCGACTGTTGCAAACCCGTCAGTTGCAGAAATTGCGAGTTTGTTAAAAGTACAAGGTGCCCTTGAAGCTTTAGCGGGCGAGCTTGCGTGCGAACAAGCCAGTGCTAGTGATATTGAACAAATTGTCGAAATAGAATCCACCATGAGAGCTAACTCTGATAAGTCCGAGCCTCTGGAATTTTTTCAATTAGATATGAAATTTCATTCGCTCATTGTGGCGGCATCGGGCAATAAGCCACTTATCGTTACCCACCAGAACTACAATTCGCGTTTGTGGCGTGCCCGTTTTATATCCTCACGACAACGCGTCAACCGACCAGGAACCCTGCAGCAACATTCTTCCATTGCGCAGGCACTTGAAAACAGGGATGGCCCTGCCTGCGCTGAGGCGTTAAAGATGCACCTTCAAGCCGGGTTTATCAATATTGAA
>CAYTJF010000108.1:0-17959 GCA_964437945.1 uncultured Granulosicoccaceae bacterium
CTGAAGTGGCTCTACGGCTCTGAACCCGAATGTATCAAGTGGATGGACCACTAGCGATCCGGTTCTCTTCGAATATCAGCACCCAGTAAATGAAACTTCTCTTCAATTCGCTCATAACCACGGTCGATATGATAAACCCGACGTATCGTTGTTTCATCACTTGCAACCAGCGCTGCTAGTATCAAACTGGCTGATGCACGCAGATCGGTTGCCATCACTGGTGCTCCCCTGAGTTGTTCAACTCCACGTATGGTCACTGAGTTTCCGTCAATGGTCATATCAGCACCCATGCGCAGTAACTCATTAATATGCATAAATCGATTTTCAAATACCGTTTCTGACACCTTTGCCGTACCACTGGCAACGGCGTTTAAAACACAAAACTGCGCCTGCATATCAGTTGGAAAATCAGGGTAAGGCGCGGTCGCGATACTCACCGATTGCGGTCTTTGCTCGTGCATGTCCAATTCAATCCAATCATCACCTGTCGTGATCTGGGCACCCGCTTCTCGCAACTTTTCCAACACTGATGTGAGTATGTCGGGCACTGTGTTACGGACACGAATTTTGCCCCGAGTAACGCACGCACCTACCAGGAAGGTACCAGTTTCTATGCGATCTGGAACAACGCTATAGGCACACCCATTGAGTTGATCAACACCTTGAATCGTTATGGTACTGGTACCAGCACCATCGATCTTTGCCCCCATTGTGATCAGGTAATTAGCCAAATCAACCACTTCGGGTTCACGCGCAGCATTCTCTAAAACAGTTTCACCTTTGGCAAGCGTTGCAGCCATGAGCAAGTTTTCAGTTCCGGTGACCGTAACCATCTCGAAGGCTATTCGCGCACCCTGCAAACGGCCGGCCCGTGCCCGAATATTGCCATTCTCGATAGTGATTTCTGCACCCAGCTTTTGCAGACCTTCAATATGCAAGTTAACCGGTCTAGCGCCAATCGCACAACCGCCCGGTAGAGAAACATCTGCCTGTCCATAGCGAGCAACCAAAGGGCCGAGCACCAATATAGAGGCTCGCATAGTGCGAACCAGCTCATAGGCTGCGGTGTAGTCATTTATAGTTGTTGGGTCAACATCCACCTCCATGTTGTCACCCATCGTGATCTGGCAACCCATTCTGGCCAGCAGTGACATAGTGGTGGTTACATCGTTCAGGTGAGGTACGTTGCTGATACGCGAAGTACTACTACCCAGAAGTGTTGCGGCAAGAATCGGCAACACAGCGTTTTTCGCACCGGAAATTTTTACGTCGCCAGTGAGCGGCCCGCTGCGTTCAATCAGTAGTTTGTCCATGAAGACCTTTGACTGTGGTTAAAATACGGTCGAAACAGGTCGACCAGCACAGCCGCATCAAAGACTGCACAGCACAATGCTACCGAATAAAATCCAATGATGGTTACCCGGAGCAGTCGCAGTTAATAGGAAAAACATGGCCGAAAAACGACCCACTCGAGCGACTGGTGGGGGATTATATCAGGCTGTCTACCTGACAAACGGTTGAAATCTGACGAAGTGAGTTGGGGATATTTTCAAATCTGATGTTTCGGCCATTGCGTTGGGCTTCGGCCAGCCATTCGATCAACAGTGCAAGTCCTGCGCTGTTGCTTTGTGTCACTGCGGCCAGATCGATCACTTGAATATCTGAGTGGGCATTTGAGTTTTCAGCAGGAATCGCTGACATTTGCTCATTAACGGCGCCCAGAACCTGGGTCGCCGTAGTGAAATCAAGACACCCCGAAACAGCGATGACGCCATCTACGTTGGTAACATGAAACTCAGGAGTTGGCATTCTTGTCCTTCATGGTTTTAATCAAACCTTCAATACCGCCTTTCTCGATTTCGCTTGAAAACGCAGTGCGATAACTTGTCACCAAACTAATTTGATCGACTTCAATGTCATAGATTAACCATCCGTCCTTGTCGCGCAGCTTATATAGAACCGGTACAGAGCCACCACTGGACTGATTAAAGGTTGATCTAACCACTGCACGATCATCGCGTCGCTCCGGTTTGAAATCTTCAAAATCGATTGATTCACCACTGTATTCAGTCAATGCATTCGTGTAAGTGTTAAGCAACAAAGCCTTGAACTCGGTGACCAAATCGACACGCTGTTGGGCGTCAGCTTTTTTCCATGACTTGCCAACGGCCAGTTTGGTCATGGTGTTAAAGTCAACATGAGGTACAACAAACTTGTCAATTTGCTCATCCAGAAAGGCTTTATCGCTTTTAATTCGATCACTTTGCGTTTTAAGCACATCGATCAACTGCGAGGTAGAGTCGACTACAATGGCCTGCGCTGGATGATCATCTGCCGCAAACGCACTTGTTGATAGACCAACCAGAGTCGAAAACAAAAAACCTGCAACAATTTGTCTGATATTAATATTCTTTAAGAAGTCCATAGTCTTTCTCACTATCGTTATCTATTTGTATCACGCCCAAAGTGTACTGTTAAATGGACGCAATTAATTTTACCGCTACCGATTCAGCAAAACCTGACCGATTAGACGCTCCAACACCAATGCTGACTGTGTCAAAGAAATTTCATCGTCAGGCATCAAAACTTCCTCTTCTGCCCCAGGTTCAAGACCAATATATTGCTCGCCGAGCAGGCCGGCGGTGTAGATACTGGCAGTCGTATCCTCGGGGAAGTTGTCAAATTCTTCATCTATTGTTAGCGTCACTTTGGCCTGAAAAGTTTCAACATCATATTCAATTCGTGAAACCTGCCCGACACGAACGCCCCCTGCTGTGATCGGCGCTCGCGCGCGCAACCCGCCTATGTTTTCAAAATACGCCGATAACTCATAGCCTTTGGCGCCCGATAGACTCGTCAGATTACTGGCTTTGAGCACCAAAAAGGCCATCGCGGCCAAAAATAGCGCCATGAACACGCCCACCAATATTTCGACTGATCTAGAATTCATTTGCAAATTACCTTCTTATCTTCTTGATTTCCATGCTTGCACATCTAAGTTTTTACGCTCTCACATCAAAACATCAGTGCAGTCAGTACAAAATCAAGACCTAAAACGGCTAAAGATGAATAGACGACCGTGCGGGTCGTCGCGCTACTAACCCCCTCAGAGGTCGGTATGGAATCGGCACCTTCGAAGATTGCAATCCAGCAAATAACGAACCCGAACACCAATGCTTTAAGCATTCCACTCAATACGTCGTACCGAAAGCTCACTTCTGATTGCATCTGCGACCAATAAGCTCCCGCGTCCACACCCAGCATTTCGACACCAACCAGATGACCACCAAGAATAGCCACAACACCAAACATGGCTGTTAACGCCGGTACTGCAATAAATCCGGCCAGCAATCTCGGCGCATAGATTCGTTTAAATGGGTCAACGGCCATCATTTCCAGACCGGCCAATTGCTCTGTCGCTTTCATCAGACCAATTTCCGAGGTCATCGCAGAACCTGCTCGACCAGCAAACAACAGGGCAGTCAGCACTGGTGCCAATTCACGAAACAAGACCAATGCGACGAACTGACCAAGCGCTTCTTCTGCACTGAAACGCACTAAAGAATTGTACCCCTGCAACGCCAAAACCATGCCGACAAACAATCCCGAAACCAGAATAATGAGCATCGTCATAACACCAGAGGAATACAACTGCTTAGTCAATAAAAACAATCTGCCAAACAACGACGGTACGCCCAGCAACACCTGAAACAAAAACAAATGCGCGCGACCCAGACGCTCAAATAACACAATCCAACCACGGCCAAATTGTTGTAATAGGTCGATCATAAGTTACCTGTCGAATGTTGCGGCTCACCACTTATGACAGCATTACTCACGGTAACTTCACTCCCGGCACCACCACCGTCAACACCGAGAAGATCGAGCCGGTAGTCCGGGGCGTCCATTTGAAAAGGTACCGGGCCATCTGCATTACCACTCAAAAATTGTTGTACCCATGTTGATTCAGACGCTCGCAGCGCATCTGGCGAGCCAGCTTCTACAACCAGCCCATCAGACACAATAACTACGTAGTCAGATATAGACATCGATTCGTGAAGATCGTGCGACACAATAATTGAAGTTATTTCCAAAGCACTGTTCACTGTTTTGATGAGATCGAGCAGCACCCCCATGGAGATAGGGTCCTGACCAGTAAACGGTTCGTCATACAAGATCATCATTGGGTCTAAAATCAATGCCCTTGCCAAAGCAACTCGACGCGCCATACCGCCGGAAAGCTCCGCAGGGTAGAGATCTCTTGCACCACGCAAACCAACAGCATGCAACCGCATAAGCACCAGGTGCCGAATGAGACTTTCGGGTAAGTCAGTGTGTTCGCGCACTGGAAAGGCGACATTGTCGAACACATTAAAATCGGTGAGTAGCGCACCAGACTGGAATAGCATACCCATACGTTTTCGCAGCGTATACAGTGCCGAACGCGACAGCTTTGGTACGCTCTGGCCTTCAACCTCAATATTGCCTTTTGATGGTTTAAGCTGCCCGCCAATCAGCTTAAGCAAGGTGGTCTTGCCGGTGCCGCTTGGACCCATAATGGTTGTGACCTGGCCTTTGGGGATTTCCATGTTGATGCCACGAAAAATTTGTTTGGATCCGCGTTGAAAGTGCAAATCCTGTATTTTCACCAGTGGCGCGGTGTTTTGTTCAGATGTGATCACGTTACTCATTGATAAATGCCCCGCACCAAGTGTACCAGTTTGACCGCTTTGACCCGCCTTCCTGTTGTATCGTTCGGTAACTACCTTACATATTGTGGAAGTGGTTCGGCTACACTTGCACGACCCAGGCTGACAAATTCAGGAATAACAGAGCATCTATCATGAGAAATGTACTCATCTGCGCGCTGCTATCGCTGGCGACCGGCTGTGCGACAAATACCCCAAACGGCCCGGTATACGACCCATGGGAGAACACTAACCGGAAGATATTTAAGTTCAATACCAAGTTCGATGATTATGTAGGCAAACCTGTTGCTCGAGGTTATCGAAGAGTTCTGCCTGACCCGGTAGAAGTTGGAATCGGGAATTTTTTCAGCAATCTCGATGACGTTAATGTGTTAGTTAACGACATTCTACAAGGCAAGCCTGAAAAAGCTGGCAATGCTGCTACGCGATTTGCCATCAATTCCGTTTTTGGTGTTTTCGGCATTTTTGATGTTAGCACTCGTATTGGTTTGCCTAAACACTTTGAAAACTTCGGCCACACACTGGGCGTTTGGGGCGTAGGTGAAGGACCCTATGTGGTGCTGCCGCTGTTCGGACCAAGAAATATCAGATCAACAGTGGGCTTGGTTGTTGAACCGCAAACCACGTACTTACCTCCCTATTTGACCGATAGCAACACTATTATAACTGGCTCCACAGTACTCAATTTTGTCGATACGCGAGCGCGGCTGCTTAGTGCGGGCAATGTGCTCGATACCGCACTCGACCCCTATCTGCTACTACGCGACACCTGGGTTGTGCGGCACCGACAAGCCACACTCGATTCAGATGAACGCATCGTGCTCGGTTCAGCCGAAAAAGCCAAGACAGGTGATGATGAAATTGATGAGTTGGATGAACTTGATGAGCTGGATGAGCTGGATGAGCTGGATGAACTTGATGAGCTAGATGAACTTGATGAGCCGGATGAACTTGATGAGCTGGATAAATTAGACGAGCCGGTCGAAGTTGATGAACTCGACGAGCTGGACGAGTTAGACGAAGCGGACAAGGTTAACGCCGAATGACACAACACGGTGGTAACCAGCAGGGAATACAGGCACTTGCCAAAGCCGTTATCGAAACTGAACTGTCAGCCGTTAGCGCTCTGTTGGAGCGCGTCGATGGCGCATTCCTCAATGCTGTGTCGCTGCTGCTAGCTTGTCACGGGCGTATCATCGTCACTGGAATCGGCAAATCCGGACACATTGGCAATAAAATCGCCGCAACCTTTGCCAGCACTGGAAGCCCCGCCTACTTCGTTCACGCAGCTGAAGCGAGTCACGGGGATATGGGCATGATGCAAGAAGGAGATGTGGTTATAGCCATTTCCTACTCGGGTTCGTCAGAGGAATTAATCAAGCTGGTACCTGGTATTAAGCGCCTCGGATTGAAACTGATTGTTCTGTCCGGCATGCCAGACTCAACGCTTGCCAGTGCCGCCGATGTTGTTCTCGATGTCAGTGTTGAAAGAGAGGCCTGCCCACTGGGACTTGCACCAACAGCCAGCGCCACCTGTACGCTGGTAACTGGCGATGCTTTAGCCATGTCTCTGCTGCACGCACGCGGCTTTGATGCCAATGATTTTGCTCGCTCACACCCAGGCGGGCGGCTGGGCCGACAATTACTGCTGCACGTCAGTGATGTGATGAGCAGTGGCAATGCCATGCCTACCGTTAAAGATAATGTACATTTACCAGCAGCCGTGATCGAAATCAGTAAAAAAGGCCTTGGCATGGTGGCAATCGTCAATGATCAAAACCAGTTAGCCGGCGTATTTACTGATGGGGATTTGCGTCGCACACTCGAACACAAAGGTGATATTCGCTCCATTGCCGTAACCGATGTCATGACCCGGGGTGGATTATCAATTGCACCAGGGGCGTTGGCGGTCGCTGCCGTAAATCAAATGCAACAACATCAGATAACAGCACTACCAGTGGTAGAAAATGAACACGTTGTCGGCATAGTCACCATGCACGGCTTATTGGCCGCTGGTGTCGTTTGATGAGAGCTGATCGAACATGTTAATGCGTCTGATATCGCGCTATTGGTTATTAGTGCCTCTACTTCTCATCGCTATCGTCATTCGCGACTGGGTTGAAACAACACCAACTCTGGTTGAAGTTGAAGAAACTATCGACATGAGCGAAACGCAGTCTGACTATTATCTGGAACAATTCAAAACGCGAAAGTTTGATACGCGAGGCAATATCGAATATGAAGTAACCGGACAAACATTGGCGCACTACCCTGACGATGACCGTTCAGAAATTACTAAACCGGCCGTTGTGCTCCACCGAGAGGCGGTTCGATGGGAAGTCGCCTCAACGATGGGCCTGCTAACGAAAGACCCGGCAATATTCACATTGCAGGGTGATGTTGTAGTAAAACGCGAATCTCCGAAAGGAGAACCTTTGACAATTCGTACTGAGGAATTGTCCATTCTGACCGATGACAATGAAGTTCGAACCGACAAACCAATTGAAATAGTGGCCAAGACTTGGGAATTGCGCTCAATCGGCTTGCAGTCCTCGCTCAACGAAGGCAAGCTGACCCTTCTTTCCACAGTTACCGGGCGTTATGAAGTGGAAAAACCAGAGTAAATTAAGCATGATAATTCGACCTTCAGGCGAACAAACCGCCACATTCTCAACGCCAACCGTATTTTTTGTTTGCGCATCCCTTTTTTACGTACTTGTATGTGCCCTTTTATGTGCTCTGTTGTTCAGTGCCAGCGCACAGGCTCGCCAAAGTGATTTCACCCAACCGATATTTATCAACGCTGATCGAACAGAATACGATGAGCAAACCGGCGTACAGATATGGTCCGGGAACGTTGAAATGACGCAAGGCACCATGTTAATCAAGGCCGACCAAATCACGATAACATTGAGAGACAATAAACTTAGCCGCGTTGAGGGCACAGGCTCTCCAATTGAGTTTCAGCAGGAAAACGAAGCTGGTGAGCTGGTAAAAGGCAACGCAACTGCAATTGATTACGACGCCGAGAACAACAGTCTGGCACTTAGCGGTGGTGCGACACTGACACAGCCGGGACAACGTCTGCAAAGTGAACGCATCGTGTTCGATATAAACAATCAAAAGGTTAGCGCAGAAGGCGGTAACAACGGTCGTGTAAGCATTCAAATACAACCGCCCGCAGCCAAGTAATAGACCAAGTGAACACCAGAGCCGACTCCACCGCGCACACGCTTGTGGCTAAAGACCTGCACAAGGCTTATAAAAAACGCCGTGTGCTCGAAGGCGTTTCAATGAGCGTTAGCAGCGGTGACATTGTTGGCCTGCTCGGCCCCAATGGTGCGGGCAAGACCACGTGTTTTTACATGGTCGTTGGACTGGTCAAGCCAGATCAGGGACAGATTCTGTTCGATGATACCGACATCACCACTCACCCTATGCACGCTCGCGCAAGACTAGGTGTAGGGTATTTGCCGCAAGAGGCTTCGGTGTTTCGGCAACTAACGGTCACCCAGAACATCATGGCTATTCTGGAGACACGCAAAAAATTAAGCAAAATTGATCAGCGCGACAAACTCGAATCACTGCTCGAAGAACTGCAGATAACGCATATCCGTGACAGCCTGGGTATCAGCCTCTCCGGCGGTGAGCGGCGACGGGTGGAGATTGCACGAGCCCTCTCGGCTGATCCCAGTTTTATATTACTCGACGAACCTTTTGCAGGGGTTGACCCCATTTCCATTATTGACATTCAACGCATCATTGAACACCTGAAGGAGCGCGGTATTGGTGTGCTTATCACTGATCACAATGTGCGCGAGACCCTGGGTATTTGCGATCGCGCCTATATTCTCAGCCAAGGCAAACTCATCGCCGAAGGCAAGCCAGAAGTCGTACTGGCCAACGAAAAAGTCAAAGAAGTCTACCTGGGTGATAATTTCTCAATCTAGGGCGCATGGGCTAGTTGATGCCGCACCCTGGCCTGCCACCAATGCAAATACAATGGTTGTAATCCCTATGGCATGGGCCATACTCATTAGTAATAAATAACAGTATTTTCAGCCCATTTCGACAGTATTGACGTTACACCTAAACGTCAGATTATTGCCAGAATGGCTTCACGGCGGTATAACGACATAACACGTGTCGCTCGCCATAGATAACAGTGGGTAGCTCTAATGAAACAGTCTATGCAAATCAAGATGGGCCAACAACTGGCGATGACTCCCCAGTTGCAGCAGGCCATCAAGTTACTGCAGCTATCTACTCTCGAATTGCAAACTGAAATTCAGACGGCGTTGGAAAACAATCCAATGCTCGAAGTAGCCGAAGATGAATCTACCGAACCTCGAGAGAACGATGCTGCTAACGAAAGTAATGCAGAAATTAGAGAACGTAAGCGCAACGAAGAGAAACTGGAAAAAGAAAAAATAAGCGAAGAAGTGAGTGCAGGCTCTGCTGATGACACAATAGTGGAAGAACACCTTGAAGCCAGCCTGAGCGACAATGCTAATTCAATGACCGACTCGATGTCGGGCGCCAGCGCTGATGAGCTTCCTGTTGACAGTGTCTGGGAAGATGTTTACGACAATAGCGCTCCTTCCACCTCAGGCACTGGTTCTGATGGCGAGTCGCGAGACTTCACCGAGTTTCATAACTCGGGCATTTCCAGTATTCAGGATCATCTAAACGATCAAATCCAATTTGCACCTTTATCTGATCGTGATCAGGTTATCGCCGAAACACTAATTGATGCTGTTGATGACAATGGTTACCTTATCGACGATGTAGAAATTTTGCTTGAAGGTTTGAATCGCGATTTCAAAGACCCTGAAGACATGTTCGAGATGAGCGAGCTTGAGGCTGTGTTAAGCATGGTACAACACCTGGAGCCACCCGGTTGTGCGGCACGCAATGCCAGCGAGTGCATGGCGATACAACTTGGCCAGTTACCACAAACCGATTTAACACAAACCGCAATTCGCATTGTGAACGATCATCTTGACTTGTTGGCGGCACATGACTTTTCAAGACTACGGCGTTTGTTGAAGATTAACGATGAACATTTACAAGAAGCCATTGCTTTAATACGTAGCTTAAATCCACGCCCTGGTCGTCAACTGGTGCAAGATCATGATCAATATATTGTGCCTGATGTTTTCGTACAGAAAGCCAAAGGTGTATGGCGTGTTGAATTAAATCCGGATATTGCTCCGAAGCTTGGTATTAACGCTTTGTACGCAGGCATGGTTAAACGTGCAGACAAAAGCGATGACAACAACTTCTTACGAAATCATTTACAGGAAGCACGCTGGTTCATTAAGAGTTTGCAAAGCCGCAACGAAACCTTATTAAGAGTTGCAACTGCCATCGTTGAGCGTCAAAGAAACTTTCTCGAGTACGGTGAGGAAGCTATGAAGCCCTTAGTGTTACGTGATATCGCTGAACAATTAAGTCTGCATGAGTCAACTATTTCTCGCGTTACGACACAAAAATATATACACACACCACGCGGCATATTTGAGTTCAAATATTTCTTTTCAAGTCATGTTTCTACCGCCAATGGCGGGGAATGTTCCGCAACTGCCATACGCGCCATGATTCAACGCTTTATCGATGCCGAGGACCGCACAAAACCGTTAAGTGACAGTAAAATTGCCAGCACCTTGGTCGCTGACGGTATACAGGTTGCTAGAAGAACAGTGGCCAAGTACCGCGAATCCATGGGAATAGCACCTTCTAACGAGCGAAAACGGCTTAATTAGTTGAACAAACATTGCTCATTTGCACAAACGCGACTTGTGCTGTATAGATAGTACAAGTGGTGGAACATGTAGCCTCTGTCAGATCGCAGACTCATGTACTCCATGTCGGGAAGTTGGCAAGTCAGAAAACAAGTGTTACCTCTTATTTGCTAACTGTTACAACTTTCGTATTAGCGATTGTGTATTGAAACAGAGTAGGTACACTGAATCGGTAACACAATTTTATTACAAGGCAAACACAGGACACCTTCAACCAAAACAACAATCACAATCAAACAATCACCTACTTGAAGGTAATAAAGTTTTATGCAGATAAAGCAGGCCCAACAAATACGGTTCAACGCTTTGATTCACATCCTGTGTTTCAAACTATACGAATCTATGAGTTTGCTACGTACCCTCCAGGAAGCGCAATCTTCCGCAAAAACCAATCACTGTTCTTACATCACAGCCAACCGGTCGTTTAATTTGTTATCCGGTTTCGTATTGAACAGCCCTCATTTTGTATTATTAACAGGAGAAATCTATGAATCTAACCGTTACAGGTCATCACGTAGAAGTTACCAGTTCCATGCGAAACTACGTCGCTGAAAAACTGAAACGACTACAAAGGCATTCAGAAAACCTGTTCGACATTCACGTCATCCTGTCGGTGGAAAAAGTACGCCAAAAGGCCGAAGCCACCATCCAAATTGCCGGTGGAAAAATCTATGCAGATACCACCCAACCAGACATGTACGCCGCCATCGACCTGCTGATGGATAAGCTGGACAGACAACTCATTCGACAGAAGGAAAAATCAAAAAATCACCACAGAGGTACCAAATCCTCTCGATTAGAGGACACTGAATCATTGCTGGTGTGACACCAGGCACTTTCTTATCGCTCCTGAAGAGAGCACAATAACGGGCTTACGGAAAGATGCTGCGGTCAACCTTAGGGCCGCAGCAGTCTTTTGCATTGAATTAGAAACCCGGTTTGAATGAATGATTGAGTTATCAGAGCTACTGGATCCCAGCCGGATGCGCTGCCAGTGCGACATACGTAGCAAGAAACGCGCAGTACAAACCCTTGCAGAGCTTTTAGCACCCAGCATCGAAGTCATGCTCGATGACCAGGATTCGGAGGGCCAGGAACAGTCCGATATGGACATATTTGACGCTCTGATCACGCGTGAACGCCTTGGTAGCACAGCACTAGGCCATGGCGTCGCACTGCCACACAGTCGCTTGGCGAACATAAATGAACCCATCGCCGCCATGATCACGTTGTCTGAGGGAGTCGATTACGAGGCTCAGGACGGCCAACCAGTAGATCTACTTATCGGGTTGTTGGTACCAGAGCGTTGTAATGATGAACATTTGAAGATTCTAGCAGCGCTGGCACGGCGCTTTAGTGATCACTATTTTCGCGACGAACTTCGCACTTTCGGTACTGGCCAGGCCGAAGCCCTGTATGCCTTTTTGCAGCAGCCAGCCCCAGCTGCCTGAATATGACAATATTTAAATGCAAGATTAAAACTTTCAGGGCCTATATTGATCTAATTAAGCTCAACCGAATTAAAGTATCTCGGAACAATGCTTGTCGAGCTGATTGTCGAGTTGTTTTATGTCGAGTTAATGCTTCGTGACAAACAAGAGCCGACTGAACGTAGCAAACGCTTTTACTGAATTCAGGGACGATTTGAAACTTGAGTGGGTAACCGGCACAGACGGTGGTGATCGCCTTTTGTCCAGTGAACGCGATGCAGCCACGCGTCCTCGATTGCTTGGTCCGTTGAACTTTAACAGCCCAAATCGAATTCAGATAATTGGTAAAGCCGAGTCGCGACTGTTTGAACGCGCTGAGGCGTTAGAACCTTCACGCTTCGAATACTCCCTGCAACAAAGCTGTGAGCTGTTTATCGTCACAGACAGCGCTAACCTGCCGCAGCCAATCTTCAATTTGGCCAGAAATGCGAAGATTCCGGTTTTCGTTACACCGCTGACTTACAGCGAGCTTTTTCACACCCTGCGCTATAAACTGACACAGGTGCTGGCAGAGTCCGAAATCATTCATGGCGTGCTGATGGATGTACACGGTACAGGCGTTCTAATCACTGGTGAGGCAAGCGTTGGAAAAAGCGAGCTGGCATTGGAATTGATCAGTCGCACGCACATTCTGGTTGCTGATGATGCACCAGAGTTTCGTCGTATAGCGCCTGGTACGGTTGAAGGTCGTTGCCCACCGCTGCTACAGGATTTTCTGGAAGTACGTGGTTTGGGTGTACTCAATATTGCGCGCATGTACGGTGATGCACACACACGTAAACGAAAAATATTACGCTTTATCATCAACCTGAAAAACGTCAAAACATCCGATTTTCAGAACTCCCTGGAACATATTGTTGGCGAACGTCTTGGCGCACTTGAGGTACAGCGAGACGTACTTGGGGTATCTATCCCGCAAAGAACCATCCCGGTTGCACCTGGGCGCAACCTGGCGGTATTGGTGGAAGCGGCAGTGCGAGACTACATACTGCGTTCTGGCGGTTACAACGCTACTCGCGACCTGGTTGAGAAACAAGCACAAGCGCTGACACAATCATGAATCGACTCATCATCGTCACCGGCCTATCCGGTTCAGGAAAAAGTGTTGCGCTACATACTTTGGAAGACGAAGGATTTTATTGCATCGACAATTTGCCCAGCTCCATGGTGAACCCACTGCTTGACAATGTCCTGGTAGAAAAAAAGCAATTATTCAATAATCTGGCAATCGGCATTGATATGCGTGGGGAACATTACACGCCAGATCAATTTCTTAGCGTAATCAAATCTTTGCAAGCAAGGAACGATGTGCCAAGCGACGTTTTGTTTTTGGACACCTCCCGTCAGACCTTATCAACCCGTTTCAGCGAAACGCGCCGTAAGCATCCACTAAGCTCAGGTGATGTTCCGTTGATAAACGCTATAGACAACGAAATTTCCCTGCTCTCAAGCGTAAAGCACGAGGCCGACCTTGTTATAGACACTTCGTTGCTTAACTTGCATCAGCTACGTAACATTATCAGTACTGATGTACTTGGTAGAGCATCAGCTGATCTGTCATTAATTTTTCAATCGTTCGGTTTCAAGCATGGCCAACCGACCAGCACCGACTTCATGTTCGATGTGCGTTGCCTGCCAAACCCGTACTGGGAACCAAGCCTGCGTGAATTTACAGGAAAAGACGAACCAATCATCGATTTTCTGGGTGAGCAGGAAAATGTACAGAACATGTTTTCAGACATCCAGGAATATGTACAACGTTGGCTACCGAGTTTTGAAAGTGAAAACCGATCTTATCTGACAGTATCTATCGGTTGCACAGGCGGAAGACATCGCTCGGTATACCTGTGTGAAATGCTGGCAGCGCATTTTAGTAGTATTCGTGACAACGTATCGATTCGGCATCGTGAGATAAGTTAGTACTGAACCCGAAGATTTGCATTATATTTCAAAATATTCAATTGAGGAATAAACCTTGATTAGTAGTGAAATCAGCATTATTAACAAGTTAGGGTTACACGCGCGCGCAGCTGCTAAGCTGGTTAAGCTAAGCGCAAGTTTCGAGTCAACTATTGAAATAGAAAAAGACAGCCAAAAAGTGAACTGTAAAAGCATTATGGGAGTAATGATGCTGGCGGCCAGTTGCGGAAGTGTAGTAACGCTCTATGTTGATGGAACAGACGAGCGTAGCGCAATGGATGCAATACAAGATCTTATAAACCGATATTTCGACGAAGACGAATGACACTGTCATGACCCTCATGTTCAATGGCATAGGCGTATCCAAAGGCTTCGCCATTGGCGAGGCTCATGTATTGCATCGTAATCAGATTGATGTTACTGCTCGCAAGCTAACGAAAAAACAAGTTCCAGCAGAGTGCCGGCGCCTCAGAAAAGCCATTAAAGTTGCCAAAGCCGAACTACTAACAGCACGCGACAACATTCCCAAAGATGCACCAAGTGACGTTAGCGCGTTTATCGAAACACATATACTCATGCTCGACGACGGTTTACTGAGCAACACACCCGTTGACATTATCAAATCGGAACAATGCAACGCTGAAGCCGCTTTACAACAGCAGCGTGAAGCCTTGTCGAATGTATTCGGGTCTATGGATGATCAGTACCTGGCTACCCGTATCGATGATGTAAACCATGTTATCGATGCCGTACTGCGCGTGCTTAATGCAGGTGATACCGATGATACGGGAAATGCGTCAGCGGTAACCGGAAACTGGAAAGGTCAGATTATTATCGCAGACGATCTGACACCTGCTGATACGGTACTGATGCAACACAACGGTATTGCAGGATTTGTTACTGAAACAGGTGGGCAACTTTCGCATACAGCCATCCTTGCTCGCAGCTTAGGCATCCCTGCCATGGTTGGTGTGCACAACATTCGCCAATATGTAAAGTCTGGAGAAACACTTACGCTGGATGGTCAACGTGGTTTGCTGCTCGCTGAACCCAGCGATAAAATGCTCAAAGAACTACGCAAGCAACAAAAAGCCTTCAAGCAAGAACAGCGCGACCTGAACAAACTGATTGACGAGCCAGCGATCACACAAGATGGTGTTAAGTTAAACCTGTGTGCCAATATAGAAATCGAAGAAGATTTAAAAGCTTTAAAGCGTGTTAATGCCGCAGGCGTTGGTTTATACCGTACCGAATTTTTGTACTTGAACCGTGATGCCTTACCAACCGAACAAGAACACTTTAAAGATTATACGAAAGTGCTGCGCTCGCTCAAAGGCGCCATGCTCACCATCAGAACAGCCGACCTGGGAGCCGACAAAGACTTCTCCCCAAACCACATTACCACCAGCGGCCCCCTGGCCCACAACCCGGCAATGGGGTTACGTGGCATTCGTGTTTGTTTAAACGAACCAGCCTTGTTTGTCACCCAATTGCGCGCTATTTTTCGAGCATCAGCACGTGGACCATTACAAATACTGTTACCTATGCTGACTTCGGTAGCCGAGGTTACGCAGGCTTTAAGCATAATCGAATCAGTAAAACAAACATTGACCGACGAAGGCATAGAGTTCGACCCGGATGTCGCTGTTGGCGGAATGGTTGAGGTGCCCGCTGTTGCCATAGCCGCAGATCAATTCGCCGAACATCTGGATTTTCTATCCATCGGCACGAATGATCTAATTCAATACACGCTGGCCATTGATCGAATAGATGATCAAGTTAATTACCTGTACGACCCACTGCACCCAGCCGTATTACAGCTGATCAAACACACCATAGATGCAGGACAACAAGCTGGCATCCCAGTTACTTTGTGTGGCGATATGGCCAGCGATACACGTTTTGTGCGCGTGTTACTAGGGCTGGGTTTGTCTGAATTCAGCATGTCGCCGAATTCGCTATTGGCGGTTAAGCACAGTTTGATCAATGCGCGACGCGTGCGTGTACGTAAATTCAGTATGGCTCTGATGAAGACCAGTGATGTGGATGAGCAGGAGTCTTTGTTGGAGCGGATTAATCGGGTGTAAGTACGACTGATACAATAATTATGTTCGTTAATGTGCTTGGAACTGGCTTTTAACGAGCGACTAAATTTACCCGCCGTCAGCTACCCACCGTCAACTATATACCCATTCTGGGCACAGGCGTGCAGCAATGTAGTGCTTCCAATGTCTGTGGTGGAATAATTGTGTTGTTGTTCTGTCTGTAGTAATCATTCGGCACGGGTTCCCGGCACTCTACATGGATAGAGTCGCAACGTGCATGTAATTGATGTGGGTTGTAGTATATTCCGTTTTGCGCACAGCTTGGACCAGGAAAGCTTGCCCACTCTGAACAGTGCATTGAGCGTTGGCAGTAGTTGCAGTTTACGACCGACACGCAAATACTCCCAACTCAACTGCAGGCTAATACCAATTTCAGCATTCATCCAGGCAGCGCAATGACGGGCACCGCCGGTTTTCCAACCTTCAAGATCGTCGAACTTGACAAGCAACGCTAATAGATCGGCATGTTGAGAGGTCATTTCTTGCGATAGCGTTTTCAATCGCTGGCGAATGGATGCTCCATCGTCGGGAATGGCTTTGCCTTTTACTGGTTCTGACGGTGCTTCGATACAGGCCATGGCCAGTCGTAGATTCTGGCCGAATTGAATGCGTTCTTTGTTCCCGAAGGAACTCATGCCAAGTGGGAGACGGGGTTCGTTTTTATTGTTATTTGGTTTGTTTGAATTATCCATAATTCTGCTTCTCCTTTGATGTTTTATCATAGCAAGAGAGTGCGCGGCGGACAAGAGAAAACTGTATATAATACCAGTTACTTCACACGAGGAATGGATTGTCAAATAATTGGGATGTGTGATCAGTGACAGCTGTTGTTATTGAATAGAGCTGCAATACTTTTATGGCTGCAAAGTGCTTGGAGCAGGCTTTTATTTTGCGTTCAATGTTAGAATTTGAATTCGTTAGGCAATAATGGCCGTCGGCCGATCGCAGCCATACAGCTCATGGAGACAACTGTACGTTTGGCCCAATAGAAAGCACTTACAATTTGGACAAATCAGTATCAAAACTGTCAATTTTTGAGCTATTAAATAATCTTGAGACATGGGTATAAACCTCAAAATAAATGGACTTTAATCATGAGAGCATCTTTTGTGTTACTCGTACCGTTCTTGGCTATGGGCGTTTCCTGCACACTGCGCGTACCAGTTCAGACATTAGAAACACGTGAGGCTGTTGCCGAATACTTTTACTGTCGTATAGATCTGGAAGGGTATTTTAACGAAAAATATGGCCTTATAAACTCAGGCAAAAGGGGAGCGGTAATTGTTCAGTTTACGATTCCTCAGTATGCTTTTTCAAAAAGCGAAAATTCTGGTGGGAGAAAACTGTACAAACCATCGAATAATTCGGACAACAGAGTTATTTTTTACGTGGACAATAAAACAGTAGCCAGCGGAATCGTTGATTCGATCATTATTAGTGATAACAGTGTGAACGATGTTGTCGAATTTCGAGCTTCTAATTCATTTGGTGGGATTGGGTTCGTGGGTCAAGGTAAAAATTCCCTTATGGTGAAACTTTCAGATGGTCAGGGGAGCATTTTAGAAGACATTGAAAATTTGCCTTTCGAGAAGAGCGCATGGAATGGCTTCATAACCTCAAACAATTCTACCGTATTTTTAACTTCTGAAACGTATGACAGTTATCGTAATAGAACTGGCGTATCAGAAGTATTTTCTGTTGATGAGGTAAAAGCAGAGTGCATATAGCAATCAACCAATAGACACAAATAGGGCAACACAATTTACTATAATTTTTAAAGTGAGCGATGCCTGATTTCTCATGAGGTCTTTTCTACCTCTAACAGAAATTTGATTTTGATACATCATCTGTATGCACTACTACGGCAAAGTGCTTAGAGCGAACAGTCGCAGCTTGATTTTTATTATTGTTATTCCCGTTTATGTGGCTCA
>CAYTJF010000109.1:0-17781 GCA_964437945.1 uncultured Granulosicoccaceae bacterium
AAGGCAAAATTGAGGAAGCAGCCGGTATGATCGTATCAATGTGCCTCCCCCATGCACGCTTTATGACCGGTCAAACAGTGCATGTATCGGGTGGACTTTATATGCCTTAGTCGTTCAACGGCGTATAAAGTTTTCACATCCAAATCAACTGGCAGCCCTTCAATCCACTTCTCAATCACCTGCACTGCAGCACGCTGATGTTGTGGCTGTTCGCGGTAGTAGTGCGTGGCATCGTCAATCTTATGAAATTGCTTGTTGTTGCAGGTGGCCGCATCGAACACACACTTAGGGTGGGAGACAGGCACTGCGTCATCTGCCCCGTTCTCGATAAAAAGCAGTGGGGCCGATATGTTGATAACACAAGGTTCGGCATATGCGTGGGAATGGTCAACCGACCATTGCGACATCCAGGCCCGGAGCGTGGAAAAACGAGCCAGCCCAACCGGCCCACTATTAACCGTTTCGGGAACACCGAGATAACACCAGTTCGGTTGGCGATCATTGGGTTCGAGTGTGCTGTCGAGGAACCGTGGATCAACCATTGTTCGATGCACTATAAATGGCCGTTCGCTTTCAGCCCCACCACATGATCTCAATTTTTCAAGCATATCGTAGGCGTTTTTCGTGATTCGCCTGATGCGAGCCAACTGCAATTTGCGAAAATCAGTTATTCCCGCGCATCGTGACAGCGATAAGCAACATGGTGGAGTTTCTGTAGTCCCATAGCTTGACCTCAAATGGTTTAAAATTCAATTTATAGTATTTAAAACGATAATAAATTCAAAGAAAAATTAGTTTAAATCTCTACCATCCAAAAACGCCGCAATGTACTGACATCATCGACTGAGTCAATACGGTTCACCGCGTCAACCAAGTCACGAGCCTGACCATCACCCAGAATTGGCAACATCAACTCATATGCTTTAGCCTCTACCTGCGCTTGCGACATTGGATTTTCAGGCGTTCCAAGCACTGCCCGTGTATGGTGTTGAAGCAATCGACCGTCAAACATTTCAATCTCCACTATTGCCTGTCTCGCCGGGCGCGCCTCGGTGAGCTCCTTACTTGGAATTGGCCGTACTTTTTTACGCACGGCCAGTACATGCGGATCGTACATACGTGCCTGGTCATGACATGACTCAAAGCTTATACCACCATCCAACAGGGCCAGCGCTACTAGATGTTGCAGGCAAACTGTTGGCATATCTCGATCATTGACTATCACAAAGCGATCATCAGGAACCGTCACCCGAATAGCACTAATTTCATCAATTTCAATTGCATGTGATTGCTGCAACACTTCCACCGAATCCAGCACTGCCTGTATCGGTGAACCCACACACCATTTTTTTATTGATGCTGACATTATTTCATAACGTTCACCAAGACCATCAATCAATTCATTTGGTTTCGGGTTTTCGGCAAACGCTGACAGATAGGACGTATCACCTGTCAAAGATCCTTTTACAGCGGAGGCACCGCTGTCCACAAACAGCGCCGCAAAAGTGCCATTGCGCGCACCCATACCCCCAAAGTCGAACGCTTTCTCTACGTGTTCTGTATCTCTTTGCCAATACGCAATGCCTGAAGATTGCTGCGTTGCATAGGACAACAAATGCTCCATTGCATCTGTATCAAGACCGGCCACAACACCCGATGCTGCAGCAGCGGCAAAGTTCGCGCCCAAACTGTGCGTTGAATGGGTACCGCTGCGTGGTGCACTAAAGCCAAGTGCTTTGGTAGCACGCGCACCAACGTCATAGCCCGCAGCTATTGCCTGCAACAATCGACTACCACTAACACGTTTATGCTCAGCCATCGCCAAAGCTGCTGGCACTACTGCGCAACCCGGATGGAAGCGACCCTCTAAATGTGAATCATCGGTTTCATCAGCGTGCGCTGCCATGGCAGACGCAAACGCTGCATCAATCGCCGTCGTAATAATTTGTGTGCCCGGCACGCTCGCCTGTGCAACACCACACTGATTCCGCACAAATCTAACAGCGGTCCGTCCTGCGGCCAGGCGTGTCCCACTAACCATAGCTGCAAGCGAGTCCAATAAATGATGTCGGGTTTTGGCATTAACCTCTATTGGTAATGGAGTATGCGCAACATCGGTTAAGTAGTGTGCAAGCTTATTGGTGTAATTGGCGTTATTCACACGACTTTAACCATCCTTTCACTGTCAGTAACATACGAATATTTAGTTGTAAAAGTTGTGAATTGAACCAAAGCTGTGTAACTTGGTACCTACGATTATCTGCAGTCTAACAAACGGAAAAACGCTTAACGCCAATACCTTAGAAAACCCAACCGGAGGAAATCGATATGAGTGTCAAAATACAACGGCTCTGTACAAATACAGCAAAGGTCTTTATAGGTACACTAACGATGCTAGTAATGCTAGTAGTTTTAGCATTATCACTCAGCGAAGCGAAAGCTGAGGACTACCCCCACGACTCGGTTACGCTGGTAACACATTCTAAATCTGGAGGCGGAACAGACGTCTTTCTTCGTGAAATGGTCAAACACCTGGGTCCGCACCTTGGGGCAGATTTAGTGGTAGAAAATGTGCGTGGCGGTTCCGGCGCAAAAGCAATGGCAAAACTTGCCAACTCACCCGCTGACGGCTCCATCTTCTACGGCACTACCCCCACTTTTATCAACACTTCGTTGTTATCGGAACCTGAACACACCTACAAGGATTTAATGGGTGTAACCAACGTTTTCCTTGATCCGCAAATTGTCTACGTTAAATCCGATAGCACCTACACCAATTTAAAAGAAGTCGTGGAAGCTGCCACTGCTGATGCAGGTTCAGTCATCTTCGGTGTAACCACGCCTGGCTCCCTCGATCGTCAAGTCATGGAAAAGTTTAAAGCACTGACTGGGGTAACTTCACCGGTGGTAACACATGACGGTGGCGGTGAACTACTGATCAGCGTACTCAATGGGACAGTGTCACTTGGCATTGGTGAAATCCAGGAGCTGTCCGCACAACTTGAAGCCAATGAAGTGCGCATTATCACTACCTATACCGAAGAACGTCTGGATGACTTTGCCGACGTACCCACGGCTAAAGAACAGGGCATTGATCTTGTTGTAAATAAATTCCGTGGCATTGCAGGGCCAGCAGACTTGCCAGCCGATATCACTGCGAAATGGGAGGCGGCTATCCAAGAGGTATTAAGCGATGATGAGTTTAAAACCTGGTATGAGGCTCAAAGCCTGGTGCCCTTTTACTTGCCAAGCGATGAATACGCCGAATTCATTGATGAGTTTGCCGAACAACAGCAGGCGTTTTTTCAGGAATACGGTATCACTGAAAAGTGAACAAGCCGTTTCTACCTAACGCACTGCGTCGGACTATTGGTCATACCACCGCCGACACCTGGATAGGTGTACTGATGTTGATCGCGGCGGTGGTTTATTGGCTGGAGGCCAACAAAATTCGAATTAGTCCACTCGATGGGCTGGTCGGTGCTGCCGGCCTGCCCAAATCACTCGCCTATGTACTCGCTGGTCTTTCTTTAATACTGATTTTACGAGGCATTAGTGAAACAAAAATTCGTCTACGATCTAATGTTGCTAAGACTGACGAGTCTCGCTCAATTGGCAATTGGGTCAAACCACATCTTCGTGCCGTCGGTATGCTTGCTATTGGTGTGATTTACTTACTGTTGCTACCCCGGCTCGGCTATACCATTGCAGTAGCTACGTTACTGTTTGCAGTCTCGGTGTACAACGGCGCGAAGATTAATCTTCGTACTATCCTTGTTGCTGTTATTGGAGCGGCTTTTTGCCAGTTATTGTTTGTGCAGTTTCTGGGCATTGCCCTGCCTACGGGCGAGCTGTTCGATCGACTAGTTGATAACTGATGGAAGGATTTGTCATCGCCTGGGTGGCACTGACCACAACGACTGCACTGTTCGCAGCGTTTGCAGGCGTTGCATGGGGAATACTTGGTGGCGCCCTGCCCGGTATTTCACCATCGATCACAATGGCGCTGTTGTTGCCGTTTACCTACACGATGGATCCCATTCCCGCCATCGTATTATTGGCATCAACCTACGTCGGCGCAGAGTACGGTGGTTCTATACCCGCCATACTGATTCGCACACCTGGCACCAACGCCGCAGCTGCTACTGCCATTGATGGCTATGAGATGCATCTGCAGGGAAAAGGCGGAGAAGCACTTGGACTGTCATTGATCTCGGGTGTGTTTGGCGGATTAATCGGCATACTATGCTTGATATTGCTAACCAAACCACTTGCCAGTGTGGCGCTTTACTTTACACCGCCCGCCTACTTTTCCCTCGGTATATTAGGATTAAGCGTAATCGCATCATTGTCTCAAGAGTCTGTTGTCAAAGGGTTAATGGCGGGTGTAGTAGGTTTGATGATTGCTACCGTCGGCACCGATCCAGTCTCAGGGGTAAACCGATTCACTTACGGCTCACCTGAGCTGCTCGACGGTATACCTTTTATATTAGTCATGGTTGGCGTCTTTGCTGTTTCTGAATTACTTATACAATCAGGACAACCCGATCAACGGGTGCAGACTGATAAGCGCCAGTTGCGCATTGTATTACCCAGTTGGCGGCGATTTCGCCGACTGTTAAAACCACAAATGATCGGCTCGGGTATCGGATTATTTGAAGGCTGTATGCCCGGTGCAGGCGGTACCGTTGCATCGTTCATGGCGTACAACGAAGCAAAGCGCTGGTCGAAAAACCCGGAGAAATTTGGTAAAGGTTCCGATGAAGCCATTGTTGCTCCAGAGGCGGCCAACAACACGGTCGCCGGCAGCGCGATTGTACCCGTCTTGTCATTCGGCATACCGGGTTCTAATTCCTCAGCAGTGCTACTCGGTGGTTTGCTGATTCATGGCGTACAACCAGGGCCACTGATCTTCGATCAACACCCGGATATAATCTATGGTCTGTTTGGTGGCTTACTTGTCGCTAATGTTTCGCAACTGATCATCGGTATTTTACTGTTAACGCCTGCAATCTGGCTGGTCAACCGACCCAAACCGTATTTGCTTGCCGCTATCTATGCATTGATATTTTCCGGTATTTATTCCATCGACAATACGCTGTTCGATCTTTATCTGGTATTGATCGCGGGCGCAATTGGTTACGTAATGCGGCGATTGGGATTTCCTTTTCTGCCATTAGTTCTGGGATTGGTGCTCGGCTATCTGATAGAAGCGAATTACCGACGCTCTTTGTTGCTCACTAGTGGAGAACATCGCGTGTTTGTTGAAGACCCAATTTCACTGGGGCTATTAATCACCGCAGCATTGTTAATCATTGGCTCTGCGATTCGCGATCGGCGTACTTTGAAAAAACAACAATTGACTGCAGAAGAAGCTGAAGACGCGTAGTCTCGCACCGGATTCTCAATAGCCAGGTCAGCAACATGATCGTTATAACGATCTACCCTGGAAGATCACCGAAGTTGCTACCAAAACAGCGCCCCTGGATGCAGTGGTCACCGAGTTTGCTTTGCTAAGCCACGCATTGTCAACGCTTGTAATCAGCCCGCCCGGTTAGTAGTGAAGATAACGTTTTCCACTTATCCGCAAAATAATCATAAATTTCCACAGTACGAATACGACCGCTTACATCAACCCTTTTATTAAACTGTCCCTTGCCTATCGCTCGGTCATTTGCAAACCATGACTTTCGGCTCGATGTTATATGACACCATTAGTTTTGGTTTTACATCAGAGGTAAACAGCAATAATTAATTAATAATATTTTTTTGCAATCAAACAGCAACACGGAACGTTTTTGCAATTACGAATATTTTACTAAAGGTTGTTGCAATGAATATAAAATTACCAATGTTAGTTGCCAGCGGATTCCTGTTCTTGTTTTCAACAGCACCTTTACAAGCGCAGGATGACGCTTATGAAAAATATCGGGAGATGTTCCAACCAATTCCAACCATACCACCTATTCCTGCTGACAACTCATTGACACCTGAGCGCATCGCGCTAGGCGAGAAACTCTATTGGGATAGAAGAACCTCAAAAACCGGAGCGACCAGCTGTGGGTTTTGTCATCATCCAGGCTACTACGGCGCGGAACCGATGGATAGGTCGGTTGGTGTATTCGGCGAAATTCATGCTGCAAACGCACATACCGTTTTGAATGCAGCTTTTCATTCTTCACAGTTTTTTAACGGGTCAGCCACCACCCTGGAAGATCAAGCACTCGGCGCTATTCGCTCACATGTTGCATCACGTAGCTGGCCAGAAGAAGTTGCACAGCGATTAAATCGGATTCCTGAATATCAAGAAGCTGCTCAAGAGGCCTATGGTGGGCCGCTCAGCGAGGAAAATATCGGCAAGGCAATCGCTAGTTTTATGCGTACGCTAATAACCCCTGACTATCCGTTAGCACGATGGCTCCAGGGTGACGAACAAGCTATGAGTGAGCAACAAAAACGCGGCATGGCGTCTTTCGTAGATAAAGGGTGTGCCGCTTGCCATACATCACCGTATTTTTCAAATTTTTCTTTTCAGAAGTTTGAGATTGAAGGTGGTATGCACCATGAGGGTCGTTACAAGGTAACTGAAAACGAAGATGATAAGTTTCGCTACAAGGTGCCTTCACTGTTAAATGTGGCTATGACACCACCCTACACACACGCTGGCGTTATAAAAACATTGCCAGAGATGGTTGATGTGATGGGTAAAAAGATGTTGAACACCGATCTGGAAACCAATGAAATTGAAGACATTACCGCTTTTCTACATGCACTAACCGGTGAAATGCCGGAGGACTTTATGACAATTCCCGTATTGCCCATCGGTGGAGGCCAGGGTGATTTCGGTCCTGAGCTAACGCCCTCTGGAAAAGAGTAGTAGTAGTGGAGGTTGAGTGTCTCTCATACCAATGCGATTCACTCAACCCCCCAATATGGCCCCAAAAACGCAACCTAAGGGCCATAAATGCCAATTATTAATAGTCCTTTTTCAGCAAATACAACTACTTGCTGTGGTCCGACCCCAATTCAGTTTAAGGCTTTTTGGGGGTTTCGTATTTGACTTCTTTTTGAAATGGTACCCATTCGGTTTCGTATCCGACGAACCCTTTTTCAGTCGGCTTCATTTGTTTTGTCGTGACGTACTCGGTTTCTCCAGGGGGTACTACCGGACGCTCTTTACTTGGCTCACTCATGAAATAATCCTCTTTGGTAATGCTTAGTTTATTTTGCCATCCTTCAACGGCAAACAATGTCGAATATCAC
Source organism: uncultured Granulosicoccaceae bacterium (assembly GCA_964437945.1). Classification (GTDB taxonomy): domain Bacteria; phylum Pseudomonadota; class Gammaproteobacteria; order Granulosicoccales; family Granulosicoccaceae; genus Granulosicoccus. Next base: position 7,264 of record CAYTJF010000109.1, read on the forward strand.
CGATTTATTCAGCTTATATCTGCAACGAGGCGACCAGCTGCTGCCCTTGCTCTATTCGCGCCTGCGCCTTTGCCTGAAAGTCTGTGTAGTCGGTATCGTCAAACAACTTGTGAATTGATTTAAACGCCTCAACGGATGCCTCCGCCATATCAAGATAGTCTGACTCACCCGCAAGCGCTGTCATTGCGGAAGCGCGATTGGCCGTAGTCATGGCGCTAATAAGCGGTAACTTGTCACTATCTAATACTTTCAAGGCCGCATCGTACATCGGAATAGACGCCTCCAATGCACCAATGTCTTCTTCATGCTCACCAAGCGCCTGCATTGCTGCTGCCAAATTGTTTTGCGTAATTGCCCAGGCAAACGGGTTTTCATCGTTTGTCCGAACGCTAAGAGCATTCTTCAGTGCGGTAACCGACTGCTCCAATGTACGCGCGCCTTTTCGATGAGTACCCAGCTGGTATAACACGGTTCCAACACAGCTCATTGCTTCAGCCCAATCTTCAGGCACATCGTTGCGGGGTATTAGATTCACCGCTTGTTTGAAACCGTCCAGTGCTTGTTTCAACATGACGGTTTCATCTTCAAGCAAACCAATAGTCTGCATCACCAGCGCCATGTTGTAAGTTGTCCTCGCCCACTCCAGTGGCATGTCATCCTGGGTACGAATCTCCAAGGCTTGCTCATATGACAAGGCCGCCTGTTCAAGAAAGTGCGAACTCCCACTGCGCTGACCAATAAAACCCATGACATCACCGATGTTGTGATGTATCTCGGAAAGCCTGGCCGGGTCTTCTTCCCTGTCTGTCATCATTTGCATGCCTTGCAGCAATTCAATTGATTGTTGAAAAACGTGTGCACCGCCCAATCGCAATTCACGCTGATCGGCAGCATCTTGCAAGTTTTCCTGTGAGTTTGCCCACTCTATTAACGTCGGCTTGTCAGGCGTCAACTGGAACACGGTTCGCTCGTATCGCTCAATAGCCTGACCCAAAGCACCAACTACTGGTGAGTCTTCATCTAGAATGCCTAACAATTCACGGCCATTATTCTGATAACGCCATTGAAACGTCACGTCGAGTCCAGGAGCTAATACCATTTCGGCGTAAAGGTGAGGCACGTCAGTTCGACCGTAAAATCAACGAGACAAATCAACCAGAAACAGGCTTTACGTTAGCATCTTTGCCAACAATTTCACTGATGTCCGGATTGGCATTAACCGGACCTCCCAGCTCAAGCTCTTCTTCTGTTGCATCGCGTACGGTAACGATATTCAGTCGGAAGATGACTTCACGCCCACACAGTGGATTATTGCCATCAACGGTGATCGACTTATCGTCCATCCGGGTTACGATAAACGTTTTCGATTTACCATCATTGTTCTCCATAAGGATGGACATGCCTAGTTCACGGTACTCTTCAGGCACATTATCGATGTTGTCTGTAAAAACCAGCGACTCATCACGCGGGCCAAACAGTTTGTTGCAGTCAATTGGTACTTCAATAACGTCGCCCGGTAGTTTACCTTCAAGCTCAGCGGTTACTTGTGGTGCCAGTATTTCACTTAAACCATGCACGTAGCCAATCGGATACTCAACCTCAGTCAACACACTTTTGGTTTTTATATCGATAACCTTGTAAGTCAGCTCAACCAATTTGCCATCGGCAATCGGATCTTCCATAGCCATTTCAGCCATTATCTAACTCCGCATAATTGATTCGAAAAATCATTGATTCGAAAAACCAGTGATTCGAAAAACCAGTGATTCGAAAAACATTAATTCGAATAACCATTGAACTGTAAATACTTTGAACCGAAGAACTGATAGTCTAAAAAATCGATGCCCCGAAAATTTTAACTTCACCCTCTTTATCATAACCAAGCACCATTCTGCCCAGCCAATCACCCTCTTTCTTGGTACTGCGCATACGATACAGGCATGACACGTGTTCGTTGCGTCGAATAAAACCAAGAAAATCGTACTTTGGATCAAGACTTCGAGTCAGTTCGCTTTTCGCAAACTGCTTACCGATTTCCACTTCGTTAAGTCCAAATAAAAGCTCATAGGAAAACTGCTTAATGAATTTCCCGTATTCACCTTCGTTGGAATACTTGATCAAATCATCCCACATTGGATGAGCGATCGCGAGTAGTTCGTCGTCTGAGTGCTCGATTATATTCATAGCTATTTTTCGCTTGGGAAATTGTGCTTTCCGTTGCGTATAAGAACGACCCACTCAATTTAAGGTTGTTTGAAGATCAACTGAAGGTTGTCGTTTGGAGGGCAAGACGTAAATTCAAATTTCAAGTGTAATAAACCAACGATAATGAAAGGAGCCGCCGAGGTATTCTCGGCAGCTCCAGTTATCTAGCTTGCCTAAGCAGCGCTTTCTGCCTCACCATCCACATCAATCAAGTGATAACACGGTGCTTTTTCCATCGTGAACTCGCCTGTTTCCGGATCACGTCGGGAAACAGTGAGCACATGCCAATTCTCGTCATCCACCTTCATATGGTCGCCACGATAGTAGTAACCAGGCCAGCGAGTCTCTTTACGGAACAGAGTATGCTGAACCACTGATTCAGAAGTCAGGTGACGATGCTTGATCTCCCAGGCACGCAGTAACTCGTGAATATCTTCAGCAGCTACCTTTTCCAGATCTTCTTCAAGCAATTTCAGTTTTTTCAGACCAATATTTAAGAGCTTTTCGTTGGTCATGTAGCTTACTGTCACACCACCAGCGTACTCATCCATCAACTTCTGCAATCTATCCAGCGCCTGGCGTGGGTTGATGTAATTCGGGTTCACAGAGCCCGCAGTGATCTCGTTACGGTACACCTTATAAGTTTCCAACGGCTTATAGACTTCTTCGCGTCGGCGTTCAATTTGCTCATCAGAGATTCGAATGCCTTCAGCTTTTCCATCATCTATGTACTTACACGCCGCCTTCGCAGCAATTCGACCCTCAGTAAAAGAACCTGAAGAGAATGCGTGTGGGGTACCACCAACTGCATCGCCCGCACCAAATAATCCCTCAACGGTTGTCATGCGGTTATAACCCCACTGATACTCAGGTGGAGAAAGGTCTGCAGGACCAGAGCACCATGCACCACAGCCGGTGGCATGCGAGCCCATAACATACGGCTCAGAGGTGGTCAGTTCCGGATTTTCGTATTTTGGATCGACATCGGTTGACGCCCAGAGTACAGCTTGACCAACCGTCATCCCCAGGAAGTTGTGCCATCCGATTTCTTCCAGGTGCGGGTCTTGAAAGGCTTCCATTGTGACCATGTGAATCGGACCACGACCAGCGTTAACCTCCTGGATAAACGCGTGGTTACGCAAACAAGTCGGGATTGGACGATGACTCAAATGTGACGCTTCAGGGTCGAGGTACTCTTTACCCACGATTTCCTGGAGTGAAGGCCACCACTTAGATTCGTATTCTTCTCCCAGACCGTTACAGGTGTAGGTTTTGAGGTGTAAAAAGTACGCACCAACCGGACCATAGCCGTCTTTAAAACGGGCAAGCACAATACGGTTTTCCATTTGTGTCATTTTCGCACCCGCATTGATCAACAAACCATAGGCTGAACCAGAAGACCAGGGTGCATACCAAACACGACCTGCACCTTCACCAACCGAGCGTGGCTTGAAGATGTTAGACGCTCCACCAGCAGCAACAATTACCGTTTTCGATTTGAATACATGATAATTACCAGTACGTACATTGAAGCCAACAGCGCCTGCTACACGATTCTCTTTCTCATCGTCCATCAGAAGGTGAGTAACACAAATTCGATTGAATACCTGATCAGCAGACTTTTTCGCAGCTTCTGCAACAATGGGCTTATATGATTCACCATGAATCATGATTTGCCATCGACCTTCACGCTGATAGGTATCAGTCTTCGGGTCTTTCATTAACGGCAAGCCCCATTCTTCAAACTGGTGCACGGTTGAGTCAACGTGACGGGCCATATCGAATAATAAATCTTCACGCACCATCCCCATCAAATCAATACGCGCATAGCGTACGTGATCTTCAGGATTGTTCTCACCGAATCGTGTACCCATATAGCAGTTGATTGCATACAAGCCTTGCGCAACAGCGCCTGAGCGATCTATATTCGCTTTCTCGGCAATAACGATCTTTTTGTCCTGGCCCCAGTAACGCGCTTCAAAAGCCGCGCCAGTACCACCAAGACCCGCACCACAGACGAGAATATCTATGTCGTCCTCAACTATCGTCTTGTAAGCCATCAGTAGGATACTCCTTCCTTCATCACAAGCTTGTTGGTCTTGAGGTCATGCAAACCCCCATCATCAAACCGAATGTACTTTGGTTCGTTGAACAACAGTTCGCTATCAATCTGCTCCTGGGTTGGCGCTGTCTCTTCACGAAGATCGGGTGTGCCACTGCCCCAGGGTTTGGTAGTGATTGGTGCGAGCAGGTCCATATCTTTTTTACCGTTACGGAACTTGATTCGCCAAGCTATAACGCCTTTCTCTTCATCGCGTTTTACGCGAACTGAGTGACCCAAAGGTGCGAAGTCAGCATAGCCACGAACGTCGATAGCCTGATGCGGACAGGCTTTTACGCAGGAATAACATTCCCAGCACATGTTTGGTTCAATGTTATAGGCGCGACGGGTAGTCGTATCAATATGCATGATGTCTGACGGACAGATATCTACACAGTGACCACAGCCGTCACAACGAGTCATATATACAAATGTTGGCATAATTAATTCTCCAGACTTGTTGAAGTCAATTTAGTAGTGACGGGGAGCTTCACGCTTTATACCCAAACCCATGTCCGGTGGATTCGTTCCCAGATAAGTTGGCAGATCAGGAAATTTAGCCTGTAGCTCAGGGTCGTTCAAATCGTAGTCAAACGGCAGGTTCTCATTTGAACCGTCAGCCTGAGCCACCTTCTTTTGAAATGCGGCTGCAGGCTTGAAAAACATATGAGCAAACTTAGACCAGTAAACTGACCCAAACAAAACGGTTGCACTGACAATGAACAAAGCAAACATCAACCATTTGATTCCACCAAGACCAATTGCCTGTGTAAAAGACCACAGCAACGCAAACGTTGCAGTTGCCAGCAAACCTAATATGAACAAGTCGCCTCGGCCATTAAATTGATACCATTTCACGCCTTCTGATGCTACATCCACTCGGATAGCAAACCAGAACCAGTAACCACCAACACATAAAGACAAAGCACCCAGATGCCACAGCAACGGGAGCAAAACTGGTGTTTGCGCGTCAGATCCTGTGTATTTGAAAATCATGATTGCGGTGGTTACTACAAAGAAGATAAAGCCGTACATGGTCATCAGGTGCGACTGACGCCGCTTCACATTACAAAATTCAGATGACGTCAGCACTTCATTGGCAACCGTCTTTACCGCCAGACCGGTTTTTTTGCCAACCCCTACCTTATTTCTAGCGTTCTCTTTTGCCTTTTTCGAATTGGCAAAGAAATATTTTGCGCTTTGTTTGTGGAGCATGTCGAGCACAGTTCCACCAAAAACCAGAGCGATCATCAGGACAACGTAGCCCTGCATTACCGATGGCGGTATCTGCGTAGCGATTTCGGAAAAAGGATTATTTGTTAGCATATTTAGTGTCTTCCTCTGGCCGTGGATTAAGGACAGTGCTTATTCATAGCAGTAATGTCACAACGGCAGCTGCAAAGCGCTAGTTGGGAACAGCCTGTCTGCAAAGTTTCAGTGGCCTCGCTGAAGGAACAAGTTAATTGGCCCAGGCAAACCAATGCACAGCGCCACCAGCCTTTTGCGCATGTCATAATATCGGGCTTACTGCAGCAAGACAAACCAATATATTTATGGCTCCATCAATTTAATTTATGCTGTCGAAAATCGACTACAATCGTACGCTGAGAAGCCTATTTGACAGCGTTTCAGGCGAATCGTCGAGCCAAGCCACCTTTGAATGGACGTTTAATTGCTAGCGGGATATCTCGTGCCGCCTTCAGCCCTGGCAGCTGATAGCTTGACACGGTTGGCATTGCACCTAATTAACTACGGAAATTAACTACGGAATTTTTTATGACGACAATCATTGCTCCGCATGGTGCTGATGCGCTAAATCCGCTCTTTATTACTGATCAGAACACCCGCAATGCGCTGCTGCAAGAGGCTAAAACCCTGCCCTCCGTATGTATTAGCTCGGCCGCGGCTGGAAACGCGGTCATGCTCGGTGCGGGTTATTTCACACCGCTAAAAGGTTATATGACTAAACATGATGCGTTGTCTGTCGGCTCATCGCTGTCAACGTCCGATGGGCTGTTTTGGCCCACACCGGTTTTAAATCTGATCGCCGATGCATCGGACTACTCCGTCGGAGATCGGATAGCTTTACGTGACCCAAATGTCAGTGGCGAGCCAGTGCTCGCTATTCAGGACATAACCTCCATAGATGTATTCTCAGAAATCGAAATTGACACATTGATCGAACAGATTTTTGGCACAACTGACCCCGAACATCCGGGCGTGGCAGAATTTCGGGCCCAGGGTAACACGGCTATTGCAGGCCCTATTCAAGTGCTCAATTACAGTTATTTCGAGACAGAGTTTCCCGATACATTTCGAACCGCGATGCAAATTCGTGACAGCATAGCTGCGGCAGGTTGGCAACGAGTTGTGGCATTTCAAACACGCAACCCAATGCATCGAGCTCACGAAGAACTATGCCATATGGCGATGAAACGATTGAACGCCGACGGGCTCGTGATTCACATGCTGCTCGGCAAGCTCAAACCGGGCGATATTCCAGCCCCAGTGAGAGATGCATCGATAAGAAAAATGATTGAGCTGTATTTTCCTGACAATTCTGCATTGGTCACAGGATACGGCTTCGATATGCTTTACGCAGGTCCGCGAGAAGCGCTGTTACATGCGGTGTTTCGACAGAATATGGGAGCAACACATTTTATTATTGGGCGTGATCACGCTGGAGTTGGCGACTACTATGAGCCTTTTGAAGCGCAAGAGATATTCGATCGCATACCACAAGATGCGCTGAAAATTGAATTGTTTAAAGCGGACCATACGGCTTATTCGAAAAAGCTTAACAAAGTCGTGATGATGAACGAAGCGCCTGATCATTCCAAAGAAGATTTTGTTTTATTGTCCGGTACGGCCGTTCGGGAAATGCTCGGTAAGGGTATTGCTCCTCCGGTTGAATTTTCCAGGCCTGAAGTTGCACAAATTCTGATGGAGCATTATCAAGCAAACGGTTGAGCATTAAAAAGTCAACTATTTTCCGGATAACTAAAATACAGTGCGACAAGCTCTTGATACTAAAGCTTGTCGTACTTAGTTGGTGTGCCTCTCGCTTTCTCTACAGGATACTTAATGCCGTTGGCTTCAATTTTTTCAGCAGCAGCTTGTTGGATGTCGAAACCGGCACGTTCGGCTACGAGCAACAGGTATAAATACACATCGGCGCATTCTTCGCGTAGTCGCTGCTGCATGGGTTCTTCATGAGCTTCGTCTTCAAACTGTTGCGCAGACTTCCATTGCGTCAACTCAAGCAGCTCACCAGCTTCGAGACTAACCGACAAAATCAAGTCTTTTAAAGCGTGAAACTGCCGCCAATCACGAGCATCACGAAACTCGATTAATTGCTGGGTTAGTTCACTGGCAGATGGTGAGTTTTGATTCATGTTGATTCGGTGTGTTTTATTTAATGTGTCTATTAGTGATTTCGCATTACGCAAATTAAGTCAATTTACCGTTATCAGTGGTTAGAATACCAATATAGCTGTTGACTAAGTGATTCTTGAAATCGGTTATCAGGGTGTGACGAAGTAACGTATATTTATGTGTTTTTCTCATAGTTTCATTATTGCTGAGCCGATTAACTATCACTTTATTAAACCAGCAAAAAATCCAAATTAAATTAATACAACGCGTCAATTTATGAGTTTGCAAATAATACAAATATCCGACACACATCTTAGCGTCAACGTGCCACAAAGGATGACCGATTTAGAAAATTGCGTACAGGCTATAAATGAGTTGGATGTGCCACCCGATTTGGTCATTCACACAGGCGACGTGACAGACAATGGCCTGGAGCAAGAATACCATAGCGCTCGGCAACTACTCGATCAGCTCGATGTACCCTACTTCGTCATGCCGGGCAACCGTGACAAAAGAGCACAACTACGCGAAACGTTTTGCGACGAGAAATTCCTGTTACCTGCAAAGGAATGGTTGCAGTACTCAATTGAAGATTACTCCGTGCGCTTGGTCATGGTGGACACTGTTAGTGAGCAGGATAGCAAAGGTGTACTGTGCGACGAACGATTACAACACCTTGATCAAATGCTATCAGCCGACACAACCAAAGCAGTTGCGTTGTTTCTTCACCACCCCCCTTATAAGGCCAAAGGTATACCCGACCCCTTTCAATATGAAAATTGGAATGATGTCGAGAAACTTTCCGCACTACTGGCCCGGTATAACAATATTTGCGGAATGTACTGTGGTCATGTTCACCGATTTATCGATGGTTCAATTGCCGGTACAAACGCAAGCGCAATAACCTGTCTTGCAGGCGACTTGCGCAAAGGTGACGTCAGCGATGCAGAGCGGCTATTACCAGTCTACAAGCGCATAAACATTGGAAACATTGGGGTCGGACCACAGTAGGTACTTGATTTCTAAACAACTTTGCCTGTAATTTCTCAATAAAACACTATTACAATGCGTTTTTCAGCCCAAAAGTGCGTTTCTTACCAATGCGGCTACAAAGCTCATCACAATAGGCGATATTGTTAGAAGGTCGCTTTCTGCGCTGAAAAAGAGCTGCAAGCCTCAAATAACACGCAATATAGATCGCATTGATATGTATAACAACGACTTAGCATGGTCCGACCCCTACTTCCGCTACTTCCCCTACTGCCAGTTTTGCTGCAGGAATTCGCTGATATGACTTGCAATAGCTTCAAACTGTGGATTGAAGCTGTTTCGCGCTGTGGGAAGATGTGATGGGGTTGGTTTATTCCACAGTCCGTACCAAACTTGGTCTGCGCCCATGCACTCCTTTACCCGGTTTTTTGACCGCGGTGCCGTACTACCGCAATTGCGATAATCCCCATTCATACCGTAATGCCTATTCTGCGCAGAAAATGGCACGCCTGTGTGAGTGACGCCCAGTACCCGCATTTGTTTGTTTGCTCCAGGCAACCAAATGGTTCTATCATCGTTATCAATACTTTGCGATGTATAAAGATTAACTATTCGACTGTTTGGATGCGTAGCGTGTTTTCTGAATAGTTTTATATTCTTTTTAGGAACAATGACCGCATCATCCATGCTTTGTATCATTAACCACGGAATATCCACAGATTTTGCGCGATCCAGTTGACGATGCATTAGCTTCATAGCATTAACTGTTTCCGCCACCCCACGCGTTGGCATAGCTTCATATCTGAGAGCATCATCCGGCAACTCCCGATCAATCCAACGCTTTGCAAAGCCCAAGTATGGTGCGAACCGAGCCAGCTTATAACTTGACAGTGTGTATGCCGGCGAAAATGCGATCAGTCCATCGACAACACTATCGGCGTCAAGCACTTGTGAAAGGGTTAGTACAGCACCAAGCGAAAAACCACCTAGTATTACCGTCTCATGTTCCTTTGATGCTTGCTTAACCAATTGTTGTACAGTTGCGCGCCAATCCGAAAGATCAGTGTTTAACAGATCACCAGGGCGCGTACCGTGACCAGGCAAGAGAATTGCTCTGGCTACATAACAGTTCGATGCAACCACTCTTCCAACTTCTTTCATTAAAAAAGCAGTGTCCGATAAGCCATGTACCAGTAAGACGATACCTCGCGATGTATTCTCAGGACAGTCCGGACCCGGATCGAATTGTTCTGGTTTCGCTCGCTGAATTTCCAACTCAGCTTTGTCAGCGTTGAACGGTACTCTGTGTAGCCTTAACTGCTCTTCAACCGCCAGCGCATAGGATGAAAAATTCTCGAACTTACTCACACTGACAGGTGAATGCCCAACTGATGGCGATAAGTAATGCGCAGGTGCTTCGTTTGCTTGTCTCGAAGCACACCCACTTAGTATAAGTAACGTGCAAAGTACGAAAATCTGCCAAACGTGGAATTGGTGCAAGCTTTGATACTCATTGTTTAGGCACTTCATCTATACAAACTCAGCATCGTTTTTTTCTGATATTAAATCTCGGTGATCGCACAGGTACTTCCAGTCGCCACTACAAAAAAACTCAAGGACGAATTAATTTAGCTAAATATAAAAAAGCAAAATTGAAAAACACACAACCTAGAGGCAAAAACGCATAAAGACATTTTTAGTTAAAAACACGTTTTCCAGGCTAAAAACGAACTTTAAGCCGCATTAACGCACCTAAAATTCCGCATTAAGTATTAATATCAAATACTTAACATGGTCCGACCCCTATCTACCTTTATCTACCATCTACCCCTATTCAGGGCCCGGAC
>CAYTJF010000110.1:0-17773 GCA_964437945.1 uncultured Granulosicoccaceae bacterium
TTTCAAAAAACCACCCATCCACAGATTTTCTTCTACCGTCATACCGGGGAAAATGGATTTGTCCTGCAAGATATAGGCAATGCCCGCCTCGGCCAATTTTTGATTAGGAGACAACGTTGTTACGTCACGTTGATCGCTAGCGTCTCCAATAGTGATGTTGCCAGAGAAGATATTGTTGAAACCAAATATCGCATGCAGAATGGTCGACTTTCCTGCGCCGTTTGGACCTATCAAACACAGTGATTGTTTCTTACCAACCCGCAAATCCAGATCGTGCAAAATTTGCATCTTGCCGTAACCGGCACACAGGTTGTTAATGGATACATAGGGCTCGTTTCCTGCCAACGCATCAAGGTCGGATACGTTGATATCTTCGGCAATAGCGGCTGCTTGTCGTGTGACTTCATCTACCGAGATGACGGCATCAACACCACCGCTTCCGTAGCCTGAAATATTTTCGTTTTTGTCAGATGTGCTCATAATCCAGCCTTATATTCCCGTCGCAGCCCTATAGTCCTAGTGTGCGCCCAGATAAGCATCAACAACACGTTGATCATTCTGGATTTCAGCCGGTTTGCCTTCGGCAAGCATTTCGCCGTGGGCAAGGCAGTAAATGTGGTCAGCCATATTCATAATGACACGCATGTTGTGCTCAATAATGAACAACGTAATCCCGAATTCTGAATTGGCTCGACGCAGCCGATCAATAAGTCCGTTAATTAATGTTGGATTAATGCCAGCGGTTGGCTCATCGAGTAGTAAGCACGTTGGTTCGTTCATCAACGCCATGGCAAATTCGAGTAGTTTTTGCTGACCGAATGACAACGAGCCTGATTGTAGAAAACGTTTTTCGTACAGTCCGACAAATTCCAACAAATGATCAGCGCGATCATAGTCTTCTTTTGTATTTCTGGTGAACGCATCACGTAAACTCATTTTGCGATGCGGTTGCGAGATAAGCATATTCTCCACACCGTTCATATCGCCATATATTCGAGTTTGTTGAAACGTACGAAGTAACCCCAAGCGAGCTATCTGCGGTACTTGCAGTTTGGATATTTCTTTGTCTTCGAACTTTATCGACCCCGAATCAATTGGGTGATAACCCACAATAGAATTAAACATCGTGGTTTTGCCAGAACCATTAGGGCCGATAAGCCCGGTTATGCTGCCTTTTTCAACTTTCATTGAAATATCTTTATTGGCGACAACACCGCCAAATGACTTCGATACGTCATTTACTTCGATGATGGTATCCATTATTATCTGGCGCCCTCAGTACTTGCACCCTCATTACTGGCACTCTCCACCCGTATGCCAAACCATTCTGGTTTAGTGTGCTTAAGCCATCCCATTAGCCCGTCCTGAAAATACACAACGGTAACAACGATGAGAGCACCCAGCGCCACCCACTGCCAACCGAGTAAATAGTTCCAGGTCACCTCTTTGAAGATCTGGAACATTATGGCGCCAATAATTGGGCCCCACAACGTTCCCTTGCCACCGAGCAGGACACACACCACCATAAAGATGCCAAGATTGATGGTTTGATAGGCTGTTTCCAAAGGTTCGAAATGAATCAGTTGATAAGCTGATATGCCACCGACAACTCCAATAAAAAACGCTGAGATAGACCAGGTTGTCAGCTTGTAGCGTAGCGTGTGAATACCCATGGCTTCGGCTTTTTCTTCATCATCGCGTATCGCGTTAATTGCGGCGCCGAATCGGGTTTTGTACATCCAGTTTAAAAAAATGAACAAACCTACACCGGTTACCGCAAACAGAAAATAGAAAAACAGTTTTCCTTGATCCAGGTCGTGTGGATACACTGGCAGGGCGATACCTTGACCACCACCGACAAAGTCCCAGTTGGAAACCAGTTCGCCTGCCGCGATTGCAACCCCAAGTGTCCCAATGGCAAAGTAAGGGCCCCGTAAGCTGAACGTAAAAAAACCAATGATTAGTGCACACAAAGCGCAAAATATTCCTGCCGCCAGGATGCCAAGGAATGCACCCAGAAAATATTGTGTGTCAGAGAACTTATAGATACCGCCGCCAGATGCGTTGGTGTATTCCGCAACAGGGTATGCAATGCCAATGCCCACCACAGCGCACACATACATGCCAGTACCGTAGAAGAAAATGTTGCCGAGCGAGTTATAACCCATTTGTCCACCCGTCATATCCCAGGTGAGGGCGACAATAATCATCAACCAAAGTGTGGCAAGCTGGGTTCGAAAGTCTGGAAACAAAAAGGGTGCGGCTATAATTGCTGCAAGCAGCACGACATAAAAAAGTGGTCTGGCCATCGTCATTGTATATCTCCTATTTCAATACTTGACGAGAGCGTCGTTGTTGAATCATTCGGAATACCAGTACAAGTAGTAGTAGTAAAACGGCAATAGCCTGTTGGTATCCGATACCAAAAATATGTGAGCCGTATTGCTCAAGTGCACCGATACCCAAGCCTGCCGCAATAACGCCGGGTAAATTCCCTAATCCGGCCGCTGTCACGATAACGAAAGCGCGTATCGCATAGGTGATGCCATAAAATGGTTGTATCACCCAGACCATAACGATAATCGCGCCAGCAGCACCACATATGGCTGCATTTAATGAAAAGGTGAAAGCGTAAACTTTTTCGGTATCGATACCGAGCACGCGAGCTGCGCGAGCATCCTGGGATGTTGCCCTGATTGCCTGCCCCATACGACTGTACTTCATAAACACAATGACGCAGGTGGCGAGCACGGCTGCCATGCAAACACCAATGAGTTTTGCAACGGGTACATCGACAAAGCCATCGAAGAAAAACAGGGTCTCATAGCCGAGGTTGACGCTTTGCGTATCCGAACCAAACATGAGGTTCAATAGTTGCGCCATCATGATGGCAATACCAAATGTTGCCAAAAGAGATGTAAATAAATCCCTTTCAATAACGCGTGTTATGACCAGCTTATAAATTATCCAACCTATTACCCACATAACAACAAAGGCTAACGGCACACCAAGTAACGCTGGTACGCCTAAACCCGCCAACCACCATGCTATGTAACCACCGGCGATGACAAAATCGCCCTGCGCGAGGTTTTTTACATTCATTACACCCCAAACCAGTGCCAGTCCATAGGCTGCCAGAGCAAACAAGGCGCCGATCATGACACCATCAATAATAATCTTCAGATTTACAACTGGAAACTCAAAGAGTAGCCCCAGATTGCCTAGTATCTGCTCCATAACGTAACTCTTGGGGAATTGTGAAAGGTTAGATTAAATAAAAAAGCCGGGGCTTAGCCCCGGCTTTTAAATCATAGTATCCGAATTACTTACGTGGCCAATTCAAATCATGTGATGCGAACGCAGAAGGTGCGACCACATTGTATTTACCATCCTGTATTTGACGCAACACCATTGGCTTGGCAATGTTGTTACCTTCTGCGGCGAACTTGATATCGCCATAGAAAGTGCTCATCTCAGTAGCGGCAATGGCTTCACGAACAGCTTCCTTGTCCAGCGTGCCGGCGCGCTCGAACGCATCGGCAAACACATACACTGCAGCCGAGGCCTGAGCTACCTGGTACGGAACCGTCTTGTCAGCATATTCTGGGAATGCTGCTTTGAATTCGGTGTCGTAGTTAGGTGCAGAGCCAAACAATTCATCTTCGTATGTCAGTGTTTCAGCCCATTGCGTTGAACAAAGAATGTCGTTGGCAAAATCTCCGAAGTTACCGGTGACATCAGCGGCCTCGCAGTGAGTGAGCGCTATCATCGGCACTGAAATTTTCATCTCACCGATTTGGCGAACGGCTGTGGCAGCACCTTTGGAGTGGCCACTAACAACCAGCACATCGGGCTTGAGCAATTTCACTTTGGTTAAAATAGAACTCATATCGGACAGATCACGCGGTAACTTCTCGTCGATAATGATTTCCATGCCCAGTTTCTCAGCGTCTTCCATTACACCTGCTCGAATATCAAGTGAGAACGGGTCGTTTTCAACAGCTATCGCCACTTTTACATCAGCAGCGGTTTTACCTTCTTTCTCTGCTTGTTCCGCGGCGAGCGTAATGGCAGAGGCAAGGTATTGCTCGGATGTGGATAGCACAGCAAACAAGTACTTGTAGCCTTTGTTGAACAGTGAACGTGATGCACCTTCTGCTTCAACCATAGGAATTTGATACTTTTCAGTCACCGGTGCGATGGCTTTAGTCAGGCCGGAAGAGTAGGGCCCAAGCATGTATTGCACGTTGTCCTGGTTGATTAGACGTTCAGCAAGCGTAGCACCACGATCACCTTTTGACTCATCATCGTAGTAGGTGACTTTAAAGTTGTAGCACTTGTCGCCAATTTTCACACCACCAGCTTCATCAATCTTTTGGATCGCAAACTCGTAACCGTTTTGAGCGTGAACACCGTTCGTGGCGTATTTGCCGGTAAGTGAAATAGCCGAACCGAGAACAAGATCTTCGCATTCAGCGGCTTGCGACTGGCCGGAAAAAAGTAGAGTTCCGGCAATGACGCCCAGCACTCCGAGGGTGGTTCTAGTGATTGTCATGTTTCCTCCTCCAGGAATTTGATTGTAGGACTGGCATCGTTAACAGGGTTTCGCCAGAATCCTTGCACGTATGAGTCTATTCGAACAATAAGCAACAGTCGATAGACGATTGCCGTTTATTGGCGTTAATTCGTGATGCTAGTGGTTTGTTGGAACTGGTCCGTCGTGATTTCAGTTGTTTTTGGCGAAAGTGATAAGTTGTAATCGATCTAAAAACTGGATATTAGGTGCGTCTGTGTCACGAATCGATAAAGGCTAGATTGTGGATATTGCCTGATGCGTGAGTTAAGCGCCATGTATAAATTAATTACCAAACGACAGGCAATTCAATCTTAAAAAAAGCGATAGACGATAACACCAGAGTGCGGTAGAACTGACCAGAGTGTACTGATGTTTCGCATTGAGGTTTAGGTAAATGCTATGTCGATGCGCTGTCAAGCATTTCCTGTGCATGCTGTTGGGTTTTCTTTGTTACCTTTGTGCCACCTAGCATGCGTGCAATTTCGTCTCGCGTATCTTTCTTGTTTAGCGAATCGAGATGGGTTTTGGTCATGCCATTCTCCACTTGCTTGGTTACTCGCATATGATTGTGTGCTTGCGCTGCGACTTGCGCTAGGTGGGTTACGCACAAAACTTGAACATGCTGACCAACTTCACGAAGTAGACGTCCAACCGTTTCTGCTACTGCGCCACCGATACCGGTGTCAACTTCGTCGAATATTAGTGTATTAACAGCATGAGACTCTATCGTGGCTAATTGAATACACAAACTTATGCGCGATAGCTCGCCACCGGATGCGACCTTGGCTAGCGCACCAGGTTTAATGCCAGGGTTCGGGCTAACGTTAAACGTGATGGAATCCTGACCATGCCTTTGTATACTTTTTGTGTCGCTTTTAACTTCAATTTGCACCAGGCCGCCTTCCATCGCAAGAGATTGCATGGACGCTGTGATGGTTTCTGAAAGCTTTTTCGCCTGACGTTTTCGTAAGCGGGACAACTTAGCTGATTGATCAAAATACACCTGCAGTAAAGCATCCACTTCTTTGGAGAGTTGTTCAATCTGTTGTTCAGGCGCGTTAAAATTATCCAGCTCGTCTCTTAGGCTGGATTCAATCTTGTCCAATTCATTTATTGACACATGGTGTTTTTTTGCCAAGCGATGCAAGTTTGAGAGTTTGTCGTCGAGCCAGGCAAGCCTGTTGCCATCATGCTCCATGGAGCTTGCGTGGTTACGCAACAAGCTCGCCGCTTCCTCCGTCTGAATGTTGGCAGACTCTATCAAATCAAGTGCCTCTTGCATGCGCTCATCAATGGAAACCAATTCGGATAATGGTGAAATAGCATTGGCCAGTGATTTGGCAGCGCCGTGGTCAGCGTCTAGAGCGGTAATTGCTTCATTGCTGAGTTGCATGAGTCTATCGGCACTCGCCAGCCATCGGTGTTCCGTTTCGATGTCGCTTATACTGGTGCCGCCTATATCCAGAGCATCAAATTCCTGTAATTGAAATTGCACCAGATCAAGCCGGTTTTGGGTGGCAGTTGAATCGTTGGTGGTGGCTTTAAGTTGTTCATTGGCTTTTTGCCATGCATCGTAGGCTTTATCCACCTGTGCAGGCAGCGGGCTTTTCGCAAAATCATCGAGTAACTGGCGCTGTGCTGCCGGTTTTGCCAGCTGCTGGTGTTCATTTTGACCATGAATGCTAAGCAGTTGATTACCAAGCTCGCGTTGTACTTGATTTGATACTGGTCTGCCGTTGATTGTTGAACGGTTTTTTCCTGATCGAGTCAGCACTCGGCGCAACAGACACTCATCGTCGTCGTCAAGATCGTTGTCGATCAACCATTGTTTAACGACAGGTAGTTTGTCGATATCGAAACTGGCGGTCACTTCGGCTCTGTCAGCACCTTGTTGAATGTTGTCTGTGCTGCTGCGTCCGCCTAGCACCTGACCGAGTGCATCCAAAAGAATAGATTTACCGGCTCCAGTCTCACCGGTCAGCGCCGTCATTCCACTTTGGAGCTCGAGTTCAGTTTGATCAATTATTGCAAAGTGGCGAATGTGGATATGGTTCAGCATGAATTTCTATCCTACGCCCAATTGAGTTTTTCGCGCAAAATTTGATGATAGTCGTAAGTTTCGGGATGTAAAAGTCTTACTCGTTTGTCCATACAGCTGACTTCGATCATGTCGCCCAGCGTAGCGTCCATGTAAACCTGCCCATCACAAACGACCTGTGCTTCAAGTACCTGGTCGTCCCACAAATGCATACGAATACGACTTTTCGCATCAACCATCAAAGGGCGACTGGTAAGTGTGTGCGGACAGATTGGTTGCAATACCACTGCATTAACTGTTGGCCCAACGATAGGACCGCCATTTGACAGAGAATAGGCTGTTGAACCTGAAGGGGTTGCTACGATCAATCCGTCGGCGCGTTGGTGAGTGACCAACACGTCATCTATGGTAATGTCAAAATCCATGATCTGCAGTACATCGCGAACGCGAACCACCGTATCGTTAAACGAATAGGCAGTTTCCACGCATTCACCCTCACGCAAAATACGGGTGTGCAACATGATGCGTTCTTCTTCTATGTACTGACCATTTATAATCGCTTCGAGTTTGTCCAGCCCGTTGTCGGGTGCTACATCGACAAGAAAACCCAATCGTCCACGATTAACCCCAACAATGGGTACATCGTAGTCAACCAGCTCACGCGCAGCATGTAATAAGGTGCCGTCACCGCCAATGACAATGGCCAGATCGCAGGTTTTTCCGATGTCACTGGCCGGAAATGTGTCACCTTTGACTAAACCTTTTGTACTGTGTGAAAGCACGGTTTCGATGCCCATCGCATCCATACGTTCCATCACTTCAGCGATAGTGGTGGAAACACTATCGTCATTGACTTTGACCAACAGGCCGACACGGGAAAATTGTTTCATCTTTGCAAAATACCATGCAAGCGAAGCGGTGTCATTGCTACTGAGGTCTTGACAAACAAGCGTTTCACAGGTTGATTCTTATCGCCTTGTCGATTGGGACTCGTTACTCGCGTTAGTGATTCACAAAACTGTGCGGCTGGCATTATTTTGACGAGTCGATCAATGCCGACAGTTCATAAAGGTGTTGCAACGCTTCGCGTGGAGAAATTTCGTCAAGGTTTAGTTTAGTGACGTAGTTCTGTATCGCACTTGGTTCGGTAAACATATCAAGTTGCGGTGTTGTTGCCGGTATCGCTTTACTTTGCGTGGCAGGGGTTGCGGTAGGTTCATCTTTTAAGACGGTTTTTTGATTACTTTCAAGCGACGCCAGTGTTTCACGTGCACTTTGCAAAGCGATTTGTGGCAAGCCGGCAAGTTGGGCAACCTGAATACCATAACTTTTATTCGCAGCACCTTGTTTTATCTGATGCATAAACACAATTCTGCCATCATGTTCAACTGCATCAAGATGAACATTGGCAATCGGTTTAAAGCGGTTAGCCAGTTCCGTAAGTTCAAAGTAATGGGTTGCAAACAGGCACATGGCTTTATTTGTGTTGCACAGGTGTTCTGCGCAAGCACCAGCCAGTGACAACCCGTCGTAAGTACTGGTGCCACGACCGACCTCATCCATAAGCACAAGACTGTGTTGCGTTGCGTTACGCAGTATATGGGCAGCCTCCGTCATCTCCACCATAAAGGTAGATTGTCCGCTGGCTAAGTCATCCGATGCACCAATGCGCGTGAATATGCGGTCGATTGGACCAATGCGAGCAGCACTTGCGGGTACAAAGCTTCCCGTGTGAGCCAGCAAGGCAATAAGTGCATTTTGTCGCATGAAAGTTGATTTACCCCCCATGTTTGGACCGGTGATCATTAACATGTGTGTGTCACTGTCCAGATGCAGTGGATTGGCAACGAAGGGTTCATCGCTTATAGCTTCTATAACCGGGTGTCGCCCAGCTTCTATTTGCATGCCCGGTTCATCGACTAATTCCGGACAATGCCAATTGTTGCGTTCGGCAACAGATGCCAGGCTACACAAGGCATCGAGCCTGGCCAGTGCTTGCGCAATTTCGCTGATACGATCAAGGTCAGGTTGTAACTGTTCAAGTATTTCAGTGTAAAGTTGTTTTTCACGCGCAAGTGCTTTCTCTTTTGCACCCAGCACTTTATCTTCGTGTTCTTTTAATTCAGGTGTTATATAACGTTCTGTGCTTTTCAGCGTTTGTCGTCGAATATAATGTGCTGGTGCTTCTTGTTGTCGACTGGTTTCAATATAAAAACCATGCACACGGTTATAACCGACTTTTAGTGACTGTATGCCTGTGGCTTTACGCTCACGTTCTTCCATTTGCTCGAGAAAGTCAGAAGCATTGGTACTCAGCTGGCTCAGTTCATCGAGTTCAGCATCAAAACCGGGCGCGATAAAACCGCCGTCACGAGTAACCGCGGGCGGACTTTCAATGATGCTTTCGCCCAGTAAAGCATGTGCGTTTGGTTGAGTTTTGCAAGCATCACTTATTGAATCTAATTCAGTGCAATTGATGCGTTGTAGTTGTGTGTGAATATCGGGCAGTAATCCTAAGCTTAAATACAGTCGATGCAACTCACGTGGCTGCACACTTTTGAGGTGGACTCGTGTAAGAATGCGCTCTATATCGTGAACTTGTTTTAGTAGTGGCAGCAGTTCGGCAAATTGCTCATCTTTTATCAACGCTTTGATGCTGTTTTGGCGCTGGCTTATCAGTTCTCGGTCACGTGTTGGTTGTTGCAACCAGTGACGTAGCCGGCGAGTGCCCATTGGATTGACTGTACTGTTAATTGTTGCAAATAAGGTGTGCTCTTGCGTGCCGGAAACACTGGTGGTTAATTCCAGGTGACGTCGTGTACCTGGATCGAGAACGATGGTGTTATTTGCATGTTCTACACGCAGTTGTCTGATTTGAGGTAAACCGCTCACGTGCGTTTCTCGTGCGTATCCCAAGGCGACAGATGCCGCGCAAATCGCTGCTGTCATGTTGTCAATGCCAAAGGCTTTTAAATGCTGTGTACCAAAGTGCTCCAGCAACATTGAACGGCAGGATTGTTCATCGAATGACCAGGGTGCACGCGATGTGACCAAACTGGCGCTGAACAGCGAACGAATAGAAGAATCTTCCGAGAGCAACATCTCTGCAGGTGACAAACGTGCAACTTCAGCTTGAACGGCACCGATATTGTCTAGTTCTTGTACACTAAAATCACCACTGGCAACATCTAATGCGGACAGACCGAAACGGTTGTCCACTTCGCTAATGGCAACTAGCACAGCTACATCGCTGGCATTCAGCAGGCTCTCTTCGGTTAGCGTGCCGGGAGTGACAACGCGGACGACTTCTCGTGTCACCGGACCTTTGCCAGTGACTTCACCGGTCTGCTCACAAATAGCAACGGACTGCCCGCGACGGACAAGTCGGCCAAGGTAGTTATCAGCGGCGTGATAGGGGATGCCAGCCATGGGTATCGGGTTGTCGCCGTTCTTGCCGCGTGCGGTCAGCGTAATATCGAGTAGTTCTGAGGCCAGCTTGGCATCTTCATAAAACAGTTCGTAGAAATCGCCCATCCGATAAAATAACAGGGTGTTCGGATGTTTCGCCTTGATGCCCAGATACTGCTGCATCATGGGTGTGTGGTTGCTCGCTGCCATGCGTGTTAGTGTACCAACGCAAACCACTGGCCATACTATTTCGGACAAATCAAATGCCTGATTTTTCAGAATCTACTAGACAATTGGTAGTGGAATTGTCTGAATTGCTGATCGACAAGTCCTGGACCATTACAACGGCCGAATCTTGCACTGGCGGCATGATCGCCGCTGCGCTAACCGACATTGCTGGCAGCTCAGCGTGGTTTCATCAAGGTGTGGTCAGCTACGCAAATCATGCAAAAATAGCGTCGCTTGATGTTGACGAGGCCATGTTGCAGCAATATGGTGCTGTTAGCGAACAGGTGGTTGAGGCTATGGCCGTTGGTGGATGTCGAAAGGCGGCGGCCAATGTGGCTATTGCTGTCAGTGGTATTGCGGGACCCGGGGGTGGTTCGATAGACAAGCCTGTCGGTACGGTTTGGATAGCTTGGGCCTTGAACCCCGGGACTGTGCACAGCACGCAATATCTGTTCGATGGCGACCGATCAAATGTAAGAGCGGCAGCGCTAACAGAGGCTTTGCGTGGTACGATCCAACGGGTGCGTTCAGCGTGATTATCAACAACATTATCAATATGTATTGCAGACAAACACTGCAGAAGAAGGAGATGAGACATATGCCTAAGTTCATGGCGAAATGCCTAACGGTATGTACATTTATAGTAGCTATTACAGTGCACAGTAATAATGTGTATGCCGCTGATGGTGCGGAGACGCTTGCAGAGATCAAAGCACAACTCGAAGAGGCTAAAAAGCTGCTTGCTGAAGATACCGCTAATCATCGAGACATAGCACAAAAGAAAATCGAGATAGATCGCGAACTGTCTGCTCGTTTAGAGCGTGAATTAGAAATCGAGGAAGAACTCAAACAATTGTGCGAAGAGCAGGATAAGGTCAAACCTGGCACGTTGGTCAGTTGTATGGCAAAATTGGACAACTAAAAATATTTACAGTATTTTTTTGCCAAATAGCACACGAAGTCCGCATTTTGTGAAATAATCCGTGCACGGTTAAACGCCCAAGGAGTGGCATTTCCGTAATACCTTCACAAAGGAGACGAACGTGGACGACAATCGAAAGAAAGCCCTGACAGCTGCGCTTGGTCAAATTGAAAAGCAGTTTGGCAAAGGCGCAATTATGCGCATGGGAGACGCGACGGATACGCGTGATATTGAAGTCATTTCTACTGGCTGTTTAGGTCTGGATGTCGCTTTGGGCATTGGTGGTTTGCCAAAGGGTCGCATCTGCGAAATATACGGTCCTGAATCCTCAGGTAAAACCACCATGACGCTGCAAGTTATTGCAGAGTGTCAAAAGGCTGGTGGTACCGCCGCTTTTATCGATGCAGAACATGCACTCGATCCAGTTTACGCAGCCAAACTCGGCGTTAACGTTGACGATCTGCTTATTTCACAACCAGACACTGGTGATCAGGCATTGGAAATTGTCGATATGCTGGTTCGCTCTGGCGGTATAGACATTATCGTGGTTGATTCTGTAGCAGCACTTACCCCTAAAGCTGAAATCGAAGGCGACATGGGCGACTCACACGTTGGTTTGCATGCACGTTTGATGTCACAGGCCTTGCGTAAACTCACCGGTAACATAAAGCGCACGAATACATCCGTTATTTTTATCAACCAAATTCGCATGAAAATCGGTGTCATGTTTGGTAGCCCTGAAACCACTACAGGTGGTAATGCACTCAAGTTTTATTCATCCGTACGGCTCGATATTCGCCGAATTGGCGCAATAAAGCGCGGTGATGAAATTGTCGGTAATGAAACCCGGGTTAAAGTGGTGAAGAACAAAATGGCTCCGCCGTTTCGTCAAACCGAGTTCGAAATTCTATATGGTGAAGGCACCTCAAGAGAGGGTGAACTAATCGATCTGGGTTCAAAGAACGGTATCGTTGATAAAGCTGGAGCTTGGTACAGCTATCAGGGTGATCGTATTGGACAGGGTAAAGAAAATGTTCGCCAGTTTCTAAAAGAGAATCCGGATATAGCTGACGAAATCGATAATAAGGTGCGTGCTTTGTTGCTCACACCAGCAGTCGAACAGCCGGATGATGACAGCCCCCAAGATGAATCAGATGAATCAGTTAAACCAGTTGGTAAGAAAGAAGCTGAACTGGAAGCTGAAGCTTAGCTTAACCTGGTTGAGCCAATAAGCTGACCAACAAGCTGGCTGAGCAGTTGCTATGAGGGCGAGTCGCGAAAAGAAGCAGATCGACTCGACCCTCAAGCCAGAAGAACTTGAAAGGCAGGCTTACGCAAAATCGATCAAATTGCTGGGCAACCGGGAACATTCCACAACTGAGCTGCGTAAGAAACTGGGCGATAGCGGGTTCTCTTCCGACACGATAGAAACCACACTCGACAAGTTAATTGCTTCTGGTTATCAGAGCGATGAACGCTTTGCTAACCTGTATGCTGAATCGCTATTGCGCAAGAACTATGGCCCGATGATGATCAGCGCAAAACTCAGCGCTCGTGGCATCGAATCCTCGCAAGCACGAGAAGCCATTCAGGCTGCCATTAGCGATCGTGGCGTAGACTGGTCGATAGTGGCAAGCGATGCCTTATTATCCAAATTTTCGGCGGCTCAATTCAGCGCTCAATTGTCCCCCCAGTTATCCTCTCAGTTATCCTCTCAGTCATCCCCTGAATCTTCAGAGATCGACCAAGTCTTTATGGGCAAGTGTGCCCGCTTTTTGAATCGACGTGGATTTTCTTCCACTGATTCCATAACGGCAATACGATTGGCGGCAGAAACTGTGTCTGACTAGGCGCACAGTGGGCTACAATTCAGAGTATCGAATTTACGCTCTGGCTCTGCAGCATGGTTACCACCTCAGAAATACGCGAACGCTTTTTATCTTTCTTTAAATCCAATGGGCACGAAGTTGTGGCCTCGGGATCCCTGGTGCCTGGAAATGACAAAACGTTGTTGTTTACCAATGCCGGAATGGTCCAGTTTAAGGACTTGTTCACTGGAGATGAGGTGCGCGATTACAAACGCGCAACCACCTCTCAACGATGTGTCCGTGCTGGCGGTAAGCACAATGATCTAGATAACGTGGGTTATACCGCGCGGCATCACACGTTTTTTGAAATGCTCGGCAATTTCAGCTTCGGCGACTATTTCAAAGAAGATGCTATCCGTTACGCATGGCAATTTTTAACCGATGAGCTTGGTCTGCCAGCCGAGAAGTTATGGATTACTGTATTTGAAGAAGATGATGAAGCTGAGAACATCTGGATTAACCAGATTGGTATCCCAAAAGAGCGCGTAATTCGAATTGGTGCCAAAGATAACTTCTGGATGATGGGTGACACCGGTCCTTGTGGTCCGTGTTCAGAGATTTTTTATGATCACGGAGAGGATGTCTGGGGAGGCCCACCGGGCTCACCTGAAGAGGATGGTGATCGCTTTATAGAAATCTGGAATCTGGTTTTCATGCAATTTGACCGGTCGGCCGATGGCACGATGACACCACTGCCAAAACCTTGTGTTGATACCGGTATGGGTTTGGAGCGCACTGCGGCTGTTTTACAACACGTTCACAGCAACTATGAAATAGACCTATTCAAGAACCTGATTCAGGCCGTTGTCAAACTGACGGGCACGAACGATCGAGAAAATGCGTCATTAAACGTTATTGCTGATCATATTCGATCGTGCGCGTTCCTGATCACCGATGGGGTAGTTCCCAGTAACGAAGGGCGCGGCTATGTGTTACGGCGAATTATTCGTCGAGCGGTGCGTCACGGTCACAAACTTGGTGCTGAGGATCTGTTCTTTCACAAACTCACATCTGCGCTAGTTAAAGAGATGGGAGTAGCGTATCCGGAGTTGGTTAAAGCTGAGAAAGACGTAGCTGATGCTTTGAAAGCGGAAGAAGTTCGTTTCGCCAAGACGTTATCTGCTGGCATGAATATCCTGGACGATGAGGTGTCTGCGTTAACAACAAAAGTCATACCCGGTGACATAGTATTCAAACTTTACGACACCTATGGTTTTCCCGTAGACCTGACTGCCGATATTGCTCGAGAGCGTGGATTGGAAGTTGATCAAAGTGGCTTTGAAGAACATATGGAAGCGCAACGTATGCGTGCCCGTGCTGCCAGTAACTTTGGGGTAAGCGGCGCTGAAATACCAGTTTCTGATTCGAAAACGGTTTTTCTTGGGTACGATGAACTTCACTCAAGTGCAACCGTTGCCGAGCTCTATGTAGATGGTGTGATGGTTGATCAGGTTCAACCAGGACAAAATGCCTGGGTTGTGCTCGACCAAACACCGTTTTACGGTGAGTCAGGCGGGCAAGTCGGTGATACCGGTGTACTAAGTTCAGGTTCGTTGCGTTTTACGGTTGTAGACACGCAAAAATCTCGAAATGCATTTATGCATGCAGGCGTTTTAGAGTCTGGCAGCCTGGCTGTTGGCGATAAGCTCAAGGCTGAAGTCGATACTGATCGCCGCGCGCACATTAAACGACATCACTCAGCGACACACTTATTACATGGCGCATTGCGTGAGGTACTCGGTTCTCATGTTGAGCAAAAAGGCTCATTGGTTAACGAACAGCATTTACGCTTCGATTTCTCACATTCGGGTCCGGTAACGCCTAAACAGATAGTTCAAGTTGAACAATGGATTGACAAGGAAGTGAGGCGTAATAGTGCATGTACAACGGAGCAGATGAGTATGGATGAAGCGGTAGCTGCCGGCGCCATTGCTCTGTTTGGAGAGAAGTACGGATCACAGGTACGTGTGGTTACTCTGGGGGATCAATCGGTAGAACTCTGTGGCGGTACGCACGTTAGTGCAACCGGAGATTTGGGTGCTGTGAAAGTGACGGCTGAAACTGGTGTTGCCGCTGGTGTGCGTAGAATTGAAGCAGTCAGTGGCGAAGTAGCTTTGCACCACAACCAGCAGTTGGAGCAGCAACTTTCGACCATTGCCGACATGCTAAAAACTTCTCCAGCAGAAGTGTTGCCAAAGCTGCAACAGATACAAGACCGTCAACGTGAAATGGCTAAGCAAGTTGAGCAATTGCAAGGCAAACTTTCCGCACAGGCCGGTTCAAGCCTGTCGGACAATGCTGAAACTCTGAACGGTGTCACAGCCTTGTTTCAAATCGTAGATGGGAGTGACGCAAAAGCGTTACGCTCCGTCATGGACGAACTACGGCAAAAGTTGGGTGACAGTGCAATCGTTCTTGCAAGTGAACACCAGGGCAAAGCGGTTTTGGTGTCGTCGGTCAGTAAACCCTTGCATGCGCAGCTCACCGCGGGTGATTTGATGAAAGTGGTTGCCCAGGAACTAGGTGGTCGTGGTGGTGGCCGCGCAGATATGGCCCAGGGCGGAGCGGATTCGTTAGCCGACATTGATACAGCATTTGCCAAAGCACGAGAGTGGGTTAACAACGCCACAGTTTAGACACTTCGGCATCAGTGAAATGTGTTGGTATATCGATTCCACTGTGGCGATAGTTAATTGGCTTTTTGTAAAAGTTAAATCGTTTTTTGGTAAAAGGTAAATGGCTTTTCTGGTAAAAAAGTTCGGTGGCACATCAGTTGGGACTGCCAAGCGAATCAAACACGTGGCCAAGTTGCTGGTTGCTGCAAAGCAATCTGGTGACGATGTTGTCGTTGTCGTGTCTGCAATGTCTGGTGAGACCAATCGACTCGTTGCTCTGGCACGTGAGATGATGCCGGCTGTGGTTGATGTGCGCGAGCTTGATGTGTTGTTATCGACTGGCGAGCAGGTAACGATTGCCTTGTTAGCCATGGCGTTAAAAGAGCTTGGTGTTGATGCGCGCTCGTATACTGGATCCCAGGTTCGTATATTAACTGATAGCAGCCACAGTAAAGCTCGAATCGTGAACATTGACACCGCACCAATTCTTGATGACATCAAGCACGGTCGTATAGTGGTTGTTGCAGGTTTTCAAGGCGTCGATGAGTGCGGCAATATTACGACGCTCGGACGTGGTGGTTCTGATACATCGGCTGTTGCGTTAGCAGCGGCACTGGATTGCGATGAGTGTCAAATTTTTACCGATGTCGACGGTGTATACACAACTGACCCCAGAGTAGAGAGTCGCGCTCGGCGCCTTGAAAAAATTACTTTTGAAGAAATGCTTGAAATGGCAAGCCTTGGCTCCAAAGTGTTGCAAATCAGAGCGGTCGAATTTGCCGGTAAATATAACGTGCCATTGAGGGTACTCTCAAGCTTTGAGCCGGGTGAAGGCACGTTGATAACATTAGATGATGAGGAAAACCAGATGGAACAAGCGCTTGTTTCGGGAATAGCGTTCAATCGGGATGAGGCGCAAATTACAGTGGTAGGTGTTGCTGATAAGCCTGGTATTGCTTACTCCATACTGGGTCCGATCGCCGACTTGAATATCGAAGTCGATGTTATATTGCAGAATATTGGTGAGAATGGACTAACTGATTTTACTTTCACGGTTCATCGCGATGAGTATGAGCGAGTGATGGATTTCTTGAAAAGTCGACAAAACGAGCTTGGTGCACAGCAGGTCCATGGAAATGACCGAATAGTCAAATTATCGATTATTGGTGTTGGTATGCGATCACATGCTGGTATAGCGAGTCGTATGTTTAAAACACTGGCAGATAATGGCATTAACCTTCGCATGATCACGACATCAGAAATTAAAATCTCGGTAGTGATTGATGAAAACTTTCTTGAGCTTGGTGTTCGTTCTTTGCATGAAGAATTTGAGTTAGCAGAATCTGTTCAGACGAGCTAAGTCAATTTAATTCGGCAATATATAACGTACCTAAAAGTACCTAACATAGATTTTTTACGACGTAGTAATGACGGAACGTTTCTGGAGTGTGAATTTACTCGTAAGACCCCTCAACGTTGCGACACGCAACACAATAAGCTGACATACTTCATAGACTGTTTACGCACCAGCCAGCGTGAATGCAGATTTGGAGAAGTAAAGTATGTTGATACTCACTCGCAGAGTTGGAGAGACGCTAATGATCGGTGACGAAGTAACGGTCACTGTGCTTGGAGTGAAAGGTAATCAGGTTCGAATTGGTGTTAACGCGCCAAAAGAGGTAGCAGTACATCGTGAAGAAATTTACGAGCGTATAAAGAAAGAAGAAGCGGAAGCGGAGTCGGCACTTGTGGATGCGGTTGTAGAAGAGGGCGAATAGAGGTTCAACCAGTAGTTCAGATCTGCGACAGCGTAATCAATGCCCCGCCTGTGTGCACATAGCCTGGGAAACGGACATTGATACGAGGTGATGCGAAGTTGGATTTTTCTATAAGTTTAAGTTAATGTTCTATCACGCAGCATACGGACGGCCTAAGCGTGGCATAAACGCTTGTTCTCAGGCGAAT
This sequence comes from uncultured Granulosicoccaceae bacterium, assembly GCA_964437945.1. Classification (GTDB taxonomy): domain Bacteria; phylum Pseudomonadota; class Gammaproteobacteria; order Granulosicoccales; family Granulosicoccaceae; genus Granulosicoccus. Next base: position 17,621 of record CAYTJF010000110.1, read on the forward strand.
TTACAGTCTTTCCTGAAATAATCGAATTAAAATAGAAATAATCGCCACTATTTGTTGACGATAGGGGGTGTTCGCGCCATACTTTGCGGCTTGGAGTTACGCGCCCGTAGCTCAGTTGGATAGAGTACCTGGCTACGAACCAGGCGGTCGGAG
>CAYTJF010000111.1:0-17644 GCA_964437945.1 uncultured Granulosicoccaceae bacterium
TCCTTGAATGTACAGCCTGTAATACTGCTGTCAAAAAAACGTGCAATAAAGCGACAAATTAAAATTTAGTTATTTTAAGTAAGGAATGATAGTGCTAATAGTTGCATAAACCGCAAGCGTAGAAAGAAAAGGCCGAAGTATCTAAATCTAGAAAGATATAGAAAGTTCTTAACTCTTTATCTTGAACAGGTAATCGGCAGGGTGTAAACGCGGCTGTTGAGATAAACCCATTTGCTGCGATGGCTACTTGCCTCTGGGAAAGTCCCAACACCACCTCGGCAAAATGCCTTTCAACTCGAATCTATTGAGCTTCTCTAACATTTCATACCCATTTGTTACGTTCAAAGGTATTAGCGTTGGTCGCTGCTGGTTTCCGCTCCAGCGCAGATGTCATTGGTTGCCTATACAACTGCAGTGTATATGTCGTCAGGTCTTGTGAACTTTGGGTTCATAAAAGGCATTAATGATCGAGCAATAATTCAATCAGATACGATAACGTAAAATACATCCGACTGTATCCAACACCTATCAAGCACACTTGTACTAACAATCGTTAATTCAGCTGAATCAGAACTATTTGATCTCCGACATTGATAGTGTCCATACGCCAAAGTCTGATTCGCAATCCGGCGAACGGGCTCAGTTCGTATCGGTTAAGCTGATGGCTGGCTCAGCGCTGTTAAAACCTGAGTACAGCATGGTTGAATTGCGCTAACGCGCCAATTCCTTTGTAAGTGAATTTAACAGACGAATTAACTGATGAATAAAACTGCTGTTGTTACTGGTGGAACGCGAGGAATTGGAGCTGCGGTATCGCAGGTGCTTGCTGGAGCTGGTTGGTATGTAATTGCCGCGAGTAATTCGCAGGAGGAAATCGATGCTTTTGATAGACGGGCAGAGATTGACTTAAGGCTTATCGATGTGACTGATGATGAATCAGTAAACACCTTGTTTGCTAATTTGAACAGTCTCAATGCGCTTGTCAATTGTGCCGGTATCCTGCAACGTGGGGCCGAATATGATCTGGCTGTTTTCCAGAAAGTGATCGATGTCAACCTGATAGGTACGATGCGCTGCTGTGTTGCCGCTCAACCGTTGCTGTCTATAAGTAACGGTGCCATAGTGAATACCGCCTCCATGCTCAGCACATTTGGTGGGCCGTTAGTGCCGGCTTACTCAGCATCAAAGGGTGGGGTGGCTCAGTTGACAAAATCGTTGGCCGGTAAGTGGGCGGAAGATGGTATACGTGTTAATGCCATTGCCCCGGGCTGGATTGAAACTGAAATGACCCAGGGACTAAGAGATGCGCCGGAACGAAGTGACGCGATTCTTAGTCGTACGCCAATGAATCGTTGGGGCAAAGCAGAAGAGGTTGGTAATGTAGTGAAATGGTTGTTATCAGAAGACGCAAGCTTTGTAACCGGGTCGGTTTATCCTGTTGACGGCGGATACAAAGCGCTATAACCGGGATTTGTCTATTAATGAGTAAAAAATGATGAATGAGAAAAAAGAGTACGACGAGCGAACACCTTATCAATTGCCGTTTCCAAAAGATGCACAACAGGAAATCGTCATTCCCAATGCGATACCAGAGGATGATCGTCTATGGGTTCCACAGGCTGAAAACGTCTGGCTACGTCCGCTGTGTTTGAATCGCTCGCAGGGGTACTGGACCAATTTATTGAAAGTCACAAAAGCCGGAGTGCTGTCTCGCCATCGTCATCCGCAACCGGTTCACGGTTGGGTTTTGAAAGGCCGTTGGCATTATCTCGAGCATGACTGGATGGCCGAAGAAGGTTCTTATGTGTACGAACCACCAGGAGAAACGCACACATTGGTTGTGCCGGATGGTGTGGACGAGATGATCACTTATTTTCAGGTTAACGGAGTGATGTGCTATGTCGACCCGTGGGGAGAAGTTTTAGGCTATGAAGACGTCTTCACCAAGATTGATATGTGCCGTGCTCACTACACCGCTGTTGGCTTGGGTGAGGACTATGTTGATCAGTTTATTCGTTAGAACTTAAATAATTCGGTGTGATGTACATTCAGAGGGTTTGTTATTCTAGGAATATCATCAATTAAACGGAAATCAATCAAGTGGCAAGAGAGTTTCGAAGGGTTATAACCGGTCATGATGCTAGCGGCAAAGCCATTGTTATTGAAGACTCAACTGCGTCACAGTATCTGGAGCGTCCAAATCGTCCCGGTGTTCGTCTGACTAATTTTTGGATTGAGCGTGGAAGCCCGGCTGAATACGATGGACCGACAGATACTTGCACGGGTGATTTTGTTCTTCATCCACCGCCAATGGGGAGCACATTTCGCTGTGTGGAATTTCTACCTGAAGATCCAGAAGTGATTAAAACACTGGATGGCAAAGCGGCCTTTGGGGAAATGGGGGCCGGTGCCAACATTGTAGAGAATGCCAGACATCCGTTCATGCACCGGACCGATTCACTGGACTACGCCATCGTGCTTACCGGCGAGATCTGGATGATGCTTGATGAAGAGGATGATGATGTGCTGTTGAAAGCCGGAGATGTTCTTATTCAACGCGGTAACAATCATGCCTGGTCAAACCGTGGTACGGAACCCTGTGTTATCGCATTTGTTTTAATCGACGGCGTGACTACGCGGACCGCCAGCGTCGATGATGCAAAGGGAATACCACGTCGTCGTTAAATGAGCAAGATTCCGGTGGGGTCAGATTTTGGGCTTCTGCACAGGATTGTCTTGTTGTCGTGTTAGAAAAAATACGGCACCAAGCAGACCAATCCCGATCAGGTTTGTCAGCAGAGACTGGTACATTAATAATAATCCGCTTGCTGCCATTGTTATTCGACCAATGGCGCTTAATGGCTTCAGAAAATAACCGACTACAGCCGTTGCAATACAAAAGACGCTTACCAGTCCGACAGCGACAGCCAGTAGTATTTCCATTATTGAGCCGTCCATCAACAACGCCGGACCAAAGAAAAACATGAACGGTAAAATGTAGCTGGTAATGCCGTAGGCAAAAGCGGTCCAGCTTGTTTTGTTGATATCGCTGCCCGCAATACCTGCGGCAACATAGGAGGCAAGTGCGACTGGTGGGGTAATAGTTGAGATGCAGCCAAAAAAGAAAACAAACATGTGCGCTGTCAGGTTGGGTATTCCCATTTGTACTAACGGTGGGGCTACAACGGTTGCAAGGATGACGTAAGCTGCTGTGGTTGGTAACCCCATACCAAGAACGATGGCCATTAATGCAGTCAAGCCTAAAGCGATTACCGGTTGTCCTGCGGAAATACCGATAATGACAGCGGATATTTGAGAACCAATACCGGTCATTGACAAAACACCTGCAACGATACCGGCTGCAGCACAGGCTGCAGCTATAGACAAAACTGCCAGCGCGCCTTCTTCCAGTGATTTAAATACTTTCTTAATGTAGCTTTTCAGATCGCGCCATTCGAACAGGAAACAACCAACCAACAGTACGAGTAAAGCGACGAATGATGCGCGAAAAGGCGAATATCCCATGACCATCAGACCAATGAGTAGTGCGAACGGAACAACAAAGCGCAGACCCGGCAGGAGTATAGACAACAGTGGTTCGGTTGGGCTGTCATCAACACTGATCGCCATGTCAGATTTCAATGCGCGCAGATGCACAATAAACAAAATTGACGAGAAGAATAAAAGAGCAGGGATAAGGCCAGCCTTCATTACTTCCCGATAGGGTATGCCGATTATTTCAGCCATGATAAATGCGGCGGCGCCCATGATTGGCGGCATGATTTGACCACCGGTTGAGACAACGGCCTCGATGGCACCAGCCTGGTTAGGTTTATAACCTTCACGCTTCATCATTGGAATGGTCATTGTGCCGGTCACCGCTACATTACCGGCAGCCGAACCAGAGATCATGCCGAGCAGCGTGCTGAAGATAACGGCCGTCTTGGCAGAGGCAGCTCGTGTTCCGCGTGTTGCAAGGCTTGCAATGCGAAAGAAAAAGTCGCCAGCGCCGAAATTATTCAGGAATGCGCCGAAAATAGTGAAAATGATAATGTAGGATGCTGATACACCCAGCGGGATTCCAAAGATTCCCTCAGTACCGGTAGCCATAAAAATTGCCACTCGCTCAATGTCGTATCCACGGCCGGAAATTACGTTTGGCAAGTACGGCGCAACTATTGGGTAAGCAAGAAAAACAATGGCAATCAGGCTGAGTAAAAGCCCTATGCGCCGAATAACTGCAAGCAGCACAAGGATGATCAGAACAACACCAACCCACGCATCGAGATTGTTTGTCTCACCGCCACTAAAGGCAATCGGTTTCCACCGCAGGTAGGTATACACACCGGCACCGAGCGAGATCAGCGCCAGTGACACTCTGATCAGGAGCTTATGTAAATCACTTGATGATGCTGTTGGCACTTCCTCATTGTTGCCCGCTGCGGTTCTGGTGGCAGTCGCTGACGCATTGGGCATAAGTGATTTTTTTGTGACGAGAAAAACAAGCACAAGCATTACCGTTAGGTGAATGCTGCGTATGTCCATGGTGGAATAGCTGCCAACACCAGCCACGATTGACAGGTGCCACAGGCTTAGTCCAATGGCAATGAGCGAAACCAGTCGATCAAGTTTTTTCTGTACCACCGACATCGTTCTTTTCTTACTCCGGCGCTACCCAGTTTTCAGCACATCCTTGTGCTGAACGGTAAGTACTGCCTGGCTTAAACTGATCTGTATTTTTCTGATCATGGCCAAGCATTAACTCTGGTTGATTATTCAATTACTTTAGTGCTTCAAAATACGCCTTTGCTGCCGGGTGCAACGGTATCGGAAGGTTCAGAGAATTTTCAGGCACGATCTGCTTTGCCAGCGCATTTTCTGCAATAAGATCGTCAAGATTGCCATAAATGGCTTCGAGCAAAACGGTTGCTCTTTCTTCATCCATTTCACCAGAGGCAATAAGCATGTTTGCCGACCCTATAACAGTAAGGTCTTTGCCGGAATCATATGCATCAGCCGGCACAGTTGCATTTGAGTAGTACGGATATGTGCTTGTCACTTTGTCCATCATTTCATCGCTTAGCTCGATGAACTTCAGCTCTTTGGTTGCACCGGTCTGTAGCACGGCAGATGTTGGGTAACCGGCCAAAGCGAAAGAGGCATCAACGTTGCCGTCTGCAAGCTGACTAAAGCCATCAGCATAGGACAGGAAGCTTGGCACGATATCTTCTATTTTCATGTCAACCAGTTTTAGCAGATTTCGCATGATGCTAAGTGTTCCACCACCAGCAGGACCAATCGCAACGCGTTTGCCCTTTAAGTCCTCGAGAGTTTCGATGCCTGAACCGGGCAGCGTGACCATATGCAAAACGCTGGAATGCAATGTTCCCATGGCTTGGATATTTAGGGCCTCTTTGTACGGCCCTTTGCCATTGACAGCGAGAAAGCTCAAGCTGGCAGGGGCGATACCAAGATCAACTTCACCTGAGTCGACCAATCGCGGATTTTCAGCTCCACCACCGGTCACGATGGGTACCATTTCGTAGCCTTCCGCGTGCTTGTTTACCATGCTACTCAGGGCTTGCCCCATCGGATAGTAAGCGCCACCAAGGCTTGCTGTGCCGATGCGTAATTTTTCCTGTGCTAGCACTATGCTTGATGCAAATGCAAAGATAGCAACGGCGATAAGCTTGATTGTAAGTTTCATTAAACCTCCAGGTTGTTGTTACAGCGAGCGGATATTGTTTCCTACTTTTAGGCCGAAGAGTAGTAACTGATCAGTCTTAGTTTAGATGGATATGCTATCGCGTTACCAGCTTTTTATCGATACTTTTGCCCGACTGCGTATCGGTAGCGGCCTGACTGTCCCTGAATGGTCTACTATTTGACCAGCGTCTACCACCGACCGGAGCTCAACTATTTCGGGAGTTTTTACCCGTACGCCAATGAATCGTTGGGGCAAAGCAGAAGAGGTTGGTAGTGCTCGCTAAAGCAAGTTCTGAGGCAACCAAGTCGTTAGGAATGGAAAGATTAAAGTAAGAATAGCGACAGCCAATAACATGAGCCAGTAGGGGATGGAGCCTTTGAAAATCATGCCCAGCGTGACCGACTGATCTGGCACTGCAGCCTTCACCGTGTATATCAGCAGCCCGAATGGCGGAGTCAATAACCCAGCCTCAATAACCAGAATACCGAAGATGGCAAAGGCGAGTTCATGGACGCCCAGCATAGTGGCAATAGGCGCAAAAATCGGTACAGTCAGTAATATGATTGATGTTGAGTCTATAAACATTCCCAACAACAACCAAAATCCGAATATCATTGCCAGTAAGATCATCGGGTTTTCACTGATAGAAAACATCGTGCTATGGATAACGTTTATCGCACCACCCATGGCAAGAAAACGCGAATACATAGACGCGGTAATCAGTAGAATCATAATAGGTGCAGTGGTTTTTCCGGCGCTGTATATCGCGTCCATTATTTCTTTGCGACGCATTCCCTTAACCACACCCACAATAAATGCGCCTGCTGCGCCAAAACCCGCAGCTTCTGTCGGGGTTAAAAATCCGCCCCAGATACCACCAATAACAATAAAAATAAGCCCGATAACGGATAGGCCACTAACCAATTCACTTCGGCGTTGCGACGGGCTAATGTCTTCTGTAAATTCATCAACCGGGTAGGGTGGTGCAATTTGCGGGTTTAGTTTTGCGCTTATTGCACAGTATAAAACGAAAAAAAATGCCAACAATAAACCCGGCAATAGTCCTGCGATAAAGAGCGCTCCGATAGAAATCTCGGTTAAAACTGCCCAAATAATCATGAGTATACTTGGGGGGATTAGCATACCAAGACAAGCACTTCCGGCGATCACACCCAAGGCATAACTTTTCCTGTATCCCAGCGCGACCATCTCTGGATAGGCGATTCTTGAAAACGTTGCGGCTGAAGCAATAGAGACACCAGTGATAGCAGCAAATACTGAGTTGCCAGACACGGTTGCCACAGCAAGACATCCCGGTATTTTTCGAAACGCACGATTACTGATTGTGTAAACATCTTTGGCTGCGCCTGAGCGACTGACAAAGCTTCCCATTAGAACGAAAAGTGGTATGACAATGAATATATCTTTGCGAAGCGACTCGTAAGCAGTTCCACTCAGTACTGACAAGGCTATGTCGGCGTCTCCCAACAGCAGATAGACGCCCAACGCGCTTGCAGTGGCTAATGCCACGGCAATATGTACTCCGAGAAAAACGAGAACGAGCAGCAGTATTAAAATACTGAAAATGATTGTCGCCATGCGTTGGCTTCCAGACTGGTTATTATTAGTGTTTGACTAGTGCTTCATCTTCTTCAGAAAGAGCACCGCGCCAATTTGCAATCATCATTGTCACGTAGGCGATAGCTGCAATCACCGTTGTTATTACAATTAAAAGCCTTATCGGCCAAGTATAGATACGAAGCGCACCTTCTCCCTCGTATTCACCAAGTCGATAGGCTTCAATCGCCTCTGGGAAAGAGGCGTAAGCAATTGCTGCGAATAGAATAAAACCAAGGGCAAAAGCAAATGTTCGAGCTAGTTTTTTCACGAATGCGGGCATCAGTCCATGAAGCAGCGTCGTACGCAACATTGACCCTGAATAGATTGCCAAAGGGATCTGCAGGAAGGTTATGGCAATAACAGAGTTTTGCAGGATTTCTTTTGTACCGGGGAGCGGGTGCGAAAACAGTACGCGCCCAAAAACGTCTATTAAAATCACCAATGCAAGTATGAATACCCACATCGATGAGAGTATATGCATTGTTCTGGCTACATTAACGAGCAGGGAAGTTTTCAAGATTGCGTCGCCATATCAAGATTGCTTTGCCATATTATGTTTACTTTGTTGACTGTCCTTTTCCGGTACCCAATCCCCCTCGTGCTTCGTTGCCTCTTGCAGGATCGGTAGAACTTTTTCACTCATTAGAACCATAGAGTTCCGACCGATGTCAAGGTCGGTCCAATCATGCCCAGCATAAACAAGATGTTGGAATGGGCCAATTTCTTCTCGAACTGCCAAAAGTTGATCAGCAACTGACTCCACCGTACCATGAATGATCAATTGATCAAGCACATAGTCTAGTGTCACATCCTCATCGGGCATATTCTGATCATGCTTAAACAGGTTTAAACGCTTGCCTCTGCGCATCTTGGTCAATAGTTGGGAATAGTAAAATACGTAAGGGCTACCGGGGTCGCGAGCATAGGCACGGGCGGTTTTAGCATCTTTTGCAACGCAAATATTCTTGGCAACGCGCCAGTCTGAATAAGACGGTGTATAGCCACCGGCAAGACAACCTTCTACAAAATTAGGCCAGTGTGTCGCTGCCCATTTGGGCAATAAAAAGTTTGCTGAAATAGGCTGCCAGCCACGGGCTGCCATAGCAGTAACCCCTTTTGAAAACGGTGCCACCGCCGTACCGACTATCGGAGGATGGGGAGCCTGAAACGGTTTCATGATATCGCCTTGCCCAATCTCATGCACCGTGGTGCGCTTTGTTGTAACGTCCCAAAACTCTCCCTTTAAATTGTAAGGTGCTTCACCCGCCCAGATATCAAGTACCATGTTGATGCATTCCAGAAACATAGCATTGCGATCTTTATCCATAGTGCCAAATACTTCGGCATCAGACATAAGGCCACCAGGTGAGATACCAAAATTGAATCTGCCTTCCAACATGTGGTCCAGCATGGCGACTTCCGCCGCAACACGCGCTGGATGCGAATTTGGCATATTGACAGTGCCTGTACCCAGCCGAATCTGCTTTGTCTCATAAGCAAGGCTTGCGAGAAAAGCGACAGTTGAAGTTATAATCTCGGCTTTATCTGTCGTGTGCTCTCCGCAGTAGGCTTCAGCATAGCCAAGTGAATCGGCGAGCATAAATGCTTCACGATCTTCCTTCAGGCTTTGGGCTACAGGCTTGTCGATTGGATGGATTGGCATTGTGAAGAAAGAGAGTTTCATTCAGGCCTCCTGAAGGTTTTCTTGATTATCTCCCAAACGAAATACGAGAGCACCAATAATTTCTTATGTCAGCCATCAAAAAACCATATGCCTTAAGAGAAAGTAGATATCAATACACAATTCTGTGTAGCCTATGCTGCAACATTACACGTAGCAATCCGTGAGTGTTTTGCCATCAGGAAAAAAGATGTCGCTTATCAGAAAATCTTGGTTTTTCAGCTCCTGTCATTGCTGCACACTAGTTGGTATGTTGCTGGTATTGCTAAAGAACCCGGGTAATGGTACCAACCTTTGCAACAGGTGTTTATAAAGTGCAATGCGGAGATAAATTGTGACAACCACTAAGAAACTCAGTAACTTCGACCCCAAAGCGTTTCGTCGAGCGCTAGGCAACTTTGCAACCGGCGTGACAATTATCACAACCCGGGGCCCGGACGGTACGAACATAGGGGTGACCGCCAGCAGTTTTAGCTCATTGTCGTTGGATCCGCCACTGATACTTTGGAGCAGTATCAAAGATACCCCGAGTTGCAAAGTGTTCGAGTCTGCCAGCCATTTTGCAGTCAATATCCTTGCGTCAGATCAGATGGAGATGTCGAACCATTTCGCCCGTCAGCAAGAAGACAAGTTTGCCGGAATTGTGTGGCAGGAGGGGATAGGCGGCTCTCCTATATTTCCCGATTGTGCCGGGCGATTCCAGTGCGAAACTCATAACAAACTCGACGGTGGAGATCATTGGATATTTATCGGCAAAGTTTTGGCTTTTGATGATTTCGGTCGATCACCACTTTGTTTTCACCAGGGTTCTTACTCCATGGTCGTTAGTCATCCTGAAACCTATCCCAGTGCCATTCAACAGGCATCAAAAAAGGCTGACCAGGGTCGGATGGAAAATCATGAGTTTTTTTTAATGCGGCGTGCTGTGCTTGCCTACCAGGAACGTTATCGCCCTAAACTAGTGAGACTTGGCCTGAACCTTATCGAGTCCCGTATTTTGTTGGTACTGAATGATTTCTCTGGATTGTGCGTTGAAGAACTCAATGTTCACTTGCACGCTCCGATAAATGAAGTCCGTGAAGCATTGTTTAGCTTGAGCGATCGCGGGATGGTAACAGCTGATGGAGATGGGTATTTTCTGACCGATATAGGGAAGTCAAAAACTGACGATATCTGGCATCTGGCGGAGGCACATGCGAAGGAAGCCTTTAAGCGTTTTAGTAGTGCCGAGGTTGATACCTTCACTAACATTTTGCGTCAATTGATAAACGAGTAGTCAAACGAATTACCGACGCTGTGTACTGTTGAACCGTCGGAAAGACCAGTCACTTTCCCACAATACCCGATCAGCGCAGCGGTTCATCAGGATCAACTCAAGCGTAGTGGGCATTTAATGCTCTGGTTTCCATCTGCTAAACAGAATAAACGCTACAATGACCGATAAAGCTGAAAGTAAAAAAGGTGCTGATGGCAGATACAAGGGTGTATCGCTCTGCGTGAAATAACTGAACACCCGAGTCATGACAAACGGGCTGATAATGGTTGCGACGGCCGTTAGTGATGCCATTGCCCCTTGTAATTCACCCTGTGCATTTTCGGGAACACTGTTGCTCATCAATCCTTGCAGTGCCGGTACAGCGACAGCGCTGAACACACTGATTGGCATAAACGCAAACACATGCCACGTTTCAGTCATCAATGGATAGGCCAGGAATGTCAGCAAGTGCATACACATACCGAACAGGGCTGTCACTTTTTCACCGAAGCGAGCAAGGATAGGCCTGATTAGTGCGCCCTGTATGATTACAATACCGAAGCCATAGGCAGCCAGTGACAGGCCAACCATGCGCGCGTCCCAGTTGAACTGTGCACGCCCGAAGAATGCCCAGATCGATGGATAAACGAAGAAAGCGATGCTGAGTAGAAGAAATACCAATAACATGGGCATAAGACCGGGCAGCTTTTTCATTTGCTTGAATGCACCAAAAGGATTGGCACGCCGCCAGTCAAATGTGCGCCTTTTATCTTGTTTCAGAGACTCAGGCAAAACAAAGTAACCAAACAACATGTTGGCGAATGCCAGTGCTGCTGCTGCAAAGAACGGGGCACGAGACCCATACTCAGCCAGCAGGCCACCTAACATCGGGCCCAGTACGAAACCTACACCAAACGCCGCTCCCAAAAGCCCGAAGTTTTTCGCTTTGTCTTGACTTTCAGAGATATCCGCCATATACGCAGCTGCGGTAGCATGCGTAGCCGCGGTAATGCCGCCAATAAAACGGCCGACAAACAATAGCCACAGAGACTGAGCGAATGCCATCACCAGATAGTCGAGCGACATAACCAACAATGCAATCAACAATACTGGCCTGCGACCGTAGGCGTCAGACAAACCCCCTACTGTTGGAGAGAACAGAAACTGGTTAATCGCAAAAACGACGGTTAGGGTTCCACTCCACATTGCCGCCTGACTGAGATCAACTTTGCCGACCTCCTGAATCAAGTCTGGCATCACGGGCATAATGATTCCGATCCCCATGGAATCGAGCACCACCGTTATGAAAATGAAGATGACTGGTAAACGCATACTTAAGTTCTACTATAGACCATTGCTTTGCTGAAGCTTCCACTTTAATGTCGAACAAACGAGCTTAGTCATTTACAGGAATACATCTTATTCAATGCCTAAACCAATGTTTATAACCAATTATTCCTGTTGTTTTCCATTTTTTATTCTTGCACAGCTATTAACTATTCAAGCCGTTTTACGAGCTGTTCGCGCCACATCATATATATGCCGGAAACTATTATTAAAGTAGCGCCAATCAGCATTAAGGCATCTGGTTTTTCCTGGAAGACCAGAACACCTACACCGAGTAGAAAGATTATTCTGGTATAACGGAATGGCATCACGATAGACACCTCAGCGATGCGAATTGACGCTATCAGCAACATATAACCTATTGCGCCTAGCACCACCATTGGAATGACAACCAACCAGTTGATTTGCTCTGGTAGCAGGGTCTCTCCATTGAAATAAACCCATCCCACAGTAAACGGAAGTGCCGCAGTCATTGTGTAAGTCGCCAGACTTGTCGATGCCATATCTTCCGGCACAAGTCTGGTCGTCAGGTCACGAACCGACAAAGAAACTACAGCAAGAATTGCCCACAGCACTTGATAATCAAACCCGATGGCCCCGGGCTGTACAATGAGTAATACACCAATAAAACCAAATACAATGGAGCACCATCGACGCCAGCCAACTTTTTCTTGCAGAAATAGAACAGCGCCAACAGTCGCCAGCAGAGGTGTAGCTTGTGTAACCGCCCCAACCACGGAGATCGGAATCTTTGCCAGCGCCATAACCATGCCCACCATTCCCGCTACTTCGGCCAGGTAGCGAAGCAGCAGTATCGGCGAGAGTGCTCTGGTATCCCGCAATCTTTCGCCTTGCAGACATGCCATCAAGAAAAAAATCACCAAAGCACCGCTTATTAAAAAATATAAAACTTGAGCAGGCGAAATCACCGAGGTGGTTAGTTTGACCAAAGTGTCTGCGGCTGCGAAAGCCGCCATTGAGGCGATCATAAGAAAAATGCCTCTTAGGTTTGTGTCTTTGGTCATGCTTATTGGGTATGCCGTTGATTGAGCAAGGTATTGCAGTGGAGCGGTACATCGAGGCGACAGTTTACCGACAATGGATGCCTTTATCCGGCTTGTTTCATTTTATTTTTTCAGAAATAATATTAATGAGTTGGTCACTAAACAGATCTTGACTAAAAGGGTGCTGAGCCTCTGGCTGCCGCCTGAATAGCGTGAGTTGGCGAGTATGTCTTCAAGTTTTTCAAGAAAGGGTAGGGCTTGTTCTAGGTAGAACACTTGTGGGTGTTCTGGGTATCTGTCGCTGTCTATCGCTATTGACAAACAAGACAACTATCTGGCTTGTAAACCCGCCACAAGTTAATAATTTTCTTAAGGCAATATATATTACCGAGGTGTATCCACTTGATTGATCAACTCGCTAATGATTCTATCAATTATTTTGATGACAAATGGAATTATACGGCGATTATTACTCTGACCCCATACTTCAGAATTATACGGCGATTATTACTCTGACCCCATACTTCAGACCCCATACTTCGACCCCATACTTCACAATTAACCGAAACGCACGTAAATGACAAACATATTATTGACTGGTTTTGAACCGTTTGGTGGATTGCGTGACAATCCGTCCGCACGAGTAGCCGACAGCTTCAATGGAAAAATGATAGGTCGATACGACGTCGCTGCACACACGCTACCGGTTACGTTTAAAGGCGCACCTGAGCGCCTTGAGCAACTAGTGACAAAATTCGAACCAGAGCTGCTGGTTTGCCTGGGTTTGGCAGGTGGAGAAAAGGCCATTCGACTAGAGAGACAGGCGAATAACCAGGTAGACTTTCGAATTTCAGATAACGCAGGCGAGGTTGTTCAGGGCTGTGTGCGTGATGACGGACCAGACTGCTATATGAGTAACTTGCCTCTGGACTCGATTCGAGATGTTTTGCAACGTAACAACATACCAGTGCGCGTTTCCGATTCAGCCGGAACGTTCGTGTGTAACTCACTCATGTACTCAGCTTTGAATCTGTGCAACCGAGCCGATCGCAACACAATGTGTGGTTTTATACACTTACCTTATTTGCCTGAACAAGTAATGGAGCTACAAAGCTCCGGGGTCAAAACAAACCCACTTGACGGTTCTGGTACCCATAGCGCAAGACAGGATTCTTTAGAAAGTATGCCTCTGATGATGCAGATTGACGCTGTACAGCTAATATTGGACACATGCATTAAGCATTTGTGATGTCTGTGAGACAGTGAGGGTCCGGCCCGTGTCTTGCTCGGAACTTAACCCATGTCAAATTGTCCTTTTATGTTGAGATATCCTAAACACTTAACCGTCTTGAACACTTACCTTGTAAAAATACGCTTTACTATTGTCTTCCAGTGTCTGTTGGCGTTATGGGTAGCTCTGCTTCCGGCGATTTTACAAGCGGATAACATTAGCTTTAATATTGAAGCACGTAGAACAGTGGCTAAGCTGCCTGAGGTAACTGGCGCAAGCCCGATCGACTTATCCGAGATTGAAAATAAACCAGTAATAGTCACTTTTTTCGCCAGTTGGTGTCCACCGTGTTTAGAGGAATTTTCACATCTGAACCAGTTGCACAAGAAATACAGTGATAGTGATTTAAAAATTATCGCCATCAATGTTCATGAAGCATGGGACGCAAATGATGCCGAACGCATGGATAAGTTTATCAGCACAACGTCACCTGCCTTTCCTGCTGTTGTTGGTTCAGAAAAAATACGTGAATTGTTTGGTGGCATAGATCGTATTCCGACAGTATATGGTTTTAATCGGAAGGGTGAGCTTATCTATCGATTTATACACCAGCGAAAATCAACCAAAACCAATGCGCCCTTTGGCGAGCTGGAAGAGGCTGCCATAAAGCTCTTAGCAGCTGGGTAACCAGACGATTCACAGAGTGGATAGCACAAAAGGATTTAAGTTAAGCGATTCACAGTGGTACTTCATTAGGCCCTTCTATATTAATCTGGAACTTTTGCGTCAATCATTTTTCCAGCTGTACGGGATAACAAAGTTATCCTAGTCTTTACCCATGACAAACAACACATCTTCGGCCCCATCCGCGGACAACATTCTTACCGGTGTTGCGCTGATGCTTGGTTTTTGCGTAACTGCTCCCTTGCTGGATGTGGCTGCCAAACTGGCATCTACAAGCGTGCCGGTTGGGCAGATTACAGCGGCGCGTTTTGTTGTGCAGTGTGCGTTGATGGCTCCGTTTATCTTGAGCTTGGGGCTATCCTTGCGCGTAACGCGAAGACAATGGTTGCCCCTGATATTGCGCGCATTACTTTTGCTGTTTGCAACCTTTTGTTTTATCACCGCGATCCGAGTGATGCCGCTTGCCGATGCGCTGGCGATTGTGTTCGTGGCACCTTTCATTGTCTTGTTGTTCGGTAAATTTTACCTGGGCGAAGATGTCGGCCCGCGCCGTATTGGGGCGTGCTTTGTAGGGTTTGTCGGCGTCTTATTCGTGATCCAACCCAGCTTCGCAGCCTTTGGCGCAGTGGCACTGATTCCGCTTGGTACGGCAGTAGCTTTCGCTTTCTACATTCTTGTGACGCGAGGGCTCTCAAAGCGGATGCATCCTGTAGTGCTTCAGTTCCATACCGGTCTGGTCGCCAGCTTTTTTTGTATACCCGTGCTATTTCTGGCCCAAGGATCAGGCTCTGACTTACTCGATCCAGTTTGGCCCGCCGGAATTGCCTGGCTGTGGCTCTTCGGTGCTGGATTCTTCGCTACAGTAAGCCATTTGATGATGACTTACGCATTGTCGTTAGCTCCTTCGGCCACACTGGCCCCGTTGCAATATTTTGAGCTACCGGTGGCGACTTTATTCGGCTATCTGGTCTTTCACGATTTCCCTAATGCGCTAAGCCTAATTGGCATTGCCATTATTATCGGTGCCGGGTTGTATATGATCCACCGGGAAAGGGTTACCGCACGACAGTTGATCACTGAGCGCGCAGCTCCACCGATCTGATGCGTTTGGGTTGTCCAGCGTGTTAACTATCTTTGCTTTGCTTTGCTGCAGACTCATCTTGTGTGGTTAGACTGGCCACAAAACGATAAAATAGTGTAATGAGAGATTATCTGAATCAGCTGCTACTGGATGCAGCGAGACGTTTTGTGCCATTCAAGGACTGGATTGGCGAACTGAAAAACCCCGAAGTATTGCGGGCCGATATATTTGCCGGCATTACTGTAGCGCTGGTGCTGATACCTCAGTCGATGGCCAACGCCCAGTTGGCTGGACTGCCACCGCAAATCGGGCTGTACGCCGCCTTTTTGGTGCCCATTGTGGCGGCACTGTTCGGTTCTTCACGCCAGTTACAGAATGGGCCAGTAGCGATTATCTCGCTGATGACCGCAGCCGCTTTGATTCCGCTGAATTTAGAACCGTCACAGTACATAGCCTATGCCGCGATGATAGCGATTATGGCGGGTGTGATGCAGCTGGTACTGGGGTTCCTGCGCTTAGGGATGATGGTGGATTTTTTGTCACATCCGGTGGTGATTGGCTTTATCAATGCGGCGGCGATTGTTATTAGTAGCTTGCAGGTGAGTAAATTATTGGGGATTGAGAATATTTCCGGTAGCCATCTATATGAAACGCTCTGGAATCTACTGCTGGCCATTCCAGACCAGACGCACTTTCCAACCCTTGCGATGGGTCTGTTTTCTATGGTGTTGCTCTATTGTTTCAAGAAGTTCGCGCCACAACTACCGGGCATATTGTTTACCGTGGTCGCGGCCACTGTCTTAGCCTGGCTGCTGGATTTTGAAGGCATGGGCGGTAAGGTGGTCGGCACTATTGAAAGCGGTCTGCCGTCGTTTGTTATGCCAACGATGGACCCACGGGATATTACTTCCCTTTTGATGCCGTCATTTATGATTGCGCTGTTGAGTTTTGTGGAGGCCTTTTCCATTGCTAAGGCGGTGGCCTCCAAAACGCGGCAGCATCTGTCAGCGAATCAGGAGATGGTGGGCAAGGGGCTGGCCAATGTGGTTGCCGGAGTCACACAAGGTTATGCGGTCTCTGGTTCTTTCTCGCGAACGGCGGTCGCCTTTGATGCCGGGGCAAAAACTGGGTTTACCGCCATTGTTTCTGGCGTCATTGTTGGTGTGACGCTGCTGTTTTTGACACCGTTGCTGTATCACCTTCCCGTGGCAACCTTGGCTGCGGTGATCATTATGGCAGTGATCGGCATGATTCACTTCGAGCCGTTTAAGCACGCCTGGAAAGTTAATCCACATGATGCCATCGTCGCTTTCGTGGTGTTTGCGGGCACCCTGATTTTTGCGCCCCATCTGGAATGGGGTATTTTCATGGGCGTGGTGTTGTCGTTGTTGTTTTATATCTATAAAACGATGCGACCGCATTTTGCCGAAGTTGCACTGGATTCAGATGGCACGTTTCGCGATGCCGAAATTTTTGGTATGGAAACCAGCCAGAATATGGCCATTTTCCGCTATGACGGTGATTTGTATTTTGCCAACGCCAGTTACCTGGAAAAGCAGCTGCTCAATGCAGTAGCGGATAAACCAAGCTTAAAGGTACTGGTACTGGATCTGGAGGCGGTGGACCAGATTGATGTAACCGGTGAGGAAATGCTGACGCATATGTCAGAACGGTTACAGGAAGCGGGGATTGAATTTTATATAACCCGTGCAAAGTTCAAGGTGACAGATACGCTGAAACGTTCCGGGCTGTATGACCGAATTGGTGAGGAGCACTTTTTTGGTAAACGTGTGTTTGCGATGGAGGCGATTAAAGAGAAGTACGGTGATACGGTAGATATGAGTCATCTGGAGCGGCATCAGCCGAAAGTGGATGCCGATAAAAATGAAGAGCCGGAGTAATCAAGGTCGTATCGCAGTGCTTTCACAATGTCCGTCGCGCACTTCATAAAAGGACTGTTATTCATTTTTGTGTAATTGATTTGGTGGTACATCCAGAGCCGGGTTTTCGTTAAAGAAGCCTTCCGGCATCCAG
>CAYTJF010000112.1:0-17600 GCA_964437945.1 uncultured Granulosicoccaceae bacterium
ATACAGTAACCTTGGCTACGTTCATCTGCAGCTTGCCAGAGAAAAAATGCCGGTCGAACTGGCTTATAAATACTGGATTCCGACCTTGCTGGAGCCCAACAGTGGATTAAAAATTACCCGTGAGCGAAGTCTTTTTGAGCAACAGGTGCCGCAGCAGGCGATGGTCCATTTGGAAAAAGCAGAGCAGCGGCTGAAACACGCAATCAACATGGATGAGCAACAACTAACAAGCTACATCAATTTGGCGGCTGTTTACCTATATATGCCGGGTAAAATGCACCGAGCCTATGCTGCAATCGAAGATGCCAGGCAAACCCCGCTCGGAAAAAATCCAGCCGTTGCGAGCCAGCTTGAAAGTATCTATCAACTGATTCGGGTAAATGATGATTTAGATGATGCAGACCGATGGCCGAAGGCACGCGACATAATGGCTGAGTTGTCGCGCGAACACACAGCACCTGAAAATCTGTTATTCAATTTTGCTCGCATGTTAGATAACCGGGGCAGGGATGACACAGCGACTCAATACTGGCAAAGACTTTACCAACGATTAGACAGTTTGCCGCAGGCATACCAGGCGCAGGTTTGTTTCAGGTTGCAGAAAAACAATTGCCTGGCGAGCGCCCAAAGAGACACACCCTGGATAAGCAGTGACATTCCCCTCGGCAAAGATATCAGGTATCCCGAAGTGAAACAGTATCTCGGTCAACATTGGAATGCCGGTTCACCACCTGCTAAAACGCTAGTCGGTTTGCAAGCACAGGTGTTCTTGAACGATATGGGGGACAGCCTTCTTGCACTGGATAATCATTTAGAGATGATGATCGTGCGTAACGTGTCTCCAGAGTACCGTAGCTTGAGAAACCTGCAAAATGAGTTTGGAATACCGCAAGTTTCTTTGCCGGTCGCTGGAGGTCAGTTGCATTCATTCGGCTCCGGCTGGTCGGCATTGGTTCAACATGAAAAGGTCGTTGAGATATGGGTTGCTGATTTAGCCAATAGCCCCTAGGAGCCTGTGATATAGTGCGGTAAACAGTAATTTGTACATATTAACGGTACTTTAGCAATGCAAAAATCGTTAACGGATTGCTGATCAGGTACTCATGACACCGGGCACGCATAACACATTTCAGATCATTGCATTGAATACCTATGACTTACATTGCTCAATCCAATCTAAATCAGATGCTCCGCGATCGAGGTGATCATCGAGGTGATATAAGCGATCGAAGTTATCCAGAAAGTCTGATGCGTTTGATAAAAGATTTGTTGTGTTTGACATTCATGGTGCTGTGCCTGCTCGGTTTTTCTACTGGTGCAAAGTCAGAAAATGTTAAGTCTGATAATGCAAATCCAGAAACCCGGCATGCCCTGATTATCGGTAACAGCAATTATGGATCTGGATTCAGTTTGGCTAATCCGCTAAATGACTCTACAGCCATTGCAGAAAAATTATCATCCATCGGTTACCGCGTTCACAAAGATCGCGCCCTGGTTGATCTCAACATAGATGAATTCAACAACGAAATAGATGCTTTTCTCAGTTCTGTTGAAGATGGTTCATCTACCCTTATTTATTATGCCGGTCACGGTTCAGCCAGCGCTGGTGAAAATTTCCTTATTCCTATTCTTCCTGATGGAGTCAGGCTAAGAACGGAAAGTGACATTAGAAATCGTTCCATCTCAATGGCGAGTATATTGGAGCGAGTCCAACGTTATAACCCTTCTGGTGTTAACGTGCTTTTAATTGATGCATGCCGCGATGCTCCAGTCGATAATTTTTCCCGTTCAATTAACCTGACTGGCTTAACTTCATTGGACACTCGCTGGCAACCGCAGGGCTCTTTCGTTGGTTTTTCTACGGAGTACGGAAAAATAGCAGTCGATGGAGATGGTACCGGGTACAGCCCGTTCGCCTCTGCCATACTGAACAATTTAGATACCCGTGCTGACGCACCCATTGAGCTCTTTTACAAGGGTGTGAGTAACGAGGTATATCAATCGACATCGGGACAACAGTTTCCAATCCAGGAACCCAAGATTCGTGGAGACTACTGCTTGATACCCTGTAAGTCTGAGGCGACTATCACAGACTCAGACAAGGAATTTGGTTATCTAACCGTTGTTACCGAACCAGAGAATGCTGAAGTTTGCTTTTCGGTTGATGATGAGCGGGAAAACTGGAACTGTGGGCAACGGATGGTTTTGCCCATGGATAAGTTGGTTAATGTAAGAGTGACCGCTAAGCGCCACAAAGTTTACACAACCACTACAGTACTTCGAGAGCCGAATCAGCAGCTAGTGGTCAACCTTGTACCCAAAAGTCGTCGCGGTTACAAAATAGCCGGGGCGATTGCGGCAATAGTTGTGAGCGGGATATTGATTTCCAATAGAAGTGGTAGCAGTTCAGGTTCCGAGGATGGGTATCAAATTACGCTCACTACACCGACACCGACACCGTAGTGCGCGCCTGACGGTTTATGCGGCAGTAAAATGGTAACAACATTAGTAGTAATTCGGGGTTCTATGAAAAAATACCGTGCCATGCTTTTACTGATAATAGCTTACACCATGATTTCATGTGTGGGTGAGAACAGTAACAACAGCACACTTATTGAGCTTCACAGTCCAACATCCAACCGTCAAATAATCCCATTCAATGACATTCAGTGGCGGGCACAAATCCATGTCAACAACGTCCCTCCGCAAGACTTTTTTTTCAGTAATACCACCTCGCCAGTACCAGTAAACATTACTGGTGTTCGGAGGGGTGAGGAAAACGGCATTTTTATTAGATGGTTCGAAATACTTCACGGACATACAGTGGAAATGTCTGAGCAATCGCAGGGTTTTTTTGCAGACGGCACTACCACAATTAACGAGTCACACGATTACACTCAATTTGACTATGATGGCGATGGCACAGCTAATCTTGTTGAACGCTTTGACGGGACTTGCGTGTGGTCTGCCACTGAAGTTTGCGTCGGTCAGGGTCAAACAGATATTCCAACAGACAATGCCTTGTTAAATGGAGATTTCTCCGAGTTGAATGCAGATTTTTCTGATGGTTTCCGCAATGGAATCCGCTATTGGGTTTCCAACCCTCCTGTGGTGGATGAAACAAGCGGTGAGTATTGTGTCACTGCTCCGGCTATGGCAACAGACGAATTTGAAGCGCGCATTGATTACTCGCCACGTACGGTTTTTTTTGACGAAAATTCCACATACGACATTGTGTTCGACGTTCGTGCACAAACAGATTCTGAAGTATTGGTTCTGGTGACAGAAAAGATTCTCGATGACTTTGAATCGTTGATAGATAATGCGTTAGTACCGGTATCCACCACTTATGAAACTAAATCGATAAGATATGAGAGTGGACAAGATGCACACAATGAGGTCTTGATTGGTTTCGCGTTTGGTAATCGCACAGATACAGATAACACTTATTGTTTTGACAACGTCAAATTGATCAGGGAGCTATAGTAACAAACGCACCATACCCTGGAGTCATTACCTTGATACAACACCTGGCGCTTACTTCACTTCTTGTCAAAGACTACGACGAGGCTATCAAGTTCTTCGTTAACACGCTTGATTTCAAACTGGTGGAGGACTCACCCACTGTTGTATCTTCGAATCCGGGCAAGAGCAAACGTTGGGTGGTGGTCGCACCACCGGGTTCTACAGAAAGTGGCATTCTATTAGCTCAACCATCAAATCAAAGTCAAGCTGAAAAGATTGGCGATCAGGCAGGTGATCGAGTTTTTATGTTTTTGTATACGGATGATTTCTGGCGAGACTATGAAACTTACCGATCGCGCGGTGTGCACTTTGTTCGAGGCGAGCCCCGAGTAGAAGCATACGGAACCGTGGCGGTATTTCTGGATATTTCGGGCAATATGTGGGACCTAATTGAGCCAAATGTCGGGCAATGAATAAACTTCAACAGAGATGAAAATTTTAGTTACTGGAAGCGCTGGGCATTTGGGAGAAGCATTGATGCGTTCTCTGCGACAGAGCGCAGACCATCCAGTTGGCATCGACATTAAACCATCTGAATTTACTGATTTCGTGGGTTCGATTTCGGACAGGGATTTCGTTAGGAAAGCGATTGAGGGTTGCGCAGCAGTGCTCCACACAGCGACTCTGCATAAGCCCCATGTAGCAACGCACACAAGACAAGATTTCGTCGACACCAACATCACCGGAACGCTCAATCTTTTAGAAGAAGCGATCGAAATCGGTTGCAAGGCTTTCGTCTATACCAGTACCACAAGTACGTTTGGTGATGCGATGAAACCGGCTGATGGTGAGCCTGCTGTGTGGGTAACGGAGACACTTCGTCCAAAACCAAAAAATATCTACGGCGTAACCAAGGTTGCTGCTGAGGATCTTTGTGAGCTGTTTCATCGACGAACCGGTTTGCCATGCCTGGTATTAAAAACGTCTCGTTTTTTCCCGGAAGAGGACGATGCCAAGCACAAACGAGATGCCTTTGAAGATGCTAATCTCAAGGTCAACGAGTTGTTATTCCGTCGAGTAGATATTGCAGACATAGTCGACGCTCATCGATTAGCCTTGGTAAAGGCTGGTGATCTTGGGTTCGATAGATTCATTATTTCTGGCGCAACCCCTTTTGTGACTGCTGATGCAAAACAACTTGGCACGAACGCTCCGGCAGTGCTTGAGCATTATGTACCCAGCTACATTGAAGAATATGCTCGTCGAGGCTGGACAATGTTTGGCACAATAGACCGCGTTTACGACAGTAGTCATGCTCAGACATGTCTGGGCTGGGAGCCACAATACAGTTTCGCCAGTGCTATTAAAAATCTGAGAGAGGGCAACGATTACCGCAGCCCGTTAACATTGCTGGTAGGCGCCAAAGGTTATCACTCCGAACGCTTCACTGAACACTTCAAAGATGGGCCGTATCCGATCGGCAGCTTTTAGTGGCAGATTAAAGTTAATGATCACACCTAAAACTTGTACCAAATGCCCATATTTCAATTTTTGCTCGTATCATTTTAATGCTCGCTGCGATGCGCATCTGCCCCATTTAGTCGCATCGCGGCTGGCTGTCATTGTCTGAACCTGATTCCTTAACTTGTGTTCTGCAAGTCGGCGTTTTACACTCATTTAGACTAATGAAATAACGTCAACTCTCTACATAACAATGCTACACAGCAATTTGTGCAAGTACCTTTCTTCAGAGTGAACTCAGTAAATAGTTTCAAGAATATTACTCAGGAAAACAATTAGGAGGAAACATGTCAATTACGTTGAATATAAATGGTGAATCGCGTCAGATTACCGCCGATGACGATACCCCTTTGTTATGGGTGATTCGGGATGAGCTTAATCTTACCGGCACAAAATTCGGTTGTGGTGTCGCATCTTGCGGTTCCTGCACGGTTCATGTTGATGGGGAACCTCAACGCTCATGTGTATTACCAATTAGCGCTGTCGGCGATAGTGAGGTAACGACAATTGATGCCATTGATACACCCCAAGGCAAAGCTGTTCAGGCTGCCTGGCGCGAGCTTGATGTGGTCCAATGCGGTTATTGCCAATCCGGGCAAATTATGTCGGCTGCCGGCCTTTTAACCAGCAACGCCAAACCGACAGATGAAGATATCGATACCTACATGCAGGGCAACGCCTGCCGGTGCGCAACCTATCATCGAATCCGCGCGGCGATTCATCGCGCGTCAGACATTCTGGAGGGCTAATCATGAGTGCTACGAATGAAGGATTGAATAAAGGTTCAATGAATCGCCGTGAATTTTTAAAGAGCACGGCAGTCCTTGGCGGCTCTATGGTTGTCGGCCTCAATGTGAGTGGCGCAATAGCCGCCACTTCAGAATCTACCTCTGCCGCCTCTGTTGGTTTTAATCCGTTTGTCAAAATTGCTCCTGATGGCACGGTTGCTGTAGTGGTAAAGCATTTTGAAATGGGTCAGGGTACCAGCACGGGTTTGACAACGTTGGTAGCAGAAGAACTCGACGTTGCGTGGGATACCGTCGCTGTTGAGTTCGCACCCTCGCACGATAACTACAAGAACCTGGCCTTTGGTGGGCAGGGCACCGGTGGCTCAACCGCTATCGCCAATTCCTTTATGCAATACAGGCAGGCTGGCGCTGCGGCGCGCGACATGTTAGTGCGTGCTGCCGCTGAAAAATGGGGTGTTGAAGCGTCTACTATAACGGTTAAAGATGGTGAGCTTAGTAGCGGCAGTAATACCGGTTCATTCGCCGATTTTGTTGAAGCGGCATCCAAGCTTGAACCTAATGCCGAGCCAGTGCTTAAAGAGGCCAGCAAATTTAATTTGATCGGCAAGAACAAACTTCCACGTAAAGACAGTGCTGCTAAAACCAATGGCACTGCTGTGTTTGCTATGGATGTCAAAGTCCCAAACATGGTCTATGTAACCGTCTTACGTTCGCCGCTGTTTGGCGGCACCGTAAAAAGCTTTGAATTGGGAGAGGCTGATAAGGTCAGCGGTTTTGTTGATGCGAAGGTGTTACCGAATAAAGCGGGTGTTGCGGTTTACGCTGAATCTACCTGGTCAGCTATCAAAGCCCGGCGCGCCATCACTGCTGAATGGGATAACACAGCTGCTGATGCACGTGGTTCGGCGGAGATGCTTAGCGAATACACAGCCATGCTGGATGCAGAGCCAACCTATGATGCAACCGGTAAAGGCAATTTGGCCGAAACCGAAATGGCGGCAAAAGCGGCTTCAAAATCGGTTTCTGCCGATTTCCACTTTCCGCTGCTGGCGCATGCGCCAATGGAGCCGCTCAATTGCGTGATCGAACCCACTGAAGAGGGTGGTGTGCGTGTACACGACGGTTGTCAGTTCCAGATGATAACGCACCCAACCATTGCAGCCATTTTGGAGATTCCACCTGAAAAAGTCGATATCAAGACTTATTATGCGGGTGGTTCGTTCGGTCGGCGTGCGAACGGCGGCTCCGATTATCATGTTGAAGCGGCATTGGCCTATGCGGCGCTGGGTGGAAAAACCGCGGTAAAGTTGGTTTGGACTCGTGAAGATGACTTAGCCGGTGGCTACTATCGCCCCATGTTTGCTCAACGGGCTCACATTGGTATAGGTGATGATGGAAAAATTGCGGCCTGGGGCCATCGTTCCGTTACTCAATCTATTTTCAAAGGCGGCCCGATGGAAAGTATTGCCGTGCACAATGGTGTCGATCACTTTTCTGTAGAGGGTATTGTTGACACACCGTATCAGTTGCCTATGGCTCTGGGCTTAACCGACTACGAATCCCCAATGCCTGTGCTTTGGTGGCGCTCTGTTGGTCACAGTCAATCTGGCTACACCATGGAAGTACTGATGGATATGGCAGCAGAAGCAGCCGAAGCCGATCCTGTGGATTTTCGTCTTGCACACCTGGATGAATCAGATGAATCCCAAGGGCGTTTTGCCGGCGTACTGAAACTTGCTGCCGAGAAGGCCGGTTGGGATGGCAAGCAAATGGAAGGCAAAGGTCGTGGTGTTGCGGTGCACAAATCGTTTAACAGCTATGTTGCTCAAGTGATGGACGTGTCGGTAGATGCCGATGGTGCCATTTCCATTGACAAGGTCGTATGCGCGGTTGACTGCGGCATTGCGGTAAACCCTGATGTGATACGCGCGCAAATGGAAGGCGGTATCGGTTTTGGTTTGGGTGCGGTTATGCGCAACGAGATCACCATGAAAGACGGTGTGGTTGAACAGGGCAACTTCCCTGAATACAAACCGCTTCGGATCACCGATATGCCAGATGTAGAGGTGCACATAGTGCAATCTGATAAAGAGCCTACCGGTGTTGGCGAACCTGGTTTGCCACCTGCAGGGGCAGCGCTTGCCAATGCTATTTATGCGGCAACCGGTAATCGTGTCACCAAATTGCCGATGGCTAGTAATGGTGTTAAGTTCGCTTAAGGTCAAGCGCACTATTACGCAACAGGCAGTAGTCATGCTCGGCCATACGGGTCAGGCATGGCTACTGTTAACTTCTTATATATGAGAATTTTTTGTCTTTTGTGTTTGATCGTAGTATCGCCTCTTAACGCAACCAATGCTGAAAGAGAACAACGCTGGATAGATCAAACGCTCGATACACTATTTGACGGCGAACCTGTGTATCTTGATGCTGATGGGCATCAGTTTTTGAGTATTTTCACTGAATCTGAAAACAAGTCGAACAAAGGCATGATTGTGCTGCACGGCACAGGATTTCATCCAGACTGGGAACAGGTGGTTCAACCGGTCCGAGTTGAAATGACAACCCATGGCTGGAACACCCTATCCATTCAACTTCCAATACTTGAAAAAAGTGCTGCTTACGAAGATTACGTGCCGCTTTATCCAGAAGTGCCAGCCCGCATGCAGGCTGCGACAGAATTTTTGCAAAGCCAAAGCGTTGATAGCATCGTTGTGGTGGCCCATAGTCAGGGTGCGACTATGGCAAGCTATTATTTGGCTAATCATAAGCATGACATCAAAGCACTTGTGGCAATCGGTATGAGTGCTCAACACAAGCAAGCCTCTGTGAATAGTGCCGAATCGCTCAAACAGATTACTATTCCTGTGCTGGACATTTACGGCAGTCGGGACTTCCCGACAGTGCTCGAAACGGCCGACGCTCGCCGACAAGGTGCAGTTCACAACAAAGGCTACAGCCAAGTCGTTATCGACTCGGCATACCATTTTTTTGATAACACAAGTCATGAAAATCAATTGCTCGCTACGATAGCGCAGTGGCTTGAAGAGCAACAATAACCATGGCTATTGTTACACCCAATCACTTCTAATGCGGGGTGGTCGAAGTTGCTGACTAGTCCGTAAGCTTGCTGTATGCAGGGCAATCTCAAACCTGCAAAAACCATCTATGGCTCTCCAGGTTAAAACATAAGTCGTAGTGTATCTAGAGGATTCATAGTACGACATGAATATTGTCTAATATGGCAGTCGTGTTTGTGTATGTCTCCAAGTGCAATCTCATTGGTGCTCAAACAACGAGTCGTTAAATGTGAATTAAAAATAGATGAATTATATGGGTTCAATGGAGAGGCTATCCAGCTTTCAGGAGATGGTTGATGGACTTACAAGATGAATTTAAAAACAGCCGTCTGCTTGATAGTAGTGAACAAATTGAACTGAACGAAGCATTGTCAGAGCAAAAGCCCCGGTTCATCTACAAGTTTGCCCCTGATTGGATTCTGCGTTGTTTGCGTAAGGTTTTGATTATGGTGGACAGTTCTTTGAAATCTGGTGGTGCAGAGCCTGGTTTATCCGAGTTTACAACAACGTATAATGAATTGAATTCGAAGAACAAGTCAGACTAGCGGGTTTTACAGCAGAGCAGATTGGCCTCTAGTGCAACCCAAGCAATTCACGATGCTGCATCTAAATCTTGAACCACTCGGTAAATGCATCTGGTTTCACGCAGATAGCCTTAAGTTTTTCGTCAGTAGACATCCATTTAATTTCTGAAACTTCATTCCAATGTAAGTTGAATGGTATCTATTCTAAGGTTGGATTATCGTCGATGCGATCCTGGCTGCTAAGTGGATTGGACTCAATAGCTAAAGCCGACACGGAATTCTTGAACCTCAGTGGTGAATTTATCGGTATGCTATTACAGTAAAATCATTGGTTTTAGTTTTATGCGTGTACTCTGTTTTGTTCTGGCGTTGCTGATGACTCTGTTTGCAGCGGTTCAAATCAACGACCCTGATGGGTCTAAATGGATGGTCATATACTGCATACCAGCCTTACTTGCCTTAACATGTTGTTTTCGCCCTGAAGTATTCCATTCGCCAATGCTCCGAGGCCTGCTATTGCTCAGCATATTTGCCGCTATTGTCGGCATGATCTACTACTGGCCAAAGAGCGAAAAATGGTGGACGCAAGAGATCTGGTGGGAAGTTGAAACAGCCCGAGAGGGCATGGGCCTGATGATTACCGTGGTGGTATTGGCACTGATCTATGTTGCTCAACACACTTTACGTAAAAAATTGCCAATCACACAGTAGAAATGCCTAGTGTGGTGTAACACTCTGTCCACCAGAACAAGCTATTGGGTATACTGTTCGAAGCACTCAGTGCAGATCGGTTAACCAAGCAAAACTTGCTTCATCAGCATTACCTATGAACGATCTAAACCAATCACCGTACCAGCATTTTTCCATCGAGGAGTGGGCTGCGCTCAGGCGTAACACGCCGCAACCGTTAACTGAATCTGAATTAGCGCAGATGCGCGGCATGAATGAGAGTATATCTCTGGAAGAAGTTGAGCAGATTTATCTGCCTCTATCCAGGTTGCTTAGCTTTCACGTTGCATCCACGCAAGAACTCAACGTCGGGATTCGACAATTTCTTGAAATCACAGCTGGCAAGGTGCCTTATATTATTGGTATCGCAGGTTCTGTTGCTGTGGGTAAGAGCACCGTTGCCCGAGTCCTGCGCTCGTTGTTGGCCCGATGGCCGGAACACCCTAAAGTTGATCTGGTTTCAACAGATGGTTTCTTGCTGCCCACTGCCACGCTTGAAGAACGTGGCATTATGCATCGAAAGGGTTTTCCTGAGAGTTTTGATCGTGTCGGGTTGTTGCAATTTCTCTCAGATATAAAAAGCGGTAAGCGCAACTTAAAAGCACCGGTTTACTCTCATTTGCACTACGACATTGTTCCTGATGAGTTCATTGAAGTTGATCAGCCAGATATACTTATTGTAGAAGGCTTGAACGTACTGCAAACCCGTGGTGCAAAATTGGGTGAGCAAAACGTGTTTGTCTCTGACTACTTCGATTTCACCATGTATGTTGATGCAAACTCAGACGATATTCGTCAATGGTATGTTGATCGCTTCCTGTCACTGCGCTCAACGGTATTTAATTTGCCGGGTGCCTACTTTAGCCACTATGCGTCATTGAATACTGAAGAGGCAACTGAAACAGCGAATAAAATCTGGCATACCATTAATGATGTGAACTTGATTGAAAACATATTACCCACCAAGAATCGTGCAAAACTCATTTTGCACAAGGGCGCTGAACATGCCATTGAAGGGGTAAGATTGCGAAAGATGTAATCACAGGTTCCCTAGGTTCCATTTTGAATATTTCCGTTTTTCAACAGCTATGCCTAATAGTTAGACGAATTCAAACGCGTAGCGCAAAGGAGAAATTGCCATCAGTAACGCAAACCTGTTTTCACGCATCGTAGCCATGGTTGGGGCTGCGGCCATTTTAATGCGCCGCTGGGGAAAGGAGAGTGACGCTCCGGTGTTGGGTAGCGAGCCGGTTATCCCACAAGCCCGAGCCCAGGGTATTCCGACCTTGAAAATGCCAACAGCCAAGGGCTGGGATGAAGGACATAAACCAACCGCCGCTGCTGGCCTGCAAGTCAATAAATTTGCCGGCGATTTAATCCATCCTCGCTGGGTTCATGTGTTGCCCAACAACGATGTATTGGTTGCAGAGGCATTGCCTGATGCGGGGCCGGTTAAGTCAGCTTTCGACTATGCCATTGTTAGTACTATGAAGCGGGCTGCCGCACTCGGTGAATCGGCTAATCGTATAACGTTATTTCGGGATACCAACGGCGATGGAATTGGTGACCATCGCAGCACGTTTTTAGAAAATCAGAATAAACCCTTTGGTATGGCCATGGTTAACAATACGTTTTATGTTGGTAACACCGATGGAGTAAAGGCTTTTGCTTACACCAATGACGCAACACAAATTGTTGGTGAAGGTCGTAAACTGGTTGACTTCAAACCCGGTGGACACTGGACTCGAAGTCTCATTGCCAATAAAGAAGGTACCAAGCTCTATGCCGGGGTAGGGTCGAATACCAATATTGCAGACAACGGTATGGCAGAAGAAGAGGGTCGGGCCGCTATCTATGAGCTTGATCTTGAGACCGGTGAGTCGCGCATATTCGCTTCAGGGTTGCGTAATGCAGTGGGGGTTGCCTGGGAGCCAAACACCGATGTTCTCTGGACTGTAGTTAATGAACGAGATGGCCTTGGTGATGAGGTGCCGCCGGATTACCTTACCTCGGTACAGGATGGCGGTTTCTATGGCTGGCCGTATTGCTACTGGCATCAAACGGTTGATGATCGTGTACCACAAGATCCTGAAATGGTTGCCAAAGCGATTGCACCCGATTACGCGCTGGGTGGACACACAGCATCGTTGGGATTGTGCTGGATGCCAGCTGGTGTGCTGCCAGGATTTGAAACCGATGGCATGGTTATTGGTCAGCATGGTTCGTGGAACCGCAGCACACTGAGTGGTTACAAAGTAGTTTTTGTGCCGTTTGCCAATGGGCGCCCGGATGGTCCACCGCGCGATATACTGACCGGCTTTCTAGCCTCTGACGAGAAAGTGTCTTATGGACGCCCTGTAGGTGTGACGATTGGGCCTGAAAAGTGTTTGCTTGTCGCCGATGATGTTGGCAATGTGGTTTGGCGTGTGTCCGGCGCTGCATTGGCAACACAAAACTGACTATGTAAGCAACCTGCACAATGTTGCACTAATTCACTCAACACACTTAAGCACGTGAACACAGCATTGGCTATTATTACCTAATGAGTTTTACAGTTCTCCCCAAACAGGATAATCCCCCTCAGTGCGACTAGCCACGTACACGCAACCAAGTATTGCTCCGCGAGGTTCAATTTTCGCGTTGTTCGTGCTTGCGCTCACCGTTATATTGGGTTCGAGTGCATTGCACACACTCATGACGCACTTTGCTCCACAGCTTCATAGCGCTATTGCACTGTTATGGCTGGTTACCTACCTGGTCGCGTTTATGGGTTTGATGTTTGGTCACGGCATCAATTGGATTTCCTGGTTATCGCGTTACCGTATTTTACTCGTCATCCTGATGATTGGCACCATCGTCTCGGTAAGCTGGTCGCTTGATGCTGTCATATCGGCAGAACGAGTAGTGCACCTGATTGGCTGTTCTGTGCTGGCAATTTATCTCGGCTTCATGATTCCGTTGCTGACCACGCTGCGAGTCAGCGCAGTAGTTCTAGGTGTGATTATGCTTGCAAGCCTGGGTGCTGCGTTGTTGATGCCCTCGGTTGGCAGGCAGGAGTATGAAGGGGCGGTGGTGTGGAGCGGGATACTGAACTCTAAAAATGCGCTCGGTTTTTGGGCCTCGATGGCGGTGCTTTTGTACGTTACTTTAAGTGCTTCAACGCAAAGCTTCTTTTTAAAGTTTCTGTGTTATTTGTTCGCAGCAATATCGTTATTTTTACTCATTAGAAGTGACTCCGCCACCTCATTGCTGGCCATGTTAGTCGCAGGTTCTTTGTCATTGTATTTGTATATTGCTTTTCGCTTTCAGCTCGGTTTTGTGCGCATGGTTGTTCTGGCTTTATTGTTCGGAGGCTTGCTCGGCTTCGCGATGTCGAATATCGATACCGCGCAGATACTAGGCCGCTCGGGCGACTTGACTGGTCGAAGTGAAGTCTGGCGCCAAACCTGGAAGCTCATAATGGCTAAACCGCTTACCGGGTACGGATACGGTTCTATCTGGTTTCCCAATGATGCAACCCTGTGGATTCAGCAAAGCCTGACCGACTTCACCTGGGTTGTATATCACGCCCACAATGGTTTTTTACAAGTGGCATCTGAAATAGGCTTGCCGTTGTCTTGTGTAGCGCTGCTCATGGTTGCACAACAGCTAATTGAGATCTTTTATTGTCAATACGAACGACAGCAAGTTGGTGTGCTATTTGTGTTGGCGTTTGTAGTGGCGTACCTGATCAGTAATTTCTCCGAAGCGCGATTTTTGGTTAACAGAGAACTTTATTGGATTTTCTTTATTGCCTTGCCCATCAGTATGTTGCGACAAATCAATCTTAAATCCGTTGAGCTCACTGATGACGAAGCTGCCGATGGTTATTCTGTTGGAGCAACGGGTATGTACGGTGGCGCTGACGTTCCTTTGGATAAACCGTGGTTACGACCAATGGCACAAAAAGAGGCTGCGCTTATCGGGTCTGGCAGTGGTGTTGCGATTGGCGGGCTGGATGCTGATATTGGTAGCGATACGTTGGATAATGGAGCTAACGACGAGACCAATGATTTGCTGTCACTGGGATTTCAAGATGAAACCGATATAGATCTTGGTAGTAATGAATATCATACTAACCACTATGCGACTGGTCAGGGTGCTGATACGAGAAATTTCGATGAGACCGAGAATGGCGATAGCACTTTAGATACAACAGATGCAACACAGACTGAGCCAGTGGATTTGGGTGGCACAAATGAAATTACACGTAACCCGGTTGATGACATTGAATCGCGCGTGAAATCAAACGAAGAATTTCACGATGAGCTTGATGGTAGTCGTAAAGCTTTAGTCGATGCGCCAGTGAGCCGCTACAGGGACGACGATGATGTTGATCGATATGAGAAGAATTTCCATGAAGACCCTGAAGATGACGATGATGACGACGAATGGGTCGATATACCGTTAAGTTGATATCAGTCGCTAAGTGTGCAATGCGCAGCGTTAGATCTATACCGCCCAAGTTTCCGTGCTACCTGATTTCTATAAGACCTTATTTTTGTAAAACCTAATTTGTCAGGTCAATAACCGTCATTTCACAATGTGTTCCTAGACGGAAGATAGGCCCCCAGGTGCCAGTGCCCACCGATACGTAAAGTGATTTTTCTTGTGCGGTAAACAAGCCTGCCATATTTGGGTATTTTCTTTTAACCAGAAATCCAAACGGAAACATCTGACCTGCATGCGTATGACCTGCAAGCGTAAGCCTTATGTTTTTGTCCAATGCTGCCTGCCATCCGTCGGGGCGGTGATAGAGCAGAATGGAAAAAGATGTCGGGTCTATTTGAATGTCGTTCAATATCGAAGGCAGCGCATCAGGCTGATCTCGATCATCAATGCCAATCAATTGAACTCCTGCGATGGTAGTTGATTCATCGCGCAAAATCGTCACGCCATGAGCGGCGATGGATTCCAGCGCCTTATCCAGATCAACGTACCGCTCATGGTTACCAATACACATAAAGGCTGGACAGCGTAACTGCCCCAGTGGGGCAAGATCATCAGTACTGACCGTTGATGCGTCAAGTAAGTCTCCAGTGATAACGACGATGTCTGGTTTGTGCTGATTGACCTGAGTAACTACTTTTCGTAAAAACGCCGCAGAGCGTGAGCCTACGTGAACATCGCTGATTTGTACTAATCGCAGTGGTTTGAGAGACTGTGAAACGCTAAAGCGCAGTCGACGAGATTTAATGTTGGTTGCTTGCCAGATTGCCAGTGCAGACAGAAGTACCCAGGCAATTAAAACAATTTGTCCAATACTTTGAGTGTTTGTAAGTATGGTAAAAAACGAGCCGACAATAACTAATGACATCAACACTGTGCCAAGCCCCAGTGTTTGCATCCATAACCAGCGTAAGGTCATGTTTTTCGAGTTATTTAATGTGGACCAGAAAGAATAAAACGCCGGAAAGCTAAGTAGAGCAGCAACAAGTACAAACGGCCACACCGTATTTGACGACAGCCAGGCAACAAGGGTAAATACCGGAGCAAGAATGGCAACAAACAGCACGGTTGAGCCAAGGATTAAAAATAAAGCGCGTCTTTTCATATCACGTACTGCTGTCACACAACCAGTTCGCCCCGATCAATCAGTAATTGAACTTTGAAAAGACAAGCCATGGCAAGCCCATCGGTTATTCGGCCGTCCATAGCCATGTCGAATGCTGTTTTCAAGGGTACTTTCTTTAATTTAAGGGCTTCAGTATCATCTGGTTCGCATTCCCCAAAGCTTAAATCCTGAGCCACGAATCCGATAGCACATTCATCTGTCACCGAGTTCGATGTGTGTAGCTCAAGTAATTTTGTCCAGCGATTAGCGGCTATGCCGGTTTCTTCGCGTAGCTCTCGTTTAGCAACAGCTAAATTGTCTTCACTGGGTAGACCGCCACCTTCCGGTATTTCCCACATAAATTGATCAAGTGTATAACGATGTTGGCCAACCAACCAGGTATTGCTATCAGCATCAATGGGAACTACACCGACCGCTGTATTTTTAAAGTGCACTAAACCATAGATACCAGGGTTGCCTGTGGGTGCGGTAACTTCCCGGTGAGAAACGGTAATCCAGGGGTTGTCGTACTTCTCCTCTATGGAGTGTGTTTTCCAGGGATTTAATTTGGATTCGCTCACTTGGTTTATTCTGAAATTGAAAAAAGATTAGTAGGAAAGTGTATCTTACTTGCCGGTTTTGAACAGCAACTATACCGTTGAGTTTAGAGGCCTGCTCTATTCAGGAATTAAAATAGCTTGGCGCTTTGTTATCGCATGTAGAAAAACGGAAATAGCTAGTCGGGCTGGAAAAATATTGCTAACAACACAACCATCAACAACGATGCACCCATTAAAAAATTTATGCGTCTTTGTGCTTGTGTAGATAACGCCATACGCTGCAAGCCGATTCCGGCAGCGAGCCACAGCAAGTGAATTGGAATCCAGATCGCATTGATCAGTACAAATTTCCAAATGACTTCCATTGACGCCGTTAAATGTGTGAATGGAAAACTGGTGAATAAGGTGGTGTTTACCACATATGCTTTGGGATTAATGGCTTGCAAGGCAACGCCGTTGATCAGCCCTGGTGCATTTTTATTTTCAATAAAAGCTATTTTGGCACCTGCAAAAGCTATTTTCGCAGCCAGATAAAACAAATAGGCAACGGATGCATAGAGCAGCACCGGGCGAATGATCGGATGCGCCAGCATAAGTCCGGCGACGCCTGTGACCACTGCCAGGGCAACCAGATTGGTGCCGATAAACAGACCGGTCAGGTATCGATAAGCAGGCTTGGCACCAAAAGCGGCACTGACGCCAGCCGTTGATAACACGCCAGGTCCGGGCGTTATTAGTAGAAAAAAAACGGCAGCCAGAAAGGCAATCATGATTTTTAGCAGTTGCTAGTCTGCGCTCATAGTATCCAATTACAAAAGAACTGTAAGCATCCCGACAATCAGATTACTAAGGAAATCTTGCACCAAGCATATTTGTCCAATATGTTCGGTATTGCGACTCATTATTGACCGTACAAGTTACCGCGATTTCCGCAAAACGGGGATCCATCAAGTTTGCACAATGACCAGGGCTGTCTGTCCAACCCTGAACAACTGCTTCGGTTGATGTTTGACCCGCTGCAATATTTTCACCGACGGTCATCCAGTTGTACCCTTGGTTAGTGGCTCGAGCTGCTACGCTTAAACCATCGCTACCAGTATGATCAAAGAAATTAAACTGAGCCATATCGTTGGAATGACCTTGTGCAGCAGCTTCTAAAGTACTGTTCCATACGACAGGTGGCGCGCTGGCAAAAAACTCAGAACCACACATACGACCCTGCGATCTGACTTGATTGATCAAAGACAAGGTACTCTCTTGTATTTGCCCGGGTGTGGCTGAGCAACCGACGCTAAGGCTAGGTTCAGGTTCTGGCTCTGGCTCTGGCTCTGGTTCTGGTTCTGGTTCTGGTTCTGGCTCTGGCTCTGGCTCTGGCTCTG
>CAYTJF010000113.1:0-9559 GCA_964437945.1 uncultured Granulosicoccaceae bacterium
GTAGAGTGGATTTATGAGTACAGTAGAGCAAGTTGCGCTTATTGCTGGAATGATGTCCGTGACTTTTGGCGTGCGGTATTCGGTGTTAGCCATGAGCGGGCGCATAAGCATGTCACCGCGGATGGAGAAGGCGTTGCGTTTCGTACCAGTGGCCGTGTTGACGGCATTGTGCACGCCTATTTTATTCAAGCCCGAGGGTAGTTGGCTGCTGTCAATGGACAATAGTCACCTGATTGCAGGAACTGTAGCGGTTGTGATTGCCGCCCTTAGCCGACACTTGTTGCTAACAATCGTGTTAGGCATGGGCCTATTTCTGGTATTACACCTGCAGCTGATTTAGACTGGTTTATCTTTACAGCACTATATAATCTAGTCGAACTGGCTCAGCGAACTAACGCAGCGAACTGGCGCAGCGAACTGGCGCAGCGAACTGGCGCAGCGAACTAACGTTGAGCCAAAGCGTCATGCATTTCCATCAACAGGTTCTCAGTCGTATCCCAATCGATACAGGCATCAGTAATAGATACACCATACTGCAAATCCGATGCATCGCCAAGGCTTTGATTTCCTGCCTGTAAATTGGATTCGAGCATAATGCCAATGATCGACTTATTTCCACTTACTATTTGATCGAGTACATTACGCGCAACCAGTGGTTGTCTGGTGTGATCTTTGTGGGCATTGGCGTGAGAGCAATCAATCATGAGTCGCTTTGCCAAACCTGCATCTTCCAAAGCCTGCTCGGCCAGGGCAACATTAACCGAATCGAAATTTGGCGTTTTACCACCACGCAGAATGACATGTCCGTATTGATTGCCACGCGTTTTGAGAACCGTAGCGTGCCCGCGAGAATCAATCCCGAGAAATCGGTGAGGTTTTGATGCTGACTTCATTGCATTGGTGGCCACGGCTAAATTGCCGTCAGTGCCGTTCTTAAAACCGACAGCTGTTGACAGACCGCTTGACATTTCGCGATGGGTTTGCGACTCGGTGGTACGCGCACCTATAGCTGACCAGGTGAATAAATCTGAAAGGTATTGCGGGCTAATCGGGTCGAGTGCCTCGGTGCCGGTTGGCAGTCCAATTTCTGCAAGCCAGACTAACAAATCTCTGGCCATGCCAAGCCCGGTTTCGATATCAAACGTATCGTTCAGGTGCGGATCGTTTATTAGCCCTTTCCAACCGACTGTTGTACGAGGTTTTTCAAAGTAGACGCGCATGACCAGATTAATATGTTCGCCAACCTTATTGCGCAATGCAAGCAGCCGCTGGGCATAGTCCTTGGCTGCTTTAATGTCGTGAATCGAACAAGGGCCCACAACAGCCAATAGTCGCGAATCAGTGCCATCGAGTATGGCTTCGATTTCGGTACGGCCATTTTCAATGGTTTGCGTTGCTGATTCCGAGCGAGGATAGCGGTTCATGAGCTCGGTTGGTGATATCAGCTTGGATTCTGAAACGATATTGGTATTGGACAAAGGTCGATTGAGCTTTGTCGCCGTTGCATTGTCGGTCATTTTCTCGGTCTTTTGTGTTCGATTTAATGGATGTTTTCAATAGACAAAATCTGTACGGTAAGAGTTACACGACCAAGCGACGAGCGCAACAGCTAATTACAATCTGTTGATTTTAATTCGTTAACAGCAGTGCGTGGTGATTCTCAAAATTTATGCTCGGCAGTGCGATTCATCGTGTGGCGCAAGGGGGATTATTCAGCCAGTACCAGGCCGTTCGGGCCAACAGCCACGGAGCGCTTTCCATCCAGAATGTCGTTGAAATCATTAACGAGAAGGGGGGCTCGCCAGCCTCCCAGGGCCCGCTCAGTGCCACTGGTTACACATTTTTCCAGCAACTTTTGAGGTGCCAGAATGGTAGCGTTAATTTCAAGCTCGGTGGCTCGTTGTTGCACCCAGGCGTTGAGTAGTGCCAGGCGTGCATGATCAGCTGCGCCAAGTTTCTTCTTTTTGATAAATTCAGGTGCAGGTTCTGGAGTCAGTACAGATGCACTTTTGATCAACGCGACTAGTTCAGCGCCAAATCGATCGCGAGATTTTTTGTCAAGCCCGCGAACATGGTTGAGCTCGTCAATGGTGTCAGGCTGCATTTGAGCAATGCTGCACAGCACATCATCTTTGATGAGCCAATTTCGGGGTCGATTAAGCTCACGTGCTTTTATCTCTCGCCACTCGGCCAATGCTTGAATACACGCTAAAACTGAGCCTTTGTAGCGTTGAATGTTGCGCACTTTCAGCCATCGTTGTTTTGCTGGCTGGTCGTACTTTTCCGGCTTCTCCCATTCGGCAAACTCAGGTGTGAGCCAATCAAGACGGCCTCGCTCAGCAAGTTCGGCGCGCATACCGATATAGAGTTGTTCCAGATAGATAACATCGTCAAGTGCGTAGGCAATTTGCTTTTCTGGCAATGGTCGTCGCGTCCAGTCAGCTCGGGTGTGTGCTTTGCTTAGTTCAACGCCGAGCATCTCTCTAACCAGGTTGGCGTATCCGATCTGTTCGTTGTAGCCTAACAGTGGAGCGGCCAATTGCGTGTCGAATATAGGTGTAGGGACAGTGCCTTTGGATAGCAAATAAAAAATTTCCATATCTTGCGAGGCGGCATGCAGCACCTTGGTTATATTCTGGTCGAGGAGTATGCGAACAAGTGGCTGCAGATCTTTTATGGCGAGCGTGTCAACGCATGCCAGAATATCGTCGACTTTAATTTGCACCAGACACAGATCTGGACGGTAAGTTCGCTCGCGCAAAAACTCTGTATCAACTGCAATGTAAGATTTTTTTGAGAGTTGCTCGCACAGATCAGTCAGCTTTTCAGGTGAATCAACGAATATGTAGGGAGGTTGCGTATTACTCATGTGGTACCGCTCATAGTTATCAGGACAGTTATCAAGGACAGATATCAGGAAAACCGCGTATCAAGGTAAGTGTCAAACCGGCTGGAGGTGTACGATGAGAGTACACTGCAAACGCTGGGTTTATGTCAGTTTAATCTGTTATTGGTTCGGGTACTAGCCAAAAGTACTCACCAATAGATGGTGTCTAGAATGACAAAGAGTAGACTATATCAATCGCTTTTGTCGCACCACTGGCCGCCTCAAGATAGAGTTGCTTGGCCAGGTCGTAGCGCAAGTACAGAGTGTAGCTGTCGTCGAACACGCTCTGACCGTATCGTAGAAGCAAGCGATCATTCACCTGCCCACTTACCACCAACTCGGTAGTATCGTCGCGACCACGAGCATCGATTGAGATGTCCTGAAATCCCAGTGATTCAGCCAGATTTTCAGTGATGGCATTTCCACCTTTAACCGTCAGTGCTATGGCCGCCGCGGCCAACAGGTTTTTTTCCTGGCTTGACGTGTCGCCGATGTCGCGACCCAACACAATGTAAGCCAGTATAGATTCCTGTGTTTTATCGGCAGGTTCTGTGAAGAGAGTGATTTCCGGGTCTTCTATTCTGCCATCAATGTGAATACCGGCAGTTCTACTACCTCCTTCCACTTCACGTACGGCATCAATGTTCAGTGTCGTTTGATCGATAGGACCAACAAACAATACCTGGCCATCGGTAATTTTTAAATCTTGTCCGTATTGTTTGTAAGTGCCACTGACAATAGTCACCTCTCCACCAAGCTGCATTGGGTTGGGACTATTCTGAGCCAGCGACATGTTGCCTGTTAAAGATGCATTCAATCCATAGCCGGATAGCGTGACATTGTCTCCCAAATTGACGTTGATTTTTAAATTCAGATTGGTCGCAGCGGCCTTCTTTTTCTCTTGATCTATTTGCGTTTGAGCGTACACATCTTCTATCACAATGACATCGTCAGACAGGGTTGCTGCACCGCGGGGTAGTTCCTTGATGTTAATGGCAGCGGCTGGTACATCAACATTGCCTCGTACGCGAACGCGCTCTGGTGTGGCTGAAATGGTTAGTTTTGCATTCACAGTGGAACTGGTTAGCGGTTCTTGCACGATGTTAAGCCGGTCAGTGTCGAGATTTATATCGGCACGATAGGAGTTGTTTCTCCAGTTCGCTGATCCCGAAATGCCTATTCTGCCTTCACCACTTTTCAATTGACCGTTTAATTGTGCTCGTTTTCCAGTAATTGATGCGGTTACTTGTCCATCGTCAATTGCTACTGGTAAATTATTTGACCGTACAATCAGTGATGAAAGTACAACGTCGCCATTGTACAAAGGGTCTAGCAATTCACCACTGATTTTACCCTTTGCGCGGACTTGACCAGAGATTTCTTCATAGTCAGGTAGAAACGCCTTTAAAAACCCAATTTTAAATCCACGCAGATCAACATTTCCGGTTATATTTTGTTTTTCGCTTTTCGAATCGAGTATTAAATCGATCTTGGCTTTTCCCATACTGTTTGAATCGATGGTCAGCTTCGAGTCTACGTTGTTGGCATCAATAGCTGATTTTAGTGTCAAGGTGTCGTATTCAAAGCTCAGAGGCTGGCCAATGGTGTCGGTAACATTTATGGCGCCGCCTGTAACATCTGCATCGAGAGTAGCAGAGAATCCACCGGCAATCTCTGCACCCCATTTAAAGAGAACGTTAGCATTTAATTTTCCGCCCAAAGTTGAGTCGGCTGGTAGAAACGGATTGAGTTGTTCCAGCTTATACGCATCAAGCTCAATGCGTGCTTGTCCGGTGTTCTGGGCGAGTACCTGGTTTTTTAGACAAAGATTCGATTCTTGAATCGACCAGCAATGTGGCTCAACACT
The DNA here is from genome assembly GCA_964437945.1 of uncultured Granulosicoccaceae bacterium. Classification (GTDB taxonomy): domain Bacteria; phylum Pseudomonadota; class Gammaproteobacteria; order Granulosicoccales; family Granulosicoccaceae; genus Granulosicoccus. The sequence continues at coordinate 4,755 of CAYTJF010000113.1, forward strand.
GAATTTTTTAGTGTTATTTATCCAGGCCAGGGTGGTTGGTTTGGTTAAGTTAATTTCATGTGCTGGAACTTCCAATTTGACTTTGTCCAGTACGCCATTCCAGTCGTACTTATCATTAAGTCCACCTGCTGCTAACAAATCAACACTGGTTTTTTGTGGGCCATCGGCGAACAGCGCCAGTGTGTGTTTGCTGAGCGAACCAGCAAACTTCAGTTTTACATTACTAATGCTTTGTTCACCTGTTTGGACTTTAGTGACACCTAAAGTCAGGTCGCTATTCTCGATTGCTCCTCGATTGATATTGGCATTGAGAGATAATCCGCTAATAGCCACTTCATTAAATTTAATATTGGTAGAGGTAGCTCGAATTTTTGCGTCTGGGTTTTTCAGTTCACCTTTCAGATTGATGTTTGCATTAAAGCCTCCAGTAAGGTCGGGCAGCAAGTTCTGCAATTCTGGTAGCTTCACCTCTGCCTTTAGATCCCACATATCGGTCAATCGGCCTTCTGCATTGATTCGATTGCGCCCATTGTTCAATACCAGAGAGTCTAGTTGCCACGTATCGTCGGCGTGTTTGACAAGTTTAGTGTCGAGCTTGAATGGCAGATTGCGCAGTTCACCATCGATTTGCGCTTTTTGAAGGTCCAGAGTCCATTTACCATCGACAAGATCTCCGCTAGCATTAATAGAGCCATTGAGTTTTCCGTTCACACCATCGAATTTAATCGAAGGATCCAAGTCTTTGGCGATTATTTTGGTGACCCAGGTAACGCCGTTCTGCCACGTTACGGCACCATTGCCGGTTGCAAATCCGTTTAGCATAAATGCTTGAAAGTCTGTGACCAAAGCTTGTTCTGTATTAGCGGTCCCGGATAGGTTAAGTTTGGTATCAGGAATATTTTCGCCATTAATTTGCGTTTGAAGCTTGACTGTGTAGTCATCCATATCGCCGTCTATCGCAAGCGATAAATCATTGACTTGTGCCACCTGATTAGTGTCCAACGGCCAACCTGCCTGGCTGGTGTTGATGCTCAGTTGAGCGGGTAGCTTTTTGCTAAGTGGCTGGATTCGACCGGTAACGTTGGCATTAACTGCGCCGGTGAGTAACACTTCAACGTCCAGTTCCTCCACAGTATTGCCCAGTACGATAGCCGTGCTGACATCAAAATCATCGATAAAATCGGTGAGCTGCACTTCCGTGTATAAATTGATTGGGTAAGCGCCGCTTGGCGTAATCGCGCCAGTGGTTTTCAGGGTTATGTTCTCGTATTCCGTGGACAATTCATCGATGCGGATTTTATCCTGATCTGTTTTCGCGGAAAGTCTGATGTTCTTGAGCTCATGTGAGGGCGCATTGCCAGGCGGTTGCACGGTGAGGTTTTTTATCAAAATTTCTTTGGCATTGAAGGTGACTGGTAGTTTGATGTCCGGCAGCACAATATCATCGGTGTCGGGGGTAGTTTTATTCTCTTCGTTGGTAAAGAGCTCAACGTTAAGATCGTCGACTACAACTTTATCGATACAGAGTGCTTTGTTGGTTAGACAACCACTTCGCCATTGTGAATTGATGCCCTTTGCCTTGAGGGATAATTGTTCATTTTGATAATCAATCTTGTCAGTTTGAATACCGCTTTTCAGGCTGCCTTCAACCGACCCAATTTCCAGACCAGTTACCCGTTTTTCGATTTCATTGGCAGTGAATCTAAAGCCCCTCTCGGTACCGAGTAAAAAATAGCTGAGCAGCAGGGTGCAAGCAATTAGCAGCACTAATATGGCTAATAAAATAGCCAGCCATTTAAACAGGCGCCTCATAGGTCTGGGCCCAAAGACAAATGAATCCTGAATTTTTCGTCCTTTTCGGGTTCAATTATATTCCCATCCATATCCATAACCACCTCCTCCTGCTTCGGGATTGGATGAGCAATGTCAAGTCTGAAAGGACCGACTGGTGATTGCCATCGAATGCCAAAACCAACTCCGTAACGTTGAGATGTACTGAAGTTATTGAATGCACGACCAACATCGGTGAATACCGCAAAGCTCCAGCGATCGGCAAAGCGAAAATTGTATTCGGCACTGCCTGCCTCCAAATAGCGGCCACCTGATTTGCCTTCGGCATCTACCGGTGCTACCGAACGGAATCGGAAACCCCTTATGCTGCGATCACCACCTGCGTAATACCGCTGAGTTATCGGAACCCTTTCAAAATCATTGGTTGTTATTGCGCCGTACTGTAGTGAGAATATAAATGTGTTGCGTGGGCTGATCGCTCTGAGATATTTAAAATTAACGGTTGCTTTGTAGAAGTCAATGGTGGAAAGCAGTTTTCGGTTACCGTATAAGAATTGAAATGAGCTGCTTTGGCCCCAATTTAAAAACGGGTAGCCCTTACTGCGGCTGCGAGAATATTGAACACCGGGCATTACCAGGTCAGTCGATTTTGTTTGATTGCTCTCGGTATCGAAATGGCGTTCCCAGCGAATAAATATCGACTCTGTCCAATTACTGGCAAAACGTCTTACTCGCTGAAAATTAAGCGTGCTCAGAAAGCTTATATTTTCGTTCACTTCAGTGTTTTTCACACCATATTCGGCACCCCAAAAATTGTAAAGAGGTTGATTTTCACGTGGTATTCGATACGAAATACTGGCCGCCTGGCTAACTGATGACAGATTGATCTCCGCTTCGGCATAATGCCCGGACCGATTAATCAATGGTTTTCCCCAGGTCACCTTGCCACGCAGTCTTTCGTCAGACGAATAGCCAAGCCCCAGCGCAACCTGATTATTCTCCTTTGGTGACAGCGAAACTAATACCGGCACGGTTGCGCCGTAGCGAATGTCTCTTTGTGGCGTCACGCGTACCTTTGAGAAATACCCGCTACTTTGCAGGTTTTGCGTTAGTTCGGCTATTTTACGAGCATCGTAAGGGTCGTCTGGATTAAATGGTGACCAACGACTGAGAAATTCATCGCTGAACGTATTCTGATCGAATTTGATGGCGCCGAAAGTAAACCTCGGACCACTTTCGGCCACCAGATTAACAACGGCGGTACGATTTTCGCGACTGACCAGTACGGCATTAGTCGTGAATTTAAAATCAAAGTAACCCTTGGACTGTGCAGCATCGAGCAACAGGTTTTTTGTAGCTTCGTAGTCAGCGGACAGGAAAATTTCGTTTTTTCGTAACGGTATGCGTGTTCGAATTTCCTGAAATGAGTTGTCGGTTGATCCTGCGCCTTTAACTTCAACATTGACAGAGGAGATGAGAACGGGTGAGCCTAACTTCACGCTAAGATTTATAACGATCTCTTCATTCACGTTGGTGCGTTTTGTATCGATTTCAGGTTCAAAATAGCCGTAAGCGGCCAACGCAGTTCGTGTTTGTTCTGGCAACAGTTCTACGTAAACATCAACTAATGCATCGTTAGTTGGAATCTCACCGGCCACAATTCTCACATTCTCTGCCAGGTCGCCCTCAATGCCGTTGATCACCAGTTGATTCGCGTGTGCCATATTCGTGCACAGTAAAACTGCCGTCGTTAATTGCAGGCAGGTAACAACGACCAGATTGAGAAACCGGTTAGTCACTGATTATCCCGACGTGTTGCCGAGAACTCCTATAAAAAATTGCCAAGTCTGTCACATATGATATGCGTTTGCGCATATCCTGAATCAACCTTGCGAAACCTGCATGGTGCCTCTGCTCTCGTTGTTGAAGAGGCGTTCTGGTTAATCAGTTAGCTATGCAATACGCATACGCGAATTTATGGCTCAAAAGATCTAATTCTATTGAATGGGTAATTTTTTGTGAATCATGTTCACATTTTGTACATTCTGCTCAAATTATTAGCATAACGGGCGAACCAACACATATCGGGGCTGAAAAACGGAACTTTTGGCATATGCTTGGCTTCTACCTAGCCGTAACTTCTTTGGAGAGACTCTATGTTGCGCTCAATGGCTCGTGCTTTTGCACTTTTAATAGTAATAAGCAGTGCTCAGGTCACTGCGAGCGATAAAGCACCGTTTCCTGACTTAGTCGATGTTGACGGAAAGCCGATTACATCAGAGGCCGATGTTGGTATTGGCAAGTGGCAGGTTGTGATGATTTGGGCCACTAATTGTCATGTTTGTGCTGAGATGAAGCCACTCATGTCCGCGTTTCATGACAAGCATAAAGACACAGATGCTGAGGTTTATGGAGTTGCTCTGGACGGTGCGGAAAACGTAGATGCCGTTAAGCGTTACATGACTGACCACAAGGTTACTTTCCCAACCTATGTTGGAGAGTTGGGACTCATCGCTATCAATTTTGAATTAAATGCCGAAGTTCGACTGAACGGTACACCTACTTATATGTTGTTCAATCCGACTGGTGAACTCGTTGCCATTGACTATGGCATGCTTGATATCGACGCGCTCGAAAGTTTCATTGATCGTAACTCATAAAGCAATATTGGCACACAGAACATTTGATAATACCGGCACGGATAAACTGATATTTTAGCGTTATGTGTTTGCTGTGAATGTTTTGTTGCGAAAAACCTTAGTTGCGTTGTGTATTGCGTTGATTCTCAGTGCTTGTGACTCAAGCGATGCTGACGGCCAGCCAATCAGTGCAGATGATGTTGGCTCGGTAGATAGTGGCGCTACGGACGCAGGCGCAGCAGTCACAGGTTCAACAGACACAGGCTCAATAGATTCAGGATTCAGTTTTACGGGCTTTACCGACACCGGAACCACTGATACAACTTCCAGCGATTCTGGTGCAGGTGATACAGGAGCCAGTGATGCTGGTTCTAA
>CAYTJF010000113.1:9659-17442 GCA_964437945.1 uncultured Granulosicoccaceae bacterium
GATACAGGTTCTAGCGATTCTGGTGCGGGTGAATCAGGATCCATTGATGCTGGTTCTAGCGATTCGGGTGCTGGTGATTTGGGATCGAGTGAAGCAGGATCCGGTGATACCGGTGCCACAGATACAGGTTCCGCGGACAACGGTTCTGCAGATGATGGTTCGACCGATTCAGGCACCAGCGACAATGGGTCTGCTGATTCCGGATCCACTGATATGGGTTCGACGGATTCAGGTTCTGGTGACTCAGGTACGACAGGTGCCGGACTGCAGGTCAGCTGCGAAGTTATCAATGCTCAAACCTTGGTTAACAACGGTGGATTCTTCAGATCGGTCCTGCCTGCCGATTTAACATCGCCAGGTGCGCAAATTTCTATTCAAAATGTGCAGGTTGGACAATTCACAGCTTTCGATGCATCAAGTGGCATGGTGGACTATGTTCCGGGTTCCGGACGCTTGCCAAGCACGGTTACTTATCAAGTCAGCGACGCAAATGGTGTTGTCCTGGCAACGCATGAACACCGATGGGTGTTTGATATGGTACGTGTGATGCCATTGGGTGACTCTATAACCGCAGGTGTAGAGTACTTTGATGGCAACATCGATCAGCCAGTGCAAGCTGAACGCGTTGGCTATAGAAAATTTCTCTATGACCAGCTTGCAGCTAGTGGTTACTCAATCGACTATGTGGGCCAAGGTGGACAAAATGCAGGTGCGGCAGCTGGATTGGCTGATCCACAGAATAATGGTTACCCAGGCGTCGACATAGCATTTATCGACAGCAAGCTGTTAGAGGTGTTGGCAGACAACGATACCGATATCATTCTGTTGCATATTGGTACCAACAATACCCCTCAAAACGCCGCTGCTATAGATGAAATTTTGGTGAAACTGGACACATGGGAGGCAGAAAATCACCCGGTGCTTGCGCTGGTGGCGACCATAACACCCAAACGCGATGTTGCTAAGAATGCCGAAGTCGACATTTTTAATCAGGATTTACGATCACGAGTAGCTGCTCGCGTGAATGATAACGTTATATTGGTTGAGCAAAACACGGCTCTTGATCTTACCGACATAAGCAGTGAGTCGATTGGACTTCATCCTAACGCCGGTGGCTATCAGAAAATGGCTAACGTCTGGTTCGATGTGCTGACCGACCCTGAATCTGCTGCATTAGAAAACTGTTCGTTTTAGGTTCAACTTAGGTTTGAACGTAGCTTCGGCATTGCTAAAGCTTAAACCTCTTTTTCGCAGGCATCGGGAAAACTGATTGCCCATTGCTCATAACCACCATCCAGGCTGTACACTTCCTCAAACCCTTTTTCTGCCATATAAGCTGCGGCCGGTTGACTGGAATTACCGTGATAGCAACACACAATGAGTGGTACATCTTGCTCGGTATCTTCGACAAAGGCGGCTAGTGAATGGTTGTCGAGATGCTCTGCATCAACAATATGACCGCTGTTAAATGCGTTCAAATCGCGAATGTCGACTATGTTGACATCTTTTGAATTGATAAGTGCGTTGGCGTCTGCACAGGAAATGCGTGTAAAACTGGTCATTAGTACTCGTGTAATGTTCGTGTATTGATATTCTAGCAGCCAAAACTATTTACCGGAGTGAATACGATAGATACATCTATTAGTCTGCCAGCTTCATCGGGCGATCACCTGATGGCAGGTCGAATTAAATCAAGCCCGTCAGATTTCATTGTTCAAGAAGCGCTGGGCTTCGGTTTTGATGGCCAAGGTGAGCATTTGTACATTCATGTACGCAAGTGTGCGCTCAACACTAATGATGTGATTGAAAACCTGCAAATACAGTTCCAATGTCGATCGGTTGATATCGGCGTTTCAGGATTAAAGGATAAACATGCCATAACTGATCAATGGTTTAGTGTCCGAACACCGAAGGACCTGGTTGATACCGATCTGCGATGTGTGCCTCAAAAACCTTTGTCGGATGAATCGGATAGCGTAAGTTTAACCGTTCCAGAAGGCCAATTCTGTGTGTTGGAAAGCCAAAGACATTCTCGCAAGCTTCGTCGCGGATCGCACAAACATAATCGATTTATTATTACTGTACGCGACAGCGAAAGCATGAGCCGTGGCGGGTCATTAAGTAAGACGCTGGATAAGCGATTGCAATTTATACAAGACAACGGTTTTGCAAATTATTTTGGGCCTCAGCGCTTTGGCTTCGATCATCAAAACGTTTCCGCCGCCGAGCGCTTATTTGCCAATCCGAATCGTAAAATAAGTCGCAGCAAGCGCGGCTTGTTAATTTCAGCTGCGCGAAGCCAGATATTTAATAGTGTTTGTGCTGAACGCATAAAAGCCGGGAATTGGAATGTGCCACTGGATGGGGAGCCAATGTTACTGAACGGGACGCAAAGCTTTTTTATTAATCATGCTCGTTCAGAACGGATAGGCGCAGGCTTGTCGGATGACTGTAATGATGCCAGCTTGAATGATATTGTCGATCGATGTCAGCGCCATGATATACACCCAACCGGTCCGTTGTGGGGAGCCGGTGCCACACTTGCCATGGGTGAATGTAAACAACTTGAGACAGGTATTTTGCAATTATATACTACACTTACCAAAGGACTTGAGAACACCGGGCTAAAGCAGCAAAGACGTGCGCTAAGAGCAAATGTTGGAAGCTTGACATGGCATTGGCAAAACCCATCAATTGTTACATTAGATTTCAAGTTGTTAAAAGGCGTGTACGCCACAAGCTTCCTGTCAGAATTTATGATTAGATTGTAGGTTGGTTTGGCTGTGCGTTTTGCATAAGTCATTAGGAATGGAGCCGTGTTGCTTAGCAAGAATAATAGGACGCCAATCGGTTATCGATTATTCGGTTTGATGTGTGCACCGATCGGGTTTATTGCCACCTTCACAGCCAATCGGGTGAGGGCATTGCGTCTTAGACTAAGACCTGCTGCGCAAGAAGAACCTCTAACACCTGAGGAGGCCGAGCAGGTCCGCCAATCTTTTTTCTCAGCCACCTTTGCGATTATGGGGCATGTCGCCAAATCTGATGGTCTCATTCAAAAATCTGAGATTGCCAGTGCCAATAGCATTATGGAACGCATGGGCCTGGAAGCCAGACGACGCTCTAGTGCTATTGAGTTGTTCAATAAAGGCAAACAGTCAGATTTCGATCTTGACCGGCAAGCTAAGCGGTTTCGCGACGGTTGTGCCAACAGTACTGACTTGTATCGAGTATTTCTGGAAACCCAAATCGAGATAGCACTTGCTGATGGCGATATGGCACCTGACGAAGAAGCTATCCTTTTGCATGTTGCAAGAGTGCTTGGCATCTCCAAGGCTGAATTTCGGCAAGTAGAGGTCCTTGTGCGCATAAGCTTAGGTCTGGGCGATAACCACAACAGCCGCTATCGGTCCGAATCGTCCCGGCCAGAACCAGCCCGGCCGGAACCGTCCCGAACACAGCAGCCATCACGTCAAAATCAAAGTACAAAACGGGGTCTGCATGTTGCTTGTAGTGTGCTGGGTGTACAACATAACGATTCCAGAGCCACTGTGAAAGCAGCTTATCGAAAGCTAATGAATCAGTATCATCCTGATAAACTCATATCAAAGGGTCTGCCTGAGGAAACAGTGAGACTTTCAACTCATAAAGTCCAGGAAATTCAGAAAGCGTACGAGCAGATCAAACTGAAAAAGTGCTGGCAATAAGGCTGGTTTTTTTAAGTCTTGGTCGTAATCTTCTTAATGAAACAATCACCGTAAACAAGCACAGCATTGTCAGCATTGGGTCTCCGGATTCGTGTTTACTCAGTGCACAACCTATACCGTAATACCCACCTACCGATACTGGCGAAGACTGTACTGCTGCTAATGATGGCGAGTCCAGAAACGTACCTGGCTCATGTGCATCGACTGCTTTTACAGCTGCGTAGGCATCTAATATTCCTGCACCACAATGCGCTTTTTCGCACCCCAGCTCAGGGGCGAATAAAGGATAACCATCGCCCGGAAATGAACGGGTGCTTTCCAGTAACAGCGCTTCAAGCTCTCGATTGGTAAGCTCAGGCTTCACCGATAACATTAACGCAAGGACCCCGGCTACGTGAGGCGCAGCAACGCTTGTACCAGTAGCAGAGCGATAACCGAAATTTTCTGCAGGTGTGTCGCTGCCCTTGTTAGTTGCAACCAGAATGCTATCGGGAGAAGGAGACTCATCACCACCGGGAGCGGCGATATCCGCATCGCGACCAAAATTACTGTAGTCCGCCCTGAATCCGTATTTGTCTACCGCCATTACACCGATCACGTTTTGACAATGTGATGGTGAAGAGGGTCTGGCATCTGTGTTATGTCCATTGTTACCGACAGCAGCTATAACTAACGCACCGGCGGCAACAGCATCGTTTATAGCGCGTTGATCAGCGTTGGTACATAAGTCATCCACGCCCAGGCTTAGATTGAGGATGCGAGCAGGTGTTGGGTTGGGCGGTAACGACGGATCTTTTACCCCGGCAGCCCACCGAATAGCATCGAGCATGTCAGAGCGATGCCCGCCACATTTACCGATAGCCCGAACAGGAAGTATTTTCGCATGCCAATCAATGCCGGCAATACCGATACCGTCGTTTACGTTAGCAGCGATGATCGAAGCCATAGCGGTGCCATGCCAACTGCTGTTGCCTACATAGCAATCGATATCAAGTGAGTCGAATTGTTTGCGTGTGGTTTCGCTTATTGCATCGCCTGGATCACTGGCATCCAAATCCCGGCCATCGCCATCATGGCTGCGCAGGTAGGCAAGTTCTTCAGGTACCACAACACCAGCATCAACTGCGTTGGCGACCGAGGAAACAAAATCATAACCGGCTAAAAGACGGCCACTCAGATCTGGGTGATTGTAGTCGATACCGGTATCCACAACCGCTACTACAACATCGGTAGAACCATGAGTAATGTTCCATGCTTGCGGCAGGTTAAGGCTGGCACGATAGCGATCGGGTGAATGCAATTGCCATTGATTGTCGAACCGGGGGTCATCAACGGATGTAACGCTGACAGCAGCATCATTGGTAACATCCACCACGTTGGGTAGTGCGTGCAGTTGCTTGATTAGTTTCTGAGGATTGCCCTGGTGTTTGGTTGTCAGAACCAAACTGCCGCCAGACATAGAACGTACGAATTGCATTTGAGCGCCGATTGTTTTGCTGAATCGTTCGACAATTCGCCTGGCTTGATCGGGGTGATAAGTATCGTCCAATGTGACGATGAAGCGGTGGTTAGTTTGAGCGCTTTTGGTATTTGCACTAAAGACCGGCGCACCAAAGGCAGGTGCAACGCACATGCCAATAGCGATTGCCAGTAGTAGCGTAATACGCTCTAAGGGTGACCGGATTGATACTGCATTCACTGGGCGACACGTTGCTATTCGGGCTAGGTTTTACCCGTTGCAAGAAGTGTGTCAGCTGTCAGTCAATGGCTTTGGAGTTGCCCGTTTTCCTCTTTTTTGGCTCCAAATCGATGCCTTTTTGATGCCTTGTAGTGGCCTAAATCTCGTTGAGCCGGGGCATTAGCATGACCAGGTTACACGGCCTGACGCGATTGTCTAACTGCGCCGATATCAATTTTTCCCAGGCCAGGGCACAAGCGCCTGAAGAACCTGGCAGTACAAAAATATACGTTGAATTGGCGACCCCGGCCAAAGCGCGCGATTGCAGAGATGATGTGTCGATTTCCTGATAGGACAGGTGTCGGAACAGCTCTCCAAATCCATCGATCTGTTTGGCCAGCAGCACAGAAACCGCTTCAGGAGTACCATCTCTACCGGTTATGCCAGTGCCTCCGGTTGTGAGCACTGCGTCAACTGTAGGGTCGGCTATCCATCGAGACACGATAGCCCGAATGGCGAAAATATCGTCTTTGACAATACTTTTCTCGATATTGACGTGACCGGCATCCTGCAAGGCCGTTACCAGCAATTTGCCGGACACGTCCTCAGCTTCACCACGCGTATCTGAAACGGTCAGCACCGCGATATTCAGGGATTTAAATTCGGCATCAGCCATGGTTTTTTCCAGTGGAGCAGTCATCATTGGTACTTAGTGTACGGAACAACAGCCCGGCGAGCCAGTTTGATAGAATGTCGCATGGGCGAGCGCTTACAAAAGATACTGGCTAACACAGGATTCGGGTCCCGTCGTGAGCTCGAGGGCTGGATATCAGACGGTCTGATTCGTATCAATGGTCGCGAGGCCAAGTTGGGCGACAGGGCTGCTTTAAACGACGATCTGGTTATCAAAGGACGTTTTTATCGGGTTGTTGCCGATGATCAGCGCAACGCCAGACAAGTACTCGTGTATCACAAACCGCTCGGAGAACTCACTACGCGCGACGACCCGGAAGGCAGACGAACGGTTTTTGATCGCTTGCCACGACTTGCACAGGGTCGCTGGATATCGGTTGGTCGACTGGATATTAATACACTCGGACTACTGCTGTTGACCAACGACGGGCAGCTTGCCAATGCGTTAATGCATCCTTCCTCAGAAATTGAGCGAGAATACGCGGTTCGCGTAAACGGACGTGTAAGCCCTGAGGTATTGAATAACTTGCGAAATGGTGTTGAACTTGAGGATGGACTGGCTAAATTTGACCGGATAAAGTCAGAAGAGGCCGGCGAGGGTAGTAATCAGTGGTTCAGCGTTACGGTAAAGCAGGGCAAAAACAGAATTGTACGACGCCTATGGGAATCTCAAGAGCTGCAAGTGAGTCGTTTGATTAGAACACGCTACGGTTCGGTAAAACTACCCAAGTGGTTAGGCCGCGGCAAAATGGAATTACTCGCTGATAGTGATGTTGTTACGCTAACCAAGCTTTCCGGTCTGGATACACGACCAACTGATCAATTGCGTATAGTGGCAGTGCACCCGCGACATAAGCGCAAAGCTAATCGTAAGCGTTAGGTTATGGCAGGTGTTGTTTTTTACTAGTTGGGTTTTACAGATCGCGTGACGTTGGGTAGCGATATGTAGATTGATACACGGATGGTCAAGTATCTCAGCGGCTTTATTTTTATTAGATTTAGAAAAAGATGACTAACGAAAATTTGTACCGAGTTCGCTTTTTTAGTGAAGACAAGATATACGAAGTGTACGCACGTGATGTGTTGCAGGGCGAACTCTATGGGTTTGTCATACTCGCAGACCTGGTATTCGACAATAACACCACTGTGGTTGTAGACCCGTCAGAAGAGAAGCTGAAATCCGAGTTCAGCGGCGTACGCCAAACCATTATTCCAATGCATTCAATAATCCGAATCGACGAAGTGGAAAAACGCGGCACAGCCAAAATAACCGAAGTAAGTGGCAACATCTCTCAGTTTCCATCACCGGTATACACCCCGAGAGGCTCTGATTCCTGATTGTTTGGGTATTTAGTGCTTTAAACGAGTATAATTCGGGAATTCTGCGAAGGCTTTTCAATGTCGATGGAAGTACATGTGCTTACATGCAAAGGTGAGCGGAATAGAAGTAGGTAGTATTAAATGAATTAGGAGAGGTGGCCGAGTGGTCGAAGGCGCCCCGCACGTTTCACGCCGACTGGAAAGTTGGTATACGGGGTAACTCGTATCGAGGGTTCGACAAACAGCGTAGCTGTTTGGGCAACGCAGCATTGCTGCGTTGGGGCGAAGCCCCGAGGCGTTAGCCGAGTCAATCCCTCTTCATGCTTACACGCAAAGGTGAGCGGAATAGAAGTAGGTAGTATTAAATGAATTAGGAGAGGTGGCC
>CAYTJF010000114.1:0-17427 GCA_964437945.1 uncultured Granulosicoccaceae bacterium
CATACATAAATGAGCTAAAAGGAGGGAGTCGTATTGATTGACTAACAATGATACGGCTCCACTTCTTCAATAATTTAATAAAAAACAACGAGCGAGAGTAAAATCAGCCCTCCGTTTGACCCTCCATTAATTTTATAACTTCCAAGCATCGTTTAGGTGTGCATGGCGAATTCTACATTCAAGCAGCGACTGGCGTTTGATATAAACCATTGCAGTGTGATTGCCACGAATAGTTGTCAAGCTTAGCGAAGCTGATTTGGGAGTCATCGATAGCGAGTAGGAGAGTTTGCCCTTTTAGCGATTGGTGAGTTCGATGTTCGTTATAGTACAGTTCGAAAGTTGCCAGCTTTCGCTCCAAATCCTGTACGTTCCAAAAAAACAGGCGATCTAGATATTCTCTTCGAATAGTACCAATCAACCGTTCAATAAAAGGATGACTGATTGGTGAGTAAGGAATCGATTTGATTTCTTCAACCTCAAGAATGCGTAGATTAGCTTGCCATCGATGATAACGAAACAGCGGATCGTTGTCTGAGCTCAGTCGTTGCGCAAGTCCTTTGTTGGCGATAGCAGAATTGAACATGCAGCAGAGAGCGACGCCATCAACGTCACCAGCGTGAACACCAAACCCGACAATGCGTCGAGTGAATTGATCCATAATAACCAGTACCCGATGGCTTTTTAAGAGAATAGATTCACATCGGAATAGATCAACGCTCCAAAGACTGTCTTTGGTATGTCCAAGAAAAGTCAGCCACGATGGACCTTTGTTTCTAGGAACGGGATGATAGTGTGCAGATAATATTCGTCTTACAACATCTTTGTTAAGGTCTGTACCGAATGTCAAGTTGATTTGCTGAGCGATTCGCGGACAACCGAAACTTGGATTGCGGCGTTTCAATTCGATAACGGCGTCAATGATTTGTTTAGACGGACCTTTCGGACCTGGCTTTGCGTATTTTCTTGACGAGAATAGTAGTCGATATTTGTGTTTCTTTAGTTGCGCGTGGAATTTCAACAGAGTTGAAGGGCGGACAATGACAGCAGCTCGCTGTATATGGCGAGGGCTAAGGAAAAGTGACCAAAACGCTAAGTTAAATCGATCAAATACAGTCAAATTCGGCGCACGACGACGGGAACGATTGATGATCAGTAGTTGCTGTTTCATCAGTAGACTGTCCGCCACAATAGCCTTTGCGCCGCCAGGTCCAAGCAACTTGGCGATGGTGACTACAAGATGTGCAAACAGTAAAGACTTTCTCTCATTGATAGATAGAATAAGCAACGATGTGACGAAGATCAAGACTGTTCAAATTCATGATTTGTGGCGATAATTAGGAATTCGCCATGGACACGTTATAAATCTTATAGGTACTACCTCATCACTTGGTAGTTTTCGATGTATCTTTTCAATAGCATTTGGATTGACATATTCAAGAAAGGAATGTAATCGGGTCTAGCAGTAAAACATGAAAATGCACGGATATATGTTTTGCAGAGTTCGTCTACGTTGCTGGAAGTTTACTCACTCGACATGCTCCTAACTGAATGAAAAGTTAGCCCCAATTGGATCTGTAATTCCAAAAGGCTATAGCCAGCGTTTTAAACACAAAACGCATTCTCGTTCGAGAGCGTTTGTCTCCTGTCAATCTTGTTGTTTAAGTATAGTTCGATTTCCAATCCAAAATACAGTCAATTCTCTGTCATTAATATAGGTTTAAATTCTACAGCATGACTCAGAACTGGCTGTGCAGGCCATTTTTTAGCGATATGACGCAGGACGTTTTATTGTTCCGTCTGGTAATCGCCGAAATCCTTGTGCATTTCCATACGTAGACAAAAGAGTTACTCTTTGACCCACTGCGACAACTGCGGGAATAGCGCGGCAAAGAAATCGTCAGCAATTATTGCCGTGATGCGGTTAAGTTTCCGATCGGTTGTTTTCTACTTCTTGCGTTTCAATCCATATTGCTTGATTTTACGGTACAGTGTTGGGCGGGATATTCCTAGTGATGTGGCTGCTTTTGTCAAATTACCACTTGCAGCATCAATCGATCTCTGGACTGCTATTGACTCAATTTCTTCTAAACCCATTGAATTTGTGTTAGGTGAAAGTTCAACGTGGTTATACAGGTAATGGTTTGCACTGGGGCTAGCGATTTTCTCAGGTAAATCTGATGCTGTTATGATTTCGGTTTGGTTTAAAAGGCAAAGCCTTTCTATGGTGTTGCGTAGTTCCCGTACGTTTCCTGGCCATTGATATTGTTGAAGCGCGGACATAGCTGCGGCGTCGAAGACTAACGTACTACGTCCATATTTATTCGATAGCTTGTCGTTAAAGTAGTCAATTAATAGGCCAATGTCTTGCCCTCGTTCACGTAGTGGTGGGATATCAACAACGATAGTGTCGATACGAGAAAATAAATCTTGCCGGAATCTACCACTTTCAACTTCTTTGCGTAAGTTCCGACTGGACATCGCAATTAGCTGAACATCTATCGGGCGTCGAATGTGGCAACCAACTCTGTAAACTGCTCTTTGTTCAAGTATCCGCAGTAAGTAGGGTTGAAGTTCTGGCGGCATGTCACCAATTTCATCCAAACACATCACACCACCATTTGCCTGTTCAAATTTTCCCAATTTATCTTCATCTGAAGCGCCCTTGAATGCACCGGCAACTTGACCAAATAGTTCTTTTCTAACCAGTTCTGGGGATATAGTTGCGCAATCAACTACTACATAGGGTGTCGTTTTGTTAGTTGGATGGCTGTGAATTAAGCGTGCAAACAATTCCTTTCCAACCCCGGTTTCTCCTTGAATTAGCACAGCTACCTTTCTTTCGGCAGCGCGCCGCGCGAATTCGATCGCTCGCTGCAGTTTTGGGGATTTCCCAACAATTTCTACGTCGTCCTCTAGAACTCCTGATCTTGGTTTAATAAAGATGTCCGAATGTTTTGAACGTAGTGTTGCTTTGGGTTGATCGCTTAGGACGATTGCTACTCCCTGTGTTTTTCCATTTGCTTGTATGAGGTCTATGTCTTGAGTGGGCAGTGCGGGTGGTAAAGCCGCTGCTAATTCAGCAACAGACATCTCTGGAAAAAGATCTATAAATTGAGTACCAGCGCTAAAATCGCCAAATCCGTTCATCGCCAAACTTCCAGTGTTTTGGCTGAACACAATTTTACCGGAACTATTGAGCAAGACAATGGCCTGGTTGTTGTTACGCCTCTTCGAATTTCCGATGAACTTTTCCAATAAAATAGTGTGTTCTTCTCGTTGTTGTTGCGCCAGATTTAATTCGATTTCCCGAGCAGTTGCAACAACCAATGCCACATTATGGGGACGGTAAATGCTTGATGGTCCAGATAGGTCGACAACACCAATTACTGATCGATCTAGTGCATCAATAATAGGAACACCAACACAGGTCCAGGACTTGATTCCTTGACAGAAGTGTTCTGAGGCATGAACGTAAGTTGGCATTCCCGTGCGTAGCGCTGTGCCAATTCCGTTTGTGCCAATCACTTGCTCGTTCCAAACTCCGCCGACTTCAAGCTGGATTTCGCGTCCAGCATCAAGCGTGTTTGAATCTCCCATTGCTTCGATCACAGTTCCGGTGTTATCGGTTAGAATCAGAATTGCACCGGTACCAATCAGATGCGGTGCCAACCGTTTAAATGCAAGGTTGGCAGCTTCGCACAAAGAACGATTTTTTCTTTTCAGAACAAAAACATCATCTTTACCGTATTTTTGTGGTGTAGCGTTTGAAAGCGCGCTAACACCCGAATTCGAACATCGCGTCCAACTTGCTAAAATTTCAGACCGAACTGTGTTTTTGATTGTTTCGTTTGCGTGACCATGTTCTACAAAACATTCCCAAGCGTGCATTGTGTCGCGATCGAGGTTCTCTGCCTCAGTTATAAACGAGACAGCCCTATTGTTCTTCGAATTGAAATAGGTCGTTCGCATAATTGTCGATAGTTGCCCTCAATAATGGGCGTCTGATACTACATACAAAATGCGATAAAGAGCGGTTAGGTTTATAGTCCAAGCCTACTTTTTATCGCAGCTATAAACGCTTTTTGGATGTCATCGGATTCAATAATCACACCGTTTAACTCTGCAAGTCTGAGTTCTGTTTCTTCATCAACTGTGGCGAAAAAACCATTCTTTTTAGTCGCCAATGAAAAGTATTTTTGCTTATTCTGAAAACGAATCTGTCCAAGAAACTTAATTTGTTTTCCAGAGCGTGCATCCATTATGACTACACGATTGTTAATGCTGATCTGAACGACAGGATCCGGATTGGCTGCTTTGGAGGCATTACCTAATATATGAATATTTGAACCAATAGATTCAGGCTGTTTACTATTTTTGGAATTTACAGTGTTGGAACTTGCCTGGCGAGATTTAGAATAACCGCCATTACTAATTTGATCTGCCAGCCGACTAATCGTGGACCAGTTGTTGTTGATCAGCCTTTTTGCAACAACGTCTTCTCGCCTTGGAGCCGTTTTCTTTGAAATAATATCAACCATGATGTTGCCCTCATTTCAATAGTATGGGTACGGTGAGGCAGTTATGGTGTTCGCAACTCGTTAACCTTGCTAAATGTTTGATGTATACACTATCCCACTTGTCATTTAATGTAAACAGGTTGTGCGCTTGATTTTAAAATGTAATCGATACAGACCTCATCGCGAATACGGATAAGTAGCTGATCTTGTTGTCACAACAACAGCGCAACAATGACACAACAATAGGCACAGTGGTCTGTCGGTTTACGCTTAAATATTATGATTATTATTGGTGTTCTGTAGCAGACGTTAGTGTTGTGTGTCTTCCTGTGGTCTAAGCTCTTGATTTTGCGCAATCCATTGGGCAGCCATCACCAAAGCCCCCATAGCAAAATCCTTTCCGTGGTCTTCGATCATGTTCTCAGATAATTTGGAAATTTGAGAGAAATACTTGTCTTTGCTTTTCTCTTCATCGGATAGTTTATCGATCATGTTGTTCTCCTAAATTAGCTGGTTTATTGGACTACTTGAATAACTGATCGGGAAAGCTGACTATTGCCGCTTTTCCCGATTTAAACCCAATGGCTAAATGTTCTCCAGAATTAGACCAGGCTAAATGATTGATTTGTGTTCCGGATTCCTGATGAACCATCATTTCCTGTGGAGTACCGATGTTTGAGATTGTTATTAACCCATTAGCATATCCAGCTGCCACCAGGCTACGCTTGGGATGTGCGGCAATTGCATCGATAATAATCAGTCCCGGTTTGCCAGTGTTTAACGGCGTTCCAGAATGGTTGTTCTGCGGTAAGTCATTAATTGACCATCCGGTTAATCTGTAAGCCCCGGAAGTTACGAGTGCCTCGCCTTTTTCACTGAATGTTGCGTTGTTCACTGGGCCAGGGTAATTTAAAACCTGATGAAATGTGCCGGAATGAACATCGACAATATATATCGAATTTGATGATGAGGCGCACGCTAGTAAGGTTTCTGATTTATCCCAAGAAAGTTGAATGACGTTGCTAATCCCATGTATCTGTCTTGGCGGATTTTTGGGATTCAGGATGTCGATGAGTGTCAAGCAATCCTCACCCCAGACGGCCAAAATTCTGCCTGTCTCTGAAAATGACATGGAGCTGATACGCTTTTCCGAGCTAATTTGCATCAGTTCCAGCATATCTTGTGTTGCGTATATGGCTACGCCGGATTTTTGCGCAATTGCCACTGTGTCTCCAGCTTGGGTGCTACACAGTGCAGAGACCGAAGTATCATTAAAACTAAATTTTGTAACACTCTGTCCTTGAGCTGAAATTTGGTGCGGCACCCCATCACAATCCAAAGCCATAAAACTATCTGAGCCAAAGCGCACCACCGCTAAATCGGCATCTACTTTTACGGTTGCGAATATAGCGGCCGATATAGGTTTCGTACGTTGTTTAATAGTGGTGCGTCCAGTATCAACTGCAACCCGCGTACGGTGCTTTGGACTTTCAGAGTCAGTAGTCGATATTAAAGCCAGTTTGCCGGACAACAATCTGAATAGAATGGCAGTTTCATCTTGGCTAAACTCTATTTGAACGATCTCACTATTAAATGACCAATCCCTGGCAAGTAATTCAAAAAGTGATATTTCCGCTGCACGGTTCTCAATCATTTTTATGCCTCCTTGTTTAACGCAACCTCAATCTGATTATCGATCTTTGCTAACTCAGCTTCAAATTCATTTAATCGCGCTAAGCTGGATGCGAGTTTGGCTTCAATGTCAGATTTATTTTTAATTGCTTCAGGGGAATCATGATCATTCATTAGTAAGACATCAATGCCACTACTAAGTTGAAGAATACGCATGTGCTCTGCATTGTTCTGCGAAATTTCGCTTACCAGAGTTGTGCGTTTACGGAACAGATTGTCGATATCACTACGTTTATCTGACATTCATATTCACCCTACTTTAATAGTGACTCATAAATCACGTCCTGTACAAAACACTAACTTATTTGATGTTTGTATGTCTAGACATTCTAATCCTGATGTTTGACAATTCGGCATTGCTTTACAGCAGGGAGTATTTTGCTCATTTGTACAAAAATTTCTTCGGCTATTATTTTTTGATAAATTTAATTTGCATGAAGCTCATTAAAAAAATGTAATGTTATTAATGGTCATGGCAAAATTTATAACTAAAAACAAAACTGTCAAATTTTGCGTGGAGTTACGACTAACTTCGTTTCAAAACTGTTTCATAATGAATCGTTACTGTAACGTTTTATTACAGTGCAAATTTAAGCGTTACAAAACGCATTCCAATACTCAATTCTCATTGAGAAACTGATTCTATTTTCTCTATTGCGTGATCAATATTTTCCCAATAGTCTGAGCTTAGCGACCTGAACAAGTAGATCAGTTGCTTTGACTAAGCATGATTCTTTACACGCTAGTTCAGCTCACCAATGTCGACAGCGAAAGCTGTTAATTACAGACCAGCGTAAACGGTCTCATCTAAGGGAGACACAAGCACAATGGCGATTACACTAAACAAAATTACATCTCAACGGGGAATATCGGTTGGTGATGCGACCAAGAAGATAGCGGACCTGGGTTGGAACCCAACCTATGTTCAAGAGGCAAGTACATTCCCAACCGATTACAAAATCACCAAGGCGCCGCGCGATCCAATGAAGCAGGTTCTTCGGTCATATTTTCCAATGGAGGAGGAAAAAGACAATCGAGTCTATGGCGCGCTGGATGCTGCCTTGCGAGGAGATATGTTTCGCAATGTGGAGCCGCGGTGGATTGAGTGGATGAAGTTGTTTCTGGCGATTATTCCATTTCCGGAAATATCTGCAGCACGCTCTATGGCAATGGTTGCACGGTTGGCACCAGGTGAAGAACTACGCACAGGCTTCACCATGCAGATGGTTGATGAGTTTCGACATTCCACTATTCAGATGAATCTGAAAAAGTGGTATATGGAAAACTACATTGATCCAGCCGGGTTTGACATTACCGAAGAAGCGTTTGGTAAGTGCTATGCAACTACTATTGGGCGTCAGTTTGGCGAAGGATTTCTAACTGGCGACACTATGACAGCGGCTTGCATGTACCTGACGGTAGTAGCGGAAACAGCGTTCACAAACACACTTTTCGTGGCAATGCCCTCTGAAGCGGCACGAAACGGTGACTATGCACTGCCAACAGTGTTTTTATCAGTGCAGTCTGATGAGAGTCGTCATATTGGTAATGGTCATTCACTGCTTATGGCTGCATTGAAAGAGCCAGAGAACCATTTGCTACTTGAGCGCGACATACGTTACGCGTTCTGGCAGAACCATGCCATCGTAGATGCCGCAATCGGTACTTTCATTGAGTACGGCACGACCAATCGAGACAAGGACAAAGAGTCTTACGCTGAAATGTGGCACCGCTGGATATTTGAAGATTACTATCGTACTTATATGCTGCCGCTAGAGAAGTACGGGGTAAAAATTCATCACGATGATGTTCAAGAAGCCTGGAAGCGAATTGTAGAAAAGAACTACGTACACAAGGTTGCGCAATTTTTCGCTGTAGGTTGGCCGGTAAATTTCTGGCGAATTGAAGCTCAAACAGAAAAGGATTTTGAATGGTTCGAGCAAAAGTATCCAGGCTGGCATGCCGAGTTTGGTGAATTCTGGAAGTGGTATGCAAAACTCAGTGTACCGGGCCAAAAGGTTATTACGTTCAACGAAGAAGTTGGCTATGTATATCCTCATCGCTGCTGGTCTTGTCTGGTGCCATGCCTGATTCGAGAAGACATGGTTGTTGATGAAATCGACGGCAAGCTTCATACGTTTGCGCACGAATTAGATCGATGGACAGCTGTCGAAGCCTTTGCTGATGAATATGAGGGTCGTCCTACTCCGGCAATGGGTAAGTTCTCAGGTAAACGCGAATGGGAAACACTGTACGACGGATGGGATCTTGCTGATGCGATCACCGATTTAAACTTTGTTCGTGAAGATGGCAAAACACTGGTTCCACAGCCCCATCTACGTTTTGACGATAAAGAGATGTGGACACTGGATCATGTACGTGGCCATACATTAGGGTCGCCACTCAATGCACTGCGTGGCATGAATGACTCTGATCGTGAGGCTCATCTGGCTGATTACCGAGCCGGATTCACTATCAATCCATGTAGGTAGGTAAGCATGTAAAAAAGCGTACCTGGTAAGTGACGTGTAGGGGCAATGTTGAGCCCCTGCACGACTAACTTGTTGCGACAGTAATCGATCATTCGAATTCAAGAGTTCATAGGTATGGTTGAAACATATAATGTTCGATTAGAGCCAGTGGGAATCGAATTTGAAGTCCAGGAAGATGAAACAATCCTCGATGCGGCCTTTCGACAAGGTATCGCACTACCACATGGTTGCAAAGAGGGACAGTGCTCTGCATGCAAGTGCATACAGCTTGATGGTGAAACAGAATTAATGAAACATTCGACCTTCGCGCTGAGTGAATTTGAACGTGATAGCGGACACATATTGATGTGTTGTACTTTGGCATACAGCGATGTGGAAATTGAACTGCTTAATTTTGACGAAGAGGTTTTATCAAAGTCTATTCCAGTAAAGGAATTTAATGGTCGAATTGTTGACATCAAAACACTAACTCATGACATTCGTGGCGTAGAGATTGAAATTGATACGCCATTAAAATTTTGGGCAGGACAATACGTGGATATCACTGTAGCAACGGCAAATGGGGAGTCGATCACTCGATCGTTTTCCATGGCGAATTCTCCAAATGAGGCCCAAAAACTTTCTTTCATTATTAAAAAATATCCGGATGGGAAATTTTCCGGTGAACTAGACGGTGGCGGTATTAAAAAAGGTGCCAGCGTAAATATTACTGGACCCTACGGTATGTGCTTTCGGCGTGAAGATCGGCAGGGCTCAGTAATTCTTGTTGGTGCTGGCTCTGGTATGTCACCAATTTGGTCAATTTTGAATGACCAGCTTACTAGCGGCGAGGACCGATCAATACTTTTCTTCTACGGTGCGCGCACTCAAGATGATCTGTTTAAGCTCGAAGAGCTCACCAATTTAATCAAGCAGTATCCGTTAGTTGAGTTTATCCCGGTTCTAAGCCACGAGGATGATGATTCCACATGGGACGGGGAACGAGGGTTTGTTCATGAGTGTGTTGAGCGTCGGATCAAGGCAATGGATCTCAATGGCGAAGGGGATGTGTATGCCTGTGGGCCGCCACCCATGATTGATGCATTGACACCTGTGTTGTTCATGAACGATTTTGAAACAGACCGAATATTCATTGACAAATTTACACCGACCTCAGGCTCGTCGTCGGTTCACTGATCACAACTTTCAATTACGGATACGTTTAACAATTACCAGTGGAGGCAATTATGGAAACAACAACAAGTTCTGGTGCAGCAGGTTCGGCAACCTTTGTCGGGTCTGGCAGCCGAAAGTACAACTATTATGAGCCGCGCGGTAAACGTGCGACACACTACGAGGATGTCACGGTAGACGTACAACCGGACCCTGACCGCTATCTGATTCAAAACTGGATCATTGATTTTGAAGATGGCATAGGCAAAGGTGGTGGCGCTTATCAAAAAGAGTTTACCGCGGCGAAAAGCTCAAACTGGCATGAATTCCGCGCTCCGGATCAAGAATGGGAGAGAACGCACTACCAACGACAATCAAAGATAGTAACGATGGTTCAGGGGGTTATTGCCAACGCACGAATGGCAGGCGCGCATAAGGCGTTTGATAATTCCTGGTGTCGGATTTTACAAACACATCTGGGTGCCTGGAAACATGCTGAGTTCGGCTTGGGAACTTCTCTGATGCAAGCACAGCGATATGGTTTCACACAGATGATCAACAATGCGACGTTGACTAATTCATCGTACAAATTGAGGTTAGCGCAAGACATTACGCTCTATCTTGCAGAGATTGGTATGGACATAGATGGATGGGATGATGAGCTGGGTAAAAAAGCCTGGCTTGAAGATCCAATCTGGCAAGGAGTGCGTGAAGCCGTTGAATCAATTATGGGCGCCGAAGATTATCTGGAGCAGTATTTCGCGGTAAATCTCATCTTCGAACCCTTGGTTGGAGAACTGTTCCGATCTGGTTTTCTCATGCAGATTGCCGCAGCTAACAGCGATTTTATTACTCCATCAGTGATCTCAGCAGCGGAGGCAGACTATGAACGCAATTTGGCGAATACCATAGATCTGATCTATTTGCTGATCAACGACAAAGAACACAGCGCCAGTAATAAAAAGTTGTTTCAGTCCTGGGTTAAAAAGCACGCAGATTTGGCTGAAAAAGCTGCAAACACTTTGCAACCGATCTGGTCTCAACCACATTCAAAGCCGGTATCTTTTCAGGAAGTGAAGGCAATTTCAAACGAACGAGTTGATCAGATTTTTACAGAACTTGGTCTTAGCCGCTAATCAACAGGAGTAATAATCATGTCACAAATAGCGCGTGATGCGTCTCGGCAGAATATTTTTAAATCGATGAAAGATATCGAGTTCGAGCAGACAATTTCATACCAGTGTGGTGTGACAATGAACGATTCCGTTGAAGCTCGTGCAATAGCCGAGTTCATGGATACGGACCCAGCAGTAACAATCACACACAATCCTGCAACTATACGCATAGACGGTGAAGGTCAACTGGTCTTCAAGATGGACGAGATCAGTGATTACCTGGGTCGTGAAATGAATGCGGAAACCTTTGAAGTGAACACCTCTACTCATTACGGACGGATGGTACGTGTTGATGACAACACCGTCATTCTGTATGGAAATATGGAAGACATGTTTGAGTACATCGAATAACTCATTGTGGTTGGTGTACAAGCTAGAAAAAAACGCTGGTTTGTACGCAGATGAATGACTCGAATGCATGATCGAAAGGGGCCGTAATTATAGCTGATTAAGCACAAATGCTTTTAATAGAGTAACAGTATCGAGGAGATGAAATGTACAAAACAGCCGATGGGAAAGAGATCTTTGTACTCGACGGACATACCCATTTTTGGGATGGTAGCCCAGAGAATCAAAGCAATATTCATGGTAAGCAATTTATTGATTGTTTTTACGCCTATCACTCGAATTTGAGTCCACCTGAACTGCTTTGGGAAAAATCGAAATTCGAGAAATACTCTGAAGATGATATTTATCGTGATCTGTTTGTCGACGGTCCTGATGATGTTGCGATTATTCAAACAACCGTGCTTTCGGACTTTTACAAAAACGGTTTTTCCAGCGTTGAGCGTAGCACGTCGATGGCTGCCCGCAATCCGGAGCGATTTATCGTTAATGGCGCTTTTGACCCTCGTGACGGTAAAAAGGCGCTTGAGCATATTCAATTTTTAAAAGATAAGTACGATATTCAAGGTGTAAAGATGTACACCGCTGAATGGAACGGGGACAGTAAAGGGTGGCGACTTAATGATCCTGCTGCATACAAGTGTTTTGAGTTGTGTGAGAAGCTTGGCATCAAGAATATTCATGTTCATAAGGGCCCGACAATAATTCCTCTCAGTCTGGATTCCTTTGATGTTCGCGACGTGGATCATGCGGCGACAGATTTTCAAGGTCTAAATTGGATTGTTGAGCATTGCGGTCTACCTCGCCTGGACGAGTTCTGCTGGATTGCTACACAAGAGACCAATGTCTACGCTGGTCTGGCCGTTGCGATGCCTTTTATTTTCACGCGAGAACGCTATTTTGCTGAAATCCTGGCTGAGTTGCTGTTTTGGGTTGGTGAAGACAAAATCCTGTTCGGTTCAGACTATGCAATTTGGACACCTCAATGGTTGGTTGAAAAATTTTGGGACTTCGAAATTCCCGAAGATATTGCCGCAGAACGTGGCGTACAACTAAACAATGAGAACAAAGAAAAAATTCTTGGGCTTAATGCCGCAAAACTTTACGATATAGATGTCAAGGCAAAGTTAAAGCAGCTTCAGAAGTCGCCGGTGCAACTGGCCGCTGCAGGGTAGGCGGGGCGGTTCAATGAATTTGGATAGATCTAAACTCGAAGCCGAAGTTCTGGGGTGTTTGGAGCATGTGATGGACCCGGAACTGGACGAACCCGTTACCACAATGGGCTTTGTAGAGACTGTGAAAGTGGGTTGCGATGAACGTTGCGTGGAAGTTGAATTTCGACTTCCTACCTACTGGTGTTCTCCTAACTTTGCATTTCTCATGGCGTTTGATATGCGAAGTGAGATCGAGAAATTGAGCTGGGTTCGCGATGCAAAAATAACGCTCAATGATCATTGTTTTGGTGATCGTATCAATGCGGGTGTTAACGGGAATCGTGATTTCAGTGATGTGTTTGCTGAGTATTGTAATGGCGACGATTTGAGTGCCTTGCGGAACCAATTCCAGGAGAAGGCGTTCATCCGTCGTCAGGAATCAGTTCTATTGGCACTGAAAAGACAGGGGTTCGCAGATTTGGAAATTGTTGATATGACGATGCAAACTTTCGATGCCACAGTCTTCCATGAGGATGAAGCGGTAAAACAAAAGCCGCGCTATCGTTCCATTTTATTCTCACGGGGTTTGGCAAAAACAAACACCGATTTTGCCTTTGTGACCTGGGTCGGTAAAAGATTAAGTTCTAATAGTTTAAGTGCCTATCTTTCTGAAAGTCGGGGAGTTCGAATAAACATGGAATTTAATGGTGCACTTTGCCGCGGGCTTAAAAACGCTCGATACAAGGAACTACGCATTGAGAATTCCGGTCCGGTGCCTATCAATTTTATACGAAACCCAGTTGCACCCTCAGCTCTTGATGGAGGCGGATAGAAGTACAAAAAAACCAATCTCTTGTAAGCCAATTGAATTTTCAACTATTAAAGGATGATTCGACGTTATGGCAAAGCTACTTGTTCACGGAACTGTTGCGCGACACGCGCTTGCAAAAGGCGTTGCTCAGTTAGCAGCGGCGGTTGAACCGACGCTCGGCCCCAAGGGGCTAAACGCGATGGTGGACCGCCCAATAGGGACGCCAATAATAACCCGGGACGGGGTATCAATCGCAGCTGAAATCGAATTGACGGATAGGTTTGAGAACATGGGTGCGCAAGTGGTAAGAGAAGTGTCCATGCAAACCAATGAAGTTGCCGGGGATGGCACAACTACAGCCATAGTACTAGCCAATGCTTTGATTCAAAAAGGGGTTGGCAAAACGGATAGCAATGTAAAACCGGTTGATCTATGTAAAGGTATTAATCTCGCTGTCGAGGAAATACTGCAAAACCTGGAAGCGTCTGCCCTTTCCTGTGATGAAAACCCAGGCTACTTAGCGGCAGTAGCCACTGTTGCAGCCACCGACCCTGAACTAGGCACTCTGGTTGCTGAGGCTTATGAGCGTGTTGGTAGAGAGGGAGTGATTAATACTGATTTTTCTGTGACGGTTGAAACGACACTTGATGTTGTTGAGGGTATGTCGTTTGAGCGCGGCTATCTGTCGCATCACATGGTAACTGATGAAGAGAAAATGGAAGCGGTGCTGGAAAATCCGCTGATTCTGATGACCGATCACAAGATTCTCAGTCCTGATGTTCTCGTGAATGTACGTAAGATTGCCGAAAAAGAAGGCCGACCTCTGTTGATCATTGCTGAGGAAATTGCGCCGACAGTAGTTGTCTCTTTAATGGATGACGACGGAATAGGAAAATACTTAATTGTTCATCCCCCTGAATATGGACATTGGCGAACAGCGATGATGGATGATCTGGCTATCTTGACCAATGGAGAAGTTGTGGCCCGAGAGTTGGGGCGTAAAATTGAAGATGTTTCACTTAAGCAACTGGGTGGAGCTGAAAGAGTAGTGGCGAGTTCCTCGCTCACCAGTATTATTCGCGGTCATGGTGATAGTGCGGCAATCAAAGCGCGACGCGATCAAGTGCAGCGGCAACTTGATGTAGCTCCACCCAATATCGAACAGGATAAATTACGCGAGCGTTTATCGAAACTATCTGGTGGTGTGGCCGTCATCAACGTCGGAGGCTTCACACCGGTGGAGCAGAAACGTAAAATTCAACTAATTGAAGACTCGCTTTGTGCGGTTCAAGCAGCTGCCGAAGATGGCGTTGTTGCCGGTGGCGGTACAGCGTTAGCTCAGATTAGCGGTTGTTTGGACAAGGTGATGTTCGCAAACGCTGGCGATGTGCGCACAGGCGTTGATTTGGTTCGATCAGTTCTGACCCGACCGATAGAACGGATCGCTTACAACGCGGGTACTGACCCAAAAGCGGTTATAACGGAAGTGTCGTCCGCATCACCGGGACAGGGGTATGACGCATCTGATGGTGAATATCGAGACATGTTTGAAGCTGGCATCATCGACCCAGTCAGAGTCACCGCTAGCGCGCTAGTAAACGCCGCATCTGTTGCAAGCCTGATACTGACCACCGAGACACTGATTGGGGATTTGGCAGAAGGCGAGGCCGATCCCACTGAAGGTCCTGCTCTAGGTGGCGGGGCGGAACTGCTTGGTCGATCATAAACATGACATTTGATTTTACTGAATCGCCCAAATCGATAATAAGGCTAAAAATAAGGACATCAATATGAAATCGGCAAGATTGTACGAATATGATCCGGCAATGAATGTTCAGCTGAAGATCGAAGATGTAGCCGCTCCAACTATCAATTCACCCGACGATGTTGTTGTGAGGGTTGGTGCTGCAGGATTGTGTCGTACAGATCTTCACATAATTGAGGGTGTCTGGAAAGATCTCATGGATGTGGAAGGTAGTCTACTGCCTTATACAATGGGCCATGAAAATGCTGGATGGGTCGAGGATGTTGGCAGCAATGTTAAATCTGTAAAAGCAGGCGACGCTGTAATCTGTCATCCACACCGTAGCTGCGGAATTTGCCTGAACTGCCGTTATGGACACGATATGTATTGTGAGCAGGGTCTGTTTCCTGGTCTTGGCCTGGATGGTGGGTTTGCGGAATACTTTATTACCAACGAAAGCTCACTGATCAAATTAAACACCAATATAACGCCACTGGACGTGGCACCAATGGCCGATGCCGGCATCACAGCTTACCGGGCCGCGAAGCGTGCCGCTGGATTGGTTCATCCTGGTGCTTATGTGACAGTGCTTGGTGTGGGTGGGCTAGGTCATATTGCCATTCAATGCTTGAAACATCTTTGTGGGGCCCGGGTGATTGCTGTCGATCGCGAGCCGGGTGCTCAGAAATTGGCGAAGGAACTTGGCGCCGATATAGTGCTTGATGGTGGACCAGATTTAATTGAACAAGTGAAGGATGTTACCGATGGTGGTAGCCACGTCGTCATTGACTTTGTTGGAGAACTTGGTGTCGAAAACATTTGTTGGAAGCTCTTACGTCAAGGAGGTGAGCTTATTGTTGTTGGTTATGGTGGCACTATCGAAATTCCGACCTTGGAGTTCGTTGTCAACGAGATCAAGATTGGTGGCAGTCTTGTTGGCGACTATATCGAGTTAGTAGAATTGATGGAACTCAATGCCGATGGTTTGGTAAAAATGCATTACACCGAATTTTCGCTGGATAACATTAATCAGGCCATTGATGATTTTAAAAATCGTCGATTTGTTGGTCGGGGAGTCATAGTTCCATGACTGAATTTCGTAGCGTTACTGAAACAGATATATCGACTATGTCAGTTATCACGAAAAGTTATCAGCTTTGAAAATTGACAAAGGAGCTTATAAATGGTGAATAAAACTGAAAATGATAACGGGGGTTCTGAAGCCTGTTATCGGTTGATATACCATAGCAAAAGTTTGTTGCCTGAAAGAAATTCAGGTGGTGAAGTAGAGCTGGCTTCGATATTAGGTGGTGCGCGTAAATATAATGTGAGTCAAGGAATTACTGGTGCGTTGGTGTTGTACGAATACAGAAACCTGTTCGCACAGGTACTGGAGGGGCCGGAACCTGCCATTAATTCTCTATTTGAAAAAATAAAGAATGATCGTCGGCATAAGAATGTCAAAACAGTTGAGTCTAAAATGGTACCGGCGCGAGAATTCAAACACTGGGCAATGACATTAGTTGTAGAACATGGTGAGGAAGATATTCCTTTAATGGCTTCTATGGGTGGACTATCCGAAGCTGCTCCGTGGCGAGTGACAGAAGGCCAGGAGGTATTGTTAACACAATTACGCGATTTAACTCGTAGTTATGGTCGGTCATATTAGTGGCTAAGGGCCTTTATAGATCATCAGCATATTAAAATTATTGTTTTCTAGTTGACTACTATTTGAATGAGGCGCTTTGTGGACTGGTGCTATATAGAATTTAAAGGTGGTAAATTTGAAAATGATCTTCGTGCAATGTACGAGATTGGTAAATGGCCCGGGCGATTCATCGACTATGTCCGAGACAATGTTGGTATGCCTTCTGAAGATGGGTTTGGTGTTTTCTCCAGGGAAGAAGATTTGGGCGCAGAGACGGTACACCGACTTTATTTCACACCACAAGCAGCCGCGTGGGGCGCTGGATTCGGTGCACAGCCATGCAATAAACCGGAGCTGTCAAAAAACCTGTCCCTAACAACAGGTACCCAGAGTGCGTGGCGTACGCACTTTCCGGAAAGATAATTGAAAAAGACGTTAAGACAGCTCAGGGGAAAGGCCACGAATTGTCGGTTCAGATCACTATTAGTTTGACCACTCGGTCTCTTCAGTAGGCACCCCTGCTATTTGAATGACTTTTCTTTGCTGTTCTTTAACATCAATGATGCAGTGCGCGCAGTTGGGTAATTGGGGGAGGTCATGAACAGCGGCTAATGGAATATCCAGATAGTAGGCGAGTATTCTTTACGCAGCCTACAGGCACGAATCAGGTAACGATTCGATGTCCCGCCACGCCAAA
>CAYTJF010000115.1:0-17405 GCA_964437945.1 uncultured Granulosicoccaceae bacterium
AGTTTGGAAAAAGGTTAAGAATAAGTCTGGGACTAAGGCTAAAAAATTTAGTTGCCTTGGTAGCGACTGGCACATTGAGCATGGCAATGGGCATCGTTGCGCCGGCTATGGCGGCTGATCCTGTTACGGTCTACATGGCAGCCCCGCAAGCTATTGTTGATGAGATGGTCCCGATGTTTCGTGAGCAGTCGGGTATGGAGGTTGAAATTGTCAAGGCTGGCACCGGTGAATTAATGAACCGCATCAAGGCCGAGGGAGAGGGCAACGGCGCCGACGTTATCTGGAGTGTTGGTGGCGCGGTTCTCGATGCCAATGCCGAATTGTTCGAAACCTATGAGCCGGCTGAGGCTGATAAAATCAATCCGAGTCTGCGGCCAAGCACATGGTTGCCATTCACTGCCGTGGTCAGTGTATTTATTGTCAATGAGAGCAAGCTTGACGGAAAGCCGATTCCGCAAAGCTGGGCAGACCTGGCAAAACCTGAATACAGTGAAATGATCTCATCTGCACGTGCCGATAAATCCGGATCTTCCTATATTCAGCTTGCCACTGTATTGCAGGCCTTTGGAGAAGAGAAAGGCTGGGAAGTGTACAAAGGCATACTCGGCAATTTCATTCTGTCCAACAGCTCGGGCGCTGTGCCGAAGTTTGTCAATGACGGCGAGCTGGCCGTTGGTGTGACACTCGAAGATGCGGCGCTTCGTTTCAAACTCGGTGGTGGTCCGGTGCAAATTGTTTATCCATCCGAAGGTACATCGATTGTGCCAGATGGAATGGCACTGCTCAAAGGTGCGAAAAACGCAGAAGGCGGCAAGGCGTTTCTTGATTTCATGAATTCCAAGGATGCGCAGACCGTGGTTGCATCAGTGGGCAGAAGACCCGTTCGCAGCGATGTGGAATCTGTGCCTGAACTCACACCGCTGGCAGATTTTCCTGCCATTGATTATGACGGCACCTGGGCTGCAGAAAACAGGGATAAACTGGTTGAGGCCTGGGGTGAAATGCTGCTTGAAGTTCAGTAGATTCAATAGTGTTTGAAACCAGACTTAAGGGCTGTTGAGTGATCCTGCTCAACAGCCTTTTGTCGTTTTAACGTTTATAACTGGCAACACAGTGGCACGGGTTCAGATTACCAATATCAAGAAAAGCTATGGCTCGGTCATTGCACTCCAGGATATTTCGCTCGATATTCCAAGCGGCTCCTTCTATACATTGCTTGGCCCGAGTGGTTGTGGAAAAACCACGCTGCTCAGAACCATT
Source organism: uncultured Granulosicoccaceae bacterium (assembly GCA_964437945.1). Lineage (GTDB taxonomy): Bacteria > Pseudomonadota > Gammaproteobacteria > Granulosicoccales > Granulosicoccaceae > Granulosicoccus. Next base: position 1,261 of record CAYTJF010000115.1, read on the forward strand.
GCCGGTTTTCATCAACAGGATCAAGGCTCTGTGCAGGTCGATGGGCAGTCGCTGGACAGGGTGCCTGTTCATAAGCGAAACATCGGCATGGTGTTTCAGGATTACGCTATTTTTCCACATTTGTCGGTTGCGAAAAATATCGCGTTTGGCTTAAAGCAACACAAGGTACCTCGGTCGGAAATTCAATCGCGGGTCAGCGATATTCTAAAAGTAGTACAACTCGATCAACTTCAGTTACGTATGCCGCACGAGCTCAGCGGTGGTCAGCAGCAGCGGGTTGGACTTGCCCGGGCACTGGTGACCAACCCGAAGGTGCTGTTGATGGATGAACCATTGTCTAATCTGGATGCCCAGCTCAGAATCGATTTGCGCACCGAGCTTCGAGCCGTGCAACAGAAGCTTGGTATAACAACAATCTATGTTACCCACGATCAGGAAGAAGCGTTAGAGATGTCAGATTTTGTTTGCGTCATGCATAAAGGGGTCATCCAGCAAAGTGCTGCACCATGGAGTATCTACAATGAACCTGCCAATCGTTTCGTTGCCTCATTTGTTGGTACCAATAATTTTCTACCGTTGAGCGAAGAATCTGGACAGCTGAAAATAGGCGGAACGCGGACTGATATACCTGCCAGCGGCCTGTCGGTGGATGCTGTGGAAAATGCGGTTGCCTCGTTTCGTCCGGAACATGTACGTTTGCATCTGCAAGGTGATACTGCAACGCAACCTGATTCATACATTCATATGCCAGCAACAGTCCTGCATCATAGTTTTGCAGGCAGGGAACTCAGGCTGACAGTCAAGACTTCTGATAATGCTTCAGTGCAGATTATCAGCGAACCTAAAAAAGAGTATGTATCGTTAAGTGAAGGCTCGCGTGTTGGGCTCGCCATTAATAAAAACAAGATCAGCTTTTTTCAAACCGGCGACACAGGAAAGCGTCTGTGACATCGGCGGTAACTTACCGAGGCTCATGGCTTCAGAAGCTTAAACCGGACTTCTGGACTGGAGTGCTGATCGCAACGATTATCAGCATCGCCATACTGCTTTTTCTACCCATAGGCAAAGTGTTTCTGTTGAGTTTTGCTGACGCTGATACCGGCCAGTTCACGCTGGCAAACTATGCCAAGATTCTTGGACACAAGTACTACCTTGCTGCACTTAAAAATACAATGATTGTCGGGGTGCTGGGCATGCTCGGTGCCTGTCTGCTGGGCATTCCGTTGGCGTATTGCATGTCGCGTTACCACATTCCGGGCAAAGCGCTGATATCGACTTTGGCTGTGCTGGCACTCGTATCACCACCGTTCATTGGTGCTTATGCGTGGATAATGATTTTCGGTGCAAATGGTGTGGTAACCAATTGGTTCGAGTATTTCGGTATTAGTACGCCAACGATATATGGGTATACTGGAATCGTATTGGTGTTCAGTTTAAAATTCTATCCGTTCGTGTATCTGATGACCGAAAGCGCGTTTTCGTCGATCAATAAAAGTCTGGAAGAGGCGGCGGAGAATCTTGGTTGCACGGCATTTCAACGTTTCCGGCAGGTGACGTTACCGCTGGTTTTCCCTGCCGTGAGCACCGGCGCCATACTGAGCTTTGTGTTGTCGATTGCCGATTTCGGAACACCGTCAATTATTGGTCGCAAAGTTCGCACACTCTCTACCGTTGCCTACAGTCAATACACATCCGAACTGGGTGGACCCCCAACGCTTGCCGTTACCATATCGATGTTGATGATTGGCATATCGATTGTTGCTGTGTTGCTGCAACGCCATATTATGTCCAAACGGCGTTATGCCAGTTCACTGACAAATGTATCAAGACCAGTTAAATTGCGCGGTTGGCGTTCATGGCTGGTAACCGTGCTTTGCTACACCATCGTACTGTGCAGTGTGATTCCGTCCGTTGTTGTTATCTATACCTCTTTTCTTGAAACCAAAGGACCCGTGTTTACCGGTGGGTTCGGTCTGAATAGCTATGAACGCGTGATACATGAAATTTCACGCGCAGTGGTAAACAGTTTTGCGTTTGCCGGCACAGCTGTCTTGTTCATTGCCTTGGTCAGCGGCATGATCTCCTACCTTATTGTGCGTAGAGAGGGCCGTGTGTCTGGCATGCTCGATACGATACTGATGGTGCCCTATCTTGTACCCGGTATTGTTTTAGCTATAGGCTTTGTAACTACGTTCAACCGATGGCCTGCGGATCTGGTGGCCACCAGTGCCATTATTATTCTGGTTCTTTTTATCAGGCGACTGCCTTATGGTGTTCGGTCAACGACTTCCAGCCTGCGTCAGGTAAAACCGTCGATAGAAGAGGCTGCTGCAAGTCTGGGTGCAAGCCCGATCAGGGTATTTGCGTTTGTGACGATTCCGCTCATTGTGCCCGGGTTGATAGCCGGCGCCATGATGAGTTTTATAACTGCTATTAATGAGCTGTCGGCAACACTTATTCTATATACCGGTAAAACCATCACCATGCCGGTACATATTTATGTCTCGGTACTTGACGGTGAATTTGGTATTGCCGCTGCGCTCTCCACCATACTGCTTGCCAGCACCGGCATATGTGTGTTCGTGGTATTTCTATTGAGCAATGGAAAGAAAAGTGCTTTTCTGTAATTCGTGTTTTTTTCGAGGCTGTCTTGGCCTGTCATGGCACTGACTCTGGTTATACTGGCAGCGGGTAAGGGCACAAGATTTGGAGGTGATAAACCGCTGGCGGCCGTCGGTCCTGTCGGACAGTCGTTGTTCGAGTACAGCGTATACGATGCAATAAAGGCCGGGTTTGAACATATTATCTTTGTCATAAACGAACAACGTGACACAACCGAGTTCTCCAGCAGATTGCAGCAATACGGCAACGCGTTACGAGTCGACTTTGTTGTTCAGCATTCAAGCGGCTTTATGGACAACGACAATGGCGAGCATCCTGAACCATCGCGAACAAAACCCTGGGGAACAGCTCAGGCGGTACTCGTTTGTAAACAATATATCTCCAATCCTTTTGTTGTAATCAACGCCGATGATTATTTCGGTACTCAAGGGTTCAAGTCTATCGGCCAGTATCTCAACGAGCATGAACAAAATCCCAAAGCGTGTGCTCTGGTGGGTTATAAACTAAAAAATACGCTAAGTCTCTCAGGTGGAGTGAACCGTGGTGTGTGTTCGGTTGGCGGTGATGGCTTGCTTGAATCTGTGAGTGAAGTCAGGAACATCCAGACAGACAAATCGCAAATACTTCGATACGACAATTCGGATGTGAATGAACCTATTAAAATGGATTCGCTCGTATCGATGACATTCTGGGGTTTCCAGCCGGCTGTTTTCTCTGTGTTTGAAAAAGAGTTTAAGGCTTTCTTAAAAAATACCAGCGATCTTGTTGAAGATGAGTACACCCTTCCGGAGGTGGTTGATCTGGCTATTCGTAACGGTGAGGCTACTTTCAAGGTTTTACAAAGCACAGAGAAATGGAAAGGGATTACCTACGCCGCAGATCTTGAAGCAGTGCAATTGTATTTTCAGGAATTGACAGATGCTGGAATATACCCACACAAGTTGGCTAATAGCAGTTAGCGGAAGGTGTACATGATTGAAGTGGCTACCGCATTGATTTTTGATGCAGATGGAAAATTGCTGATTTATCTGCGCGACGACAAGCCTGAAATTCCATTTCCGAATCATTGGGATTTGTTTGGTGGCCATGTTGAGCCCGGAGAGACGCCAGAGTTTGCGCTGGTCAGAGAAGTGCAGGAGGAACTGAATATTGAGCTTGTCGAATATCAGTTCTTCAAAACCTATCATTGTATGGAAGGGGACGCACACCCGAATATCAAACATGTGTATTTGGCGCGTACCGATCAACAAGCGGATACACTGACGCTGTACGAGGGGCAATATTTACAGGGTATTGAACTGGAACACAGGCATGAATACCGGTTTGCCAATATTCTTGGACGCATCATTGATGACTACGCCGATCATAGCGCCGATCATTGTGCAGATTGGTAAGCTGTTTTACTTTGTCAGACGACTTCTGCCACGTGATTCTGGCTTTGCTGTGTGCTAATTGAACACTGTTTGTCCGCTCGATTGACACCGATTCGACATGCTCGCAATGTGGGTTAGCCTGGTTGGTACAACGAGCTTGATATAAGAAAAACTGTCCGACAATACTGCTACCGGGCCTCGCAGGCAATTAATACCGTAAAGCAATGCCGACCTTGATACGGCAGCCCTTGACCCGGTATGCACAAATACGCGAGGATTAACCAGCCAAAACAAAATGTTCACCGATCGAGGGAAATTCAATGGATAGATCAAAACCAATACCGAATAGCCGTAGCCTTTTCAGTTTTTTTATTCAGCGCGGTCTCATGCTTGCGATTGTCGCTGGCTCAATGTTGCTTTCGAGTCTGGCAAATGCCGATACCACCATTCGTGTGCTTAACTGGCAAGGATATGGTACCGATGAGTCCTGGTCTCTGGAAATGTTTGAAGAGAGCACCGGTATAAAAGTCGAGCATGAAAATTTTTCTTCCGAGCAGGAAATGTTGACCAAACTGCGCACTAACCCTGGTGCGTACGATGTGGTTTTAATTAATTCAGCATTTACTCTGCAGGCTAAAGATGAAGATCTGATCCAGGCGATTGATATGGAAAAAATCAGTAATGCGGCAGATTTGTCCCCGGGTATGTTGGACAACGCTAACTTTCTCGTTGACGGAGAAACGTATGGCGTCGCCTGGGTTTGGGGTTTGACCTCATTTGCGGTTAATGACGAAAAGTTTGAAACACCACCAGATACCATCGAAGCGCTATGGGATCCGGCCAATGCCGGTCGCGTTGGCTTTCGTGATGACGCTGTGGAAGCTGTGCAACTTGCTGCAATTGCGTTGGGCCAGGATATGAATAATCCATCCGATCTTGATGCGATTAAAGAAAAACTTCGTGCACTAAAGCCACAGATCAGAACGTTCTGGTCATCGGAGAACGAGTGGAATCAGTTTCTATCTGCTGGAGAATTTGATCTTGCCACCTACTGGAGCGGCAGTGCGTCGCGTGCTAAAAATCAATTTGAACTCCCGGTGAGTTTTGTTATTCCCAAAGAAGGTGCAATTGGTTGGTTGGACGGATTGTCTGTTGCCAAGGATGCACCCAATGTTGATGCGGCGCATCAGTTTATAAACTGGATGATTGATCCGGAGTTTTATGTCAAATGGGATACCGATGTCGGTGCGCCTGCCTCGGCGAATGCCAAAGCCAACGCCGGGTTGCCTGAGACGGCGTTTAACCGCGCTGTGCTCGGAGATGCAGAGAAAATTGCCAATGTACAGTTTATGAATCCGATGAAAGATGAGCTGCGTGAACAACTCCTGGAACTGTGGCAGGAAACGAAGACTTATATGCAGGAATAAATTATGTCTAACGTTAAAGCGCGCCACAGCCAACGGCGCGCTTTATCCGTATTGCTTGGCCCTGCCTACCTATGGTTGACCGTTACGATTTTTCTTCCGCTGTCAGCCATGTTGTATTTCAGCTTTCTCACCCAAACGCCAATGGGCTCAAGAGTGGCCGAGTTTACGCTTGAACACTATCAAGCGTTCGTTCACAAGGATTTTTATCAAACGTTGATGTTGCGCTCGTTCAGGCTCGGCGCTGAAGTAACATTTTACTGCTTATTGCTCGGTTTCCCCTGCGCATGGGTATTGGCCAAGACCGTTCGCGGTCGCTGGCGCGAAGCGTTATTTCTGCTAATAGTTCTGCCATTCTGGAGTAACGCTTTGGTACGCATCTTTTCCTGGACCATGGTTTTGCGCGGAAACGGTGTGCTGGAAACCGCCGTGAATGCATTGATACCCGGCTTCGGTTCTCTGGGGTTAATGTTTTCCTATCCGGCTATACTTTTGGGGCTGGTACATTCATACGTGCCTTATATGATACTCACTTGCTATATTTCACTGCAGACAATTGATGATGAACTTATCGAAGCTGCACGTTCGCTCGGTGCCAGTCGTTTATTGGTGCTGAGAAAAATTGTACTGCCATTGGCATTGCCGGGCATATTAGCCGGAGCGGTACTTATTTTTGTCCCTGTTGTTGGCTCTTTTATGGAGCCGCGGATTCTTGGCGGTCGGCAGGGAACGTTTATCGGGACCGTTATAGAAGATCAATTTACTGCCGTGTTTAACTGGCCACTTGGCGCTGCGTTGTCATTTATTATGTTAGTTATCGTGTTGTTTATTTTTGCTTGCACCACGCCCTTATTAAAACACTCTGGAAATTTCAGGTAAGGGACCGACTGCTGTCAAAATAATGAAAAGTCGAAAGCTCACCAATGTACTTAACAAGCTTGGACGCATCTATTTGGCGTTGATGCTGTTCTTTCTTTATATACCGATACTCGTTATGGCAGTTATGTCATTCAACGCTTCCCCTTTGTATCAATTACCCATGGATTGGACGCTGGACTGGTATTCAGCACTGGCTAACAACGAAAAACTGGTACAAGCTGGCTGGAATAGTTTGTGGATTGCGCTGACCACAACCATTATCGCGGGTACGCTCGGTACCGCTGCCTCACTGGCGTTTTTTCGGTACAGTTTCCGTGGAAAACGCGTTTTACAAGTACTCTTGTTTCCGCCGATCGCCATCCCCTGGCTGATCATTGGTACATCGATGCTGATTTTCTTTTTCTGGACTGGCATCGGGCGCGGCTTACACGCTATGGTGCTTGGCCATGTAGCTTTGGCGCTACCCTACGTTATTATCGTGGTATCGGCTCGACTAAGAGGTTTCGATCCGCATTTAGAGGAAGCTGCATCTTCGCTGGGCGCAAACTCATTGCAAGTGCTGACTATGGTCACCATTCCCTATCTATTGCCAGGAATCACTGCTGCTATGTTGTTTGCCTTTGCTGTTTCGTTTGATCAGTTCGTTATTTCTTACTTTCTATCGGTTCCAGGTGTCACCACATTGCCAGTAGAAATTTACACGGCCATTCGTAAAGGGTTCACACCAGAGATCAATGCGATATCAACCATTATTATTGTTGTGTCCATGACGCTGCTGTTGATCGTAGCTCGCCACTATAAATTCGGTGGAGACCGCTGATGTCTTCAGTTAGCGTGCGTGCAGTTACCAAGAGCTTTGGCAAGTTTAAAGCACTTGATAATGTTTCAATTGATTTTGATGACGGTCTCTTGTATGCGTTACTGGGTCCATCGGGCAGTGGTAAAACAACGCTGTTGCGCGTGATTGCCGGGTTCGAATCTCAAGATATCGGTGACGTGTACTTTGGTGATGAAGCCATTCAAGACGTTGCGGTTAATAAACGCGACGTTGGCATGATGTTCCAAAGTTACGCGCTTTTTCCGAATATGTCGGTCTACGACAATGTCGCGTTTGGGTTGAAAGTGCGCGGCCTGTCGCGGGCGGAAATTCGTCAGCGAGTAAATGAAACCCTGGCACTGGTAGAGTTAACCGGCTATGAAAAACGACGTACCGCGCAACTTTCCGGCGGACAAAAACAACGCGTTGCTCTGGCTCGAGCCATTATCATTAAGCCACGTGTGCTACTGCTGGATGAGCCGTTAAGTGCGTTGGATAAAGCTCTGCGCTTGCAAATGCAGATAGAACTCAAGCGCATTCAACGCGAAATTGGTATTACCACCATACTGGTGACTCACGATCAGGAAGAAGCGCTGACATTGAGCGATCAAATCGGGATTCTTAATGATGGAAGACTAGTACAACAGGGCACACCCCTGGAAATCTACGAGCAACCTTGCAATCTGTTCGCTGCCCAATTTTTGGGAGAGGCCAATATTTTCATAGCGACAACAAGCGATGGTAAAACTCAACTTGCTAATGGTTATGATGTCACACTTCCGTCGAGTTCCAATTCTACAGATCACTTGCGCTACAACGACTCTTTGGATAACGGCGAGTGTCAGTTGGCTGTACGTCCTGAGAAAATGTCTGTAAGTATAGACACATCCGCTTTGGCGACTGAACAGGATAATCAGATTCCAGCTGTAGTCGTGCAGCATGTGTTTGCCGGCAGCAGTCTGACTTATTTTCTGCGTAATGATGAAGTACTGGTGGACGGACAACAATTTATCAAAGTATTTGTCCAAAACACTGGTGAAAAAGTGTTTGCTGTTGGTCAGTCAGTGATCGTTAGCTGGTCTTCCAAACACACTGTCGTGCTAAACCAATGAATCTTTCACTAACCAAAAACGATTATTTTATCTGCATCGATATACAGCGACTTTTTTTGGAGCCAGGGGACTGGTACTGTCCGGAAGGTTTATCCATTTTGCCCAATTGTGTCAGTTTGGCTAAAGCAAGTACCGACCGATGTTTGTTCACACGTTTTATAACACCACATGCACCCGCGGACGCAAAAGGTCAATGGAGAGACTATTACCATCATTGGCAGTCAGTCACCCAATCGGTAGCAGGCAAGGAAATGATGGAGCTGCACGCGCAGATACAACCATTGGCAGACCCATCACAAACCTTTGACAAACCCACTTATGATGTTTTTAAAAATCTGTCGTTTGTAAATACCGTGCAATCCTCAACCGCGCGTAACTTAATCATTTTTGGGATAGAAACCGATGTTTGTGTGATGGCAAGCGTGCTGTCAGCTGTTGATCTTGGGTTTTGTGTCGTAGTGGTTACCGACGCCACAGCAAGTTCAGATATGCGATCACATCAAGCGTGTCTGGATTTGGTTTATCCACGCTTCGATCAGCAAATTATTTTAGCGACAACGGCCGAGATACTGGATGCCTGGGATGATGCGCCGGAAGTTGTTATACAGAGATGATGCCCTGGGATGAAATATGAGTAACCAACGCACGAAGAATACCGACAGAGATATTGGATGGGGCACCTGGAACCCGGATTTACCAGCCGAGTTAAGTCATTTATCCAGCGGATTTAAGCTGACACCCACTATTTATTCCGCACGTGGCAATAGCTTTAGTACGATAACTTCCAACACAGGATTTACCTTTGGTGTGCGTAGTATTGACGGCAGCACAATCAATTTTTCTACAGAACACCATTCAACGTGCATGGATTGGCACTATCAACTTAGCGACACTGCCTCGCATAACGGTGATTTACAAATTGAGTGGCAATCGCGCTCGCACGGTGAATGGGGTTTGCGATTCTGGGTGTGCCTGTGCATCAGCGGACCACCTGGAACAGAATTTATTTTTGACAAAGATAAAGGTGTGTTAACAGGCACTGCCCAAAAAATTGATCAATCGATCATCGTCCAATCTGCAAAAGCACCATTGATGGCCACTTTTCATAAAGACCTGGATGCATTGCGCGATGAAATGCACGAACATGGTTACTTCTATCTGGCTTCGCGAGGTACTAGCGGTCGCTTTGCCGTACTACGATATAACCTCGAAGAAGCGCCGGCCATGCGCATTAATGTCGGGCTGAACGCTGACAGTGCAAGTTCAAATCGTAGCACTACTCCAGAACTCCCCAAAGCAAGCGATCAAACTGAGCCGACGACTGAGCTCGATCCGGCACAGCGTAGTTTAGTGGCAATACATGATGTGGTCTCCTGGAATCATGTGTTCGACACCATCAATCAGCGTCCCTACACCGTGCTGACACGTAACTGGAACACACATAAGTTTGGTGGTTTCGGTGTATGGATGAATGACATTATCTACAACGCATTGATGTGGAGCCTGTTTGATACGCAAAAGGCCCGACAAAACATTGAAGCGGTATTTGCCTGGCAAACGCCTGAAGGAAACTTTCCGTGTTTGGTCACTGGCAATGATGCCTGGCTGGACCGATCTCAACCGCCTATTGTGAGCTATGTTATTTGGGTGCTGTATCAGCGTAGTCAGGATCTCGATTTTCTAAGCTGGGCGTTTGATCATCTGCTGAAAAACCACGACTGGTGGTGGCGTTGTCGCGAACTTAACAACAGCGGCCTGGTCGCCTATGGAACCAGTCTTGAGGTCGGTGATGGTTTATATAAAGGCACTAAACTCGCTGCTAAAGATGAATCTTCAATGGATAATATGCCGGTTCACGACCCGGCGCCGTTCAATCCGAAAACGGGTATGCTCGAATCATTTGATATTGGTCTTAACAGTTTGCTTGCATTGGATGCCGAAGTACTCGCACAAATGGCATTGCGCCTGAACCAAAATGAAGAAGCGCACAGATTGTCCGAGCGCTGTGAGCAGCACAAACAGCGCATCGCTACTCATCTTTGGGATGATGAACGCGGCGTCTTCGCTAATCGACTTCTAACGGGTGAATTTGTCCAGTCACTGGCTCCAACTTCCTTCTACCCGTTGGCAGCCGGTATCGGCGATGAACAACAACGGCGCTCCCTAATTGACAACTATCTCAACAATGATAAAAAATTTGCCGGCACCTATTGTCTTCCGTCCTGCACGCGCGACGACCCTGCCTATAACGATAATGTGTATTGGCGAGGTCGCATATGGGCGCCACTTAATTACTGGGTCTATCTCGGCTTAACACGCACGGGAGAAAACAAGTGCGCAATGGAATTAGCCGAATCAAGCTTAACGCTGTTTGAAAAAAGCTGGCAACAACGACTGTGTGGTGAGAACTACAACGCCGATACCGGCGAAGTGCTGGATCAAGCCGATACCGATGGCTTTTACTCCTGGGGTGCACTTCTGCCTTTAATTAAACTGTCGAGCACAATAGATGTAACGCCGTGGTCAGGCCTGACCATTGATCTTGATAACTTAAATAAATCTGTTGGTCCGGTTCGATCTCCAATAGGGAGTCTGCAACTGCACAGACACCGTGATCACTGGGAAATAATGTGTGACGGAGACTGCTGGCTGCGCGGCAACCTAACAGGCAGTCTTGCGCAAATTCAGGATACCGATAATACGATTACCTTTAATCTGACTGACAACACTGAACTTGGCTGGCTTGAATGGGCAGATAATCAGGTACAGCAAGCAAGCCTGGATGGTAAGGCTCTTGTTATAGAGAACGACAGAATTCAGGTGCCCGAATGTTTGTTTGAAGGTAAATTTGTACTGGTGCTTGAGCCAGTTGGCGATTGAAAAATACATGGCTGGTTATCCGATGAGCGTGTAGCTTGGGTTGAATTTTCCGCTAACGATAAGCACATTGTTACCGTGCATTATTCGTATGTTGGAGCGCCAACCGTGATAACTGTATTCGACGCGACATCCAAGGTTAAAGTATTTGAAAAAATGCACACATCTGGTTGCGATACTCAACATGAAGAACCAGTACAGGTGGGTTTTACTAATGACAATCAATACTTCTATGCGAAAATTGAATGCGGATTAGATAACAGAAAATCTGTTGTCGTATACACAAAGTTTCCAGAGTTTTGACGTACAGCGCTGCGTACATATCGACTTGTTGAGTTTGCGGATGGTGTTGGTCTTCATATTGAATGAGATAATTTAATCTACGTTCAACATTTAAACTTTACATTACATGATCGCCACGCGATGGGGCTCACTTCTGTCCGCGGTTCTAGTTATTAAGTCTAAATTTATTCATTAGTAAGTGATATTTTCTGTTCAATCTGAGCCATAGTAGTCAGTGTATTTACGTACCGGGACCGATTTTTTGGCATAGAGTCATACGCAATCTTTGAATAAAATTCAAAAAAACAGCTTTCGTTTATACCTTGTCATATATGTTCCCAACCTTTTATCTAAAGAGAGAAATATACTGTTCTGAGTCTGAATGCTTACAAAATAAAAAATGAACAACTTCAAACCAGCGGTTATATCCATGGCTCTCACATTGTCTTCGTCTCTGTGTTTTGCACAGACGGTGACTATCGATCACGCCACACAACGCTTCCTGGGATCAGTATCCGATCTTGATCGTGGCAAATACTTTGTATTGCATGGCAATGCATCAGACGCGGATGTGAGGGCGTTTTTAGATGAATATGATGTGATAGAGGGTCGAATGTTCTGGGGTCCGTATGCACAAGCTGTGAGTGACACCGGGTCGGTTGGTAAATACCCAGCATTTAAAGGTGGCCCACCAGGTGTTAGGCAAGTACAAAAAGGCTTGGTCTCAACCGAACACCCGCGAAATGCCATACGCTTTAACACTGATTTGACGGCTGCGGCTGCTTGGGCTGCTGAGTATTTTAAGAACGTGGCCTCTGATACGCGACGTCCTGAAATATTTGAACCAATGAATGAGCCATTTGTTCACGCGGGAGACGAAGTTTTTAAAAAGCAGCAACCAAACAGAGATTTAATGCTTAAGAAAATGGCCAGGTTTTTTGCAGAAATAGGCAAAAAATTTGATGAAACACCAGAATTAGCCAACATGAAAGTTATTGGCTATTCAAGTGCGTGGCCTTCATTGGAACGTTCTAACTTTGGGCATTGGAATACATATCAAAAGATGTTTATGGATACCGCCGGTGCGCACATGGATGGCTTTGCTACGCATTTGTATGACGGTATTAACATCGCTGGGCAAGATAGTTTGCGATCGGGCAGTAATTCGGAAGCAATTCTGGACATGATTGAAGCCTATAGCTTCATTAAGTGGGGGGAAGTTAAACCACATGCAATTACGGAATATGGTGGCATAGAAAGAGGCTTTGGTGACAACTATTCTGATTTAGCTAACTCGCAGGCAATTCGCTCATTTAATCATATTATATTTAATTTGCTGGAAAGAGAGAACGACCTGCTTCATTCAATTCCGTTTATTACCGATAAGTCGCCATGGCATTTAACTGCGGCCAATAATTATAATCCCTACGGTGCCGTTTTATTTCGGCCGAAAAATATTGGCCAGCCTAATCCGCAAAATTGGGAATTCACACCGCGCGTCTTATTCTACGATCTTTGGAAAGCAGCCAAAGGAAAGCGGGTGGATGTCACCTCGGACAATCCTGATATACAAGTTCATGCCTTTGCTGACTCAAATAAACTGTTTGTGGCGGTGAACAATCTCGATTCAGCGACTCAGAGAATCGATCTTGACTTTACTCGTGGTCTCGACGGCTTACAGAACGTGCGAAGAAAGTCTTTAAAGGTTTTTGGTGATCAATTACCAAAGTTTAGCAATAATGTAGAAAATTCTGCGCCTACGTCACTGTCACTTATTGGTGGTGAAACAGTCACATTGGAATACACGTTTGCCGATAGCATAATATTTGATAACGCGGTTAGAAGTTCCAAGTACTATGCGAACACCTATCTACAAAAGATCAATGGTGGCGATACTCAGTCATACTTCTACGATGGAGTTGATACCGGCAGCGGTCGAGCGACGCTTCGTATGTCCATTGGACGTAAACATAACCGATCCAAGTCGCCAGTTGTAATGGTCAACGGTACCCAAATTAACGTTCCTGGTAATTGGGCCGGATACGATCAGTCCACTCGAGACGATTTTTTTGGGACTATCGAAATTCCTTTTTCAGCAGAACTACTTTCGGCTTCAAATGAAGTCACGGTCAAGTTCCCGGATAGCGGTGGGCATCTGGCTTCACTGATTCTGCAGGTGGAGAAATTTGATGGTGACGTTGTCGAACCTCCGAGTCCTGGTCGTTGCGATAACACCATTTCAATACCTGATCGACAATGGACACTGTTATCGCTGCCTTGCCAACCAGCTGCTTCGACCACTGTTGCAGATCTGTTTGCAGACGATATTCTTGTCAATGGCGCATCTGCCCAATACGGCTCGGATTGGTTGGTGTATACCTACGATCCTGAGGGTCCAAATGGTGGCGGTTATAACAACCCAGGGCTCAATGGGTCGATTCAACCGGGACAAGGATTCTGGTTTATTCAACTAACCGGTGAATCAGTCACATTGGATATGCCCGCGGATAGTGAACCTGTCAGCGGCCAACAAGCAGGATCACCAGCGTGTCAAGGTAGTGATGGCTGTCTGAATCTATCGCTCTCTGGAGCTGGATCTGACAGCGCGCGCTGGCACTTGCTTGGTAATCCATCAACCACAAGCATGTCAACTGCCGATCTGCGACTTTCAACTCGCGGCGGTAACTGTCGTAGCGCCAGGGGTGGATGTACTTTGAATGATGCAGCGCAGCAAGGATTAATGGGTGACACGTTGTGGGGATATTCGAACGGTGATTATGTAAACTATGATGCGCAATCAAGCATAGATGCCTGGCTCGGATTCTGGTTCTCTGAACTGCCTGGTGCTGCTGGTGCGTCACCAGTGTTGCACTTACCCGTTTCAGGTTCAAACTAGTGTACAAAGTTAATCGGCGATTCGTCGGTATTTTATACACTATGGATCGCTGGAAGGACCTCCAATATAGCCGCTATCGAGCGCAAACATTTATTTCGCGGATCGGTACCGGGTGTACTGTCAGGACTTTACGTGTCGCAATTTATGTTGCAAGGCACACGCATGAAAAAAGACAATGTTGAGGATAATGTGTATTGGCGAGGTCGCATATGGGCGTCGCTTAATTACTGGGTCTATCTCGGCTTAACACGCACGGTAGAAAACAAGTGCGCAATCGCATTAGCATAATCAAGCTTAGCGCTATTTGAAAAAAAGCTGGCAACAACGGCTATGTGGTGAGAATTACAACACCGATACCGGCGAAGTGCTGGATCAAGCCGATACCGATGGCTTTTATTCTTGGGGCGCACTGCTTCCTCTCATTAAACTGTCGAGCACGATAGATGTAACGCCGTGGTCAGGTTTGATCATTAATCTTGATAATGTAAAGAAATCTGTTGGCCCGGTTCGCTCTCCAATAGGAGAACTGCAACTGCAAAGACAACATGATTACTGGGGCTATCAACAGACTGAAAACCCCCGTGTCGGCACCCCTTGGCTGACCAGTTCGATTCTGCCCTTAGCTTTGCGGTGCGAATCGAACTGCTGGCATGGGATTGTTGGTTGGTGTTGGGAGTTCCATGGCAGTTTGGTTCTGTTCCTGGCCACCAACTTTACGTCCGATGGACTCTACCCAATAAACGGGGGATTGGCATTCAATAAACGCGATTGATAATACCTTCCCAGTCACAATGGTGGCGTTAGGGAAATAACGTTTATACTTCGATAGGTTTCTGATAGGCCCATAAACTTCACCTGTACCTTGTCTAGATCTCGCAAAGAGCTTAAATAGCTGCGTAAACTTGATTCTGAACGACCTTGCTAGATATCAAAAAACACCTTGTGTTTTCTTGAGTCAACGAAGGTGGCGGCATAGCCTTTTTTGGGTGTAAAAAAGGCTCATCAATCTCTATTACACGCGGACATGTTTGATTGGTACTCTCTGAGTGTTTGAGGGCATTATGGAGTTCCCTCGGTTTAGTGGACACCGGGTTATGCTGCTTTTGCAGCCGGGAGACTGTTGCGTTTGAATTCAACAGGATTAGTGTAACCAAGTTGGGAGTGTTTGCGAATACGATTATAAAAAACTTCTATGTATTCGAAATTCGCTGAGGCAGCTTGGCGACGAGTTCTGAATTTATAACGATGAATCAGATCCTTTTTTATCGTAGCGAAGAAACTTTCTGCCACTGAGTTATCCCAACAATTACCCTTTCGGTTCATACTCAGCTTTATCCCTCGACCCGTCAATGCTTTGCAATATTGTTTGCAGGTGTAGTTGCTTCCTCGGTCAGAATGATGAATTAAGCCTTCCGGTGGAGCATTGGTTTCCAATGCCATGTCCAGAGCACTCATCGTAAGCACCTCATCGTTGTTCGCACTCATGGCCCAACCAACTACTTCTCGGTTGTATAAATCGAGAATCGCAGCCAAGTAAAGCCAGCCACCTTTGGTGGCTACTCAATTAAGGGGCCGCGAAGCGATCCCGCAGCCGCTTTGAGCGGCTCACATATTGAATACCCCCGATTCAGCCAGGGTGAAGGGTTATTTAGTTAGTCCGCTCAGTGCAACGGGTATGGAAACATTCAGAGGAGCGTCGTTTGTCCAAGACGCGGTTTGCGGTTTGAGCGCAGCATCTACGAACGCCAAGGAGTTGTTTCAAAAGCTGGTAGCAGGTGAGGCTCCAACCGCAGCTGAGCGTCTACGGATGTTGAGCGACAATGATCATGGCACCGTTACGGTTGACGGGAAGCGTGTGGACGT
>CAYTJF010000116.1:0-17240 GCA_964437945.1 uncultured Granulosicoccaceae bacterium
GCATAAAAACGGTGCCTTGTTGAGGCAATTTTACGCAAGGCCGCCCCGAACAATCTGCTTTGCGCCGTTTGCTTGTTACACCACACTACTCTACAAACCAACCGCTTCTGGCGGTGCATCGATATCGTCAAATGGCACGAATCCCAGTACACGTCCGTAAAACCACAATTCCAACTGCAGTGCTCTTATCACATTGTTGGTTTTCCGAAACCCGTGTTGTTCACCTTCGAACAGCACATAGGCATGCGGTAGCCCTTTGGCAGCCGCCGCCTTAACTATGGCCGCAGACTGATTAGGTGGCACGACTTTGTCTTCATCACCCTGCAACACCAGAATTGGACAACTGAGTTGATCGGTATGGTGAATCGGTGAACGTTCAACATAGGTGGCTTTATGTTCGGGATATGGGCCACCGAGTAATCCATCCAGATACCGACTCTCAAATTTATGTGTATCACCTGCCAGTAACTCCAGATCGGTTACACCGTACAAACTGGTTCCACCAGCAAAATTGTCACTGGTCTGCAAAGCACGCAGTACCGTCAACCCACCGGCCGAACCACCACGAATAACCATTCGTGCAGGATCAACATGGCCATTGTCGGCAAGATATTGAGCAGCCGAGATACAATCCTGTACATCAACAATACCCCAGCCGCCATTCAGCAAGCGCCGATAATCCCGACCAAAGCCAGACGAACCACCATAATTAACATCCACCACGGCGATCCCTCGACTGGTCCAAAACTGAATGGCAAGTTTTAACCCGGCCGTTGCATGACTGGTGGGGCCACCGTGCCCCATAACAACCAATGGTGGTAACTCATCAGGTAAACAAGCGATATCAGGTGCCGTAGGCGGGTAAAAAAAAGCGTGTGCGCTATGATCACCCGAACGATAATTAATTGCCTGCGGAGCGGACAACCATGCAGAATTCATGGTTAGTGGTGCTGCAGCCTTCAACATTAATAGAGGCGATTGTTCTGATTCGCTTTGTGCTCGACAATCAACAACGCCGATGCTGGCCTGTTGATCCTCTGCCTGCCCTTGTATTAATACTCGCCCATCTGCGTCGGCTGCAATATGGCTTATGCTTGTGTAAGGCGATTCTATTGGCACAATCTGGCCATCGGAATGCAGTACTTGCAACTGATCGCGTGCATTGTGTGTGACAACCAGTGCCAAACGAACCGTGTTTGCCTTGGTGGATGACTTCTCATTTGAGAACTGCGATTTTGAGGACTGAACAGAGGAGGATTGTGCAGTTGAGAACTTGTTGACGTCGCTGGCAGATTCTATGTCAACCAATTCGACAAATCGCTGCGTACCAAAAATCCAGGCAGGCACACCCACCTCGCGGTCAGTAAAGCGGGTTAGTTGCTTTATAGTCTGCGCATCAGATGAGTACTGATATATATTCCACCAACCTGATTCATCACTGGCATAAACCAATTCACCGGCGCTTGTCCACATTGCGCCCATCACCGAAGTCTCAATGTTTCCGGTGATTTTCTCAATGTTATGAATACTAATGTCGCCGCTTTGCACATTCGCCAACATTAGTTGCGTGCCGTCCCACGGCATCTGAGGATGAGTCCACTGTATCCAGCTTAAGTGCTGACCATCCGGAGACAGTCGCGGTGTCGAATAAAAATCAGCGCCACTGACCAGTACTTTAATGTTGGTTGACTGAGCATTGCCGGCAGCATCCGATGCATCAGCCACAACGGCATTTCGAATGGCGACAATTTCGTTGTGCACGTTCGCAGATGTTGCATCGTGAGACTCGCGCACACAAACAATCCATTGACCATCAGGACTGACGCACCCATCGGCATAACGCAACCCTTGCGCAATATCCGGTTCAGGAGTAACAGGCTGAGGTGTGTTGTTTTGTCCATTGATGTGATCTACACGGTATAAGCGTTGATCATCCCAATGTGCAAAATAAAGGTACTTATCGTTGACCCACCAGGAACCACCGCCGTACTCATGCACGCGAGTTCGCGGGTTAAACGGTACTGATGTCAGGTCGCACATTACGCTATCCAGGCCCGCTTTGACAATGGTCGTTCGACCATTGTCTTCCGGACGTGCTTCGGCCCAAAACGCTGTATCACCCTGAAACGCAATATCGCCCAGACGAACACCGGCAGTTGTGACCATAGAAGCCGTGATAGGTGATTTCCACGTGCCATAGGCTTGTTGCTCTTGCATTTGTTCAGGCCTTTTTTAGAATAGTTTTAATTTTTATTTTACAGAGCGGTGTTAGGTTTTGGCTTTCTTGTAAGCATCAAATAAATCACTGACCAGCACACCATCGATAGTCATGCCTTCAAGATTCGAGTTAAAAATAACGACACCGGCCATATTGACATCATCAAACACCGTGTCGCTAATGTTGACCCCTTTGAAGCCAGCATCACTTAAATTCGTATCGCTAAAACTGGCGCGACTCATATTGATTTTGTTAAAACTGGCTTTGCCAAGATTAATATTATTAAAGCTGGCGTTCGCAAGATTGACGTCATCAAATTTTACTGCCTCAAGGTTCGATTCAGTAAAACTGGCGTTTTCAAGCACAGCCCAGAATTTAGCGCCACTTAATTGCACACCATCAAAATTGGCGTTAGTCATATCTGCTCGATTAAATTCACAATTTTGCATTTGAGGCCCGTTAAACCCAGACTCTTTTTTACCAGTCTCTTTCGAATCAGTCTCTTTTGACATAGTCATGATTCCTTATCATTGCGAGTTCGTTCGGTTGAGTTGTCGTACCACGTGTGCATGAAACGCTTTGAGCTCATGGAACCTGGAAGTAAGGCTAAAAATAATTGCCGGAATAACTGAGCTGAAGAATACCAATCCATTTTTCGAAGTGATGTTTCGATAGTATGTTCGGTAATGATATAAAATCCCATTCCACGTTTTTTACCCCAGCGTCGCAAACTTCGGGATAACGCCAGCTCTTCACCAGCATAACGCTTTAGCGTAAAACCACCAAGCTCGCTGAATGCGTCCGCCCGAACGAAAACAAAACACCCTGCAGCGAGTTTGAAGATTTTCGAAACCTGGTTCCAACCGTTGATGCCTAACCAACTAAGTAGGTTTAATTCACGATCACCACGAATCCATGCACCACCACCAGCCTTGTTATTCAGTTCAATAGCATCAACAGCTGCGTGCAGCAGAGGTGCGTCTATATGTGAGTCAGCATCGACAAACACATACATTGATGCGGCTGCGGCATAAGCCCCCGCATTTCTTGCGCGGGAGATTTGATTGATCGGCTCAAACACCACCTGCGCACCAGCAGCCTGCGCAAGCTTTGCAGTATTGTCGGTAGAATTATTATCCACAACGATCAGTTGACCAGAATATGGCACCTGACTCATCGCCGATTTGACTGAAGCAACACAGGTCTCAATGTACTCGGCTTCGTTCCAGGCAGGAATAATTACGGCGTATTGATAACTAGTCATAACTTCCTATACTACTGCTTGAGCCACAGGAAGTCTCACAAGGCATAAAACACATTCGAGGCGTCCACACGATCGATTCGCTAACGCCGTTAATCAACCAGTGCATGCAACACGTGTAAATCAACCTCTCTCTCTGACTGTTAGCGTCAATATACCGTTGCATGATCGCCGATAAGACAAAAAAAAACCGGGCGAATGCCCGGCTTTTTTACGGTGGTCACATGTTGAAATGGCAAACATCATCTTAATGACCGACGTTTGCCACCCGTTTACCACTCGTTTATTACCATGGAAGTTACTTACACTGCTAGTACCGGTAATGCTCTGGCTTATAGGGTCCGTTCGCAGCGATACCAAGATACTCTGATTGCTCTGAGTTCAATGACGTTAGGTTCGCACCAATTTTCTTCAAGTGTAATGACGCCACTTTCTCATCGAGTGCTTTAGGCAAAACGTGTACATCGACTGAATACTGATCGCTGCGTTCCCACAATTCAATTTGTGCCAACACCTGGTTGGTGAAAGAAGCAGACATGACAAAGCTTGGGTGACCTGTAGCACAGCCAAGATTAACCAAACGACCTTCTGCCAGTAAGGTAATGCGCTTGCCATCTGGAAAAATAACCTGATCGACTTGTGGCTTCACATTTTCCCAAGTGTATTGACGCAGACCAGCCACATCGATTTCATTGTCAAAGTGGCCAATATTACAAACGATAGCCTCGTTTCGCATCTTCTTCATATGCTCGTGAGTGATAACGTTAATGTTGCCGGTGCAAGTAACGAAAATGTCTGCCTGATCAGCAACATCGTCCATTTGCACAACCCGATAGCCTTCCATCGATGCTTGTAATGCGCAGATCGGGTCAACTTCGGTAACCATTACCGTAGCACCCATACCACGAAATGCCTGTGCACAACCCTTTCCAACATCACCGTAGCCCAACACAACAGCCACTTTACCAGCAACCATGACGTCAGTTGCCCGCTTGATACCGTCCAGCAGTGATTCGCGACAACCATACAGATTGTCGAATTTAGATTTTGTTACAGAATCATTGACGTTGATCGCAGGTACTTTCAGGGTACCGGCTTTCGCCATTTCAACCAAACGATGAACACCTGTGGTGGTTTCTTCAGAAAGTCCTTTGACGCCTTCCATTAATTCCGGATAGTCGTTGTGCATCATGATTGTCAAATCACCACCATCATCAAGAATCAGGTTTGGTACCCATCCATCAGGACCTTTGATGGTCTGGTGGATACACCATTCAGCCTCTTCTTCTGTTTCGCCTTTCCAGGCAAATACTGGCACACCAGAGGCAGCAATCGCTGCTGCAGCATGATCTTGAGTTGAAAAGATATTGCAAGATGACCATCGCACCTCTGCACCGAGGCTGGTTAGCGTTTCGATTAGCACTGCGGTTTGTATGGTCATGTGTAAACAGCCAGCTATGCGCGCGCCTTTCAACGGCTCTTTGCCAGCGAATTCCTCACGTAATGCCATAAGGCCGGGCATTTCATGTTCGGCGATGGTAATTTCTTTACGTCCCCAATCAGCCTGGCTGATATCAGCGACTTTATAGTCTTCAGTGGTTGTTGCTGCTGCAATACTCATAGTACTTAGTCCTTCTTAAATTTTTGCGGCTTGGCGAATCGCGTCGGCGCGATCAGTTTTTTCCCAAGTAAAATCGGGGTGCTCACGACCAAAGTGTCCGTAAGCGGCTGTTTGTTGATAGATCGGCCGAATCAAGTCGAGCATGGTCATAATGCCATACGGTCGAAGATCGAAAACCTCGGCAACAACCTCTTCGATACGTCGATCATCTATTTTTCCGGTCCCAAAAGTATCAATGGTAATAGAGGTTGGCTTGGCTACACCAATTGCATAGGAAACCTGGATTTCACAACGATCAGCAAGGCCTGCAGCGACGATGTTCTTTGCCACATACCGACCAGCGTAAGCAGCGGAACGATCAACCTTCGATGGGTCTTTACCGGAGAACGCACCTCCACCGTGACGCGCCATACCTCCATAGGTATCAACAATAATCTTACGACCTGTCAGACCACAATCTCCAACTGGCCCACCAATAACAAAATTACCGGTTGGATTAATGTGAATATTCTCTGCAGGACACTTATCGAGCCACTCGGATGGAAGAACCGGTTTTAAGATACTCTCCATAACCGCTTCACGAAGCTGAGATAGCGGTATATCCGGATCGTGCTGAGTTGATAGCACGACCGCATTGATGCCGACCGGCTTACCATCAGAATATTCCAGTGTAACCTGGCTTTTCGCATCAGGTCGTAACCACGGCAAGGTACCGGATTTACGCATCGCCGCCTGCTGCTCTACCAAGCGATGTGAGTAAGTGATTGGCGCTGGCATCAGTACATCGGTTTCGTTGTTGGCATAACCAAACATCAATCCCTGATCTCCCGCGCCCTGATCTTGCGGTGAAGAGCGATCAATGCCTTGCGCAATATCAGGAGATTGCTTGCCGATGCCGTTTAGAACCGCACAGGTTGCACCGTCAAAACCAACATCAGATCGATCGTAGCCAATGTCGATGACGGTTTTACGTACCAACTCTTCAAGGTCAACGTAGGCATTGGTGGTTATTTCACCCGCGATAACAACCAGGCCAGTTTTCACCATGGTTTCACACGCCACTCTAGCGCTTTTGTCTTTTGCTAACAGTGCATCGAGTACTGCATCTGAGATTTGGTCGGACATCTTGTCAGGATGCCCCTCTGATACGGATTCAGAGGTAAATATGTAGTCATTGGCCATCAATCATCACTCAAGGTATTAAAAATCACGCTATTGTACATATAAACACATAAAGATTTCTTTATATATAGATACGAAAGGAAATTCGAGGAAAATGAAAGTCTTTTTTGGGCAAAAGTCGGGCCAATGCGGTTTTGCCGTTACTTCAACCTGAACACCTGAGCACCCGAACACCTGAGTTGCTTAAGGGTAAGAAGTTAGAGCCTCTTTAGAACATCAAAAATAGGCTTTTTAATAGCAATCCAATTGAATTGACGATCAAAATAATTGCAGCACTAAAGGGTGAACCTGACTCCAGCCGAAAGCCAGGATAAGCACAGGTTACAGGTAAGGCTATTACTTCGGCTTTTCGTAGCCAGGCAATTCAATCACGTAGCTATCCACTGACCCGGAGTCGTACCAGTCTGAGCCGAACAGTATGCGTGTGCCAGAAGGACTGATAGTCGCATGCGGTTCACCGAAATAAGATGGATAACCGCCGCGCTTTGCCGCTTTTCCGAATGATCGATGATGTGCCAATCTGCAGGTAACCAAGTTATCGGGGTCGGTATCAGCTAAATAGATTTCTGATAGCAGCGCCGGGGCTTTGCGTTTGTTGGTGAAAAAACGAAAATCGTCGCCCGCACCAATACTGGACATGGCTATCCATCCAGGTCGCAAATACGCTCGAGCAGAAACATGTGTACTTCGGGTAGTGTAAGGGTATTCAAGCGCCTCGTTGATGATAGGACGACAGCTGCCGGTTTCCAGATTGTGCTCAATAAGGTGGCCTACCCCTTGCCATATATCACCATCACAACCACCTGGACTGGGATCAAAACCAACTTGAAACAAAGCGTCCTGCCCGTTGTAGGTTAGACCTACGTTGGCATGTTCAGACCACTTGTGCATATCCATTTTCTTTTCAACCGTATCAATATCGAGGCCCAACGCTGTGCCCTGATACCAGAAACGCTCGCCACTGGGTGTCGGACTTGGTGCGGTCCATTCTTGCCACGGTGTGTCTTTGCCAATTTTTTTGGTGATGGTCTCTTTGGTGCTTATCCGATACGAAATCATGATGTAGTCGGTTTGATTCAATCGGCACCGAAAACCCCACAAGTCATCGTCCATTGACTGCATTTGAATATCACCACCACCCGTGGGTAAACCTTTCGCACCGCAGTATTTACTGAAATCAGCAACCACTTCGGCTTTACCTTTGCTTACGCTATACTTTTTGAACAGACCCAGGTCGCGGGAGTAGCCGCTCACGTAGTAAAAAGTATCCGGGTCACTGTGGCTCCAAAACACCTCTTCCAGATCGGATGGGACAATATCCAGTTTTTTGACTGGTTCGTAGGTATGACCATCAAGTAGTCGATGGTAGGCCCCTTTGGTACCGCCTCGATAAATGAGCATTAAAGACTCGTCGGCATTCCACGCCTGCATAGTGCTGTATGGGGGCTTTTGTACAACACCAGTCGGGCTATCAGTGATTCGAATAACTCGACTGCCAAACGCTGGGTCTTTGTAGTATTTGCCAAAGGGTGGTTTTGCTACTGGCGGTATATGCACACGCTCGTTGTGCGTTATCGCACCATCACACATGTTTTCCGGACCGAGATTACTTTTCAGTGATACACGCTGCGCACCGGCAGCTGCACGTGAATCTGCCTGCTTTGTTGCTACCTTTGTAACATCCTGTTCGGTGTTTTGATCGGACTGAACTACTTGATCGACTTGATCGACTTGATCGACTTGATCGACTTGATCCGCTTCATCGACCGCAACAGTACCTGTCAGGGGCAAGCTCTTTTTACCTTGATCTTCATAACTGCAGGCGACCAGCAGAACGGTTGTAAATAGCAAAAACCAATTGGGCATAGCTGTTGTTACTCCGTTGAGCAGTATTGGGACGATCTTGGGACCGGCGGAGCGGGTAACGTTGCGCCGGAGATACCGAGCGCAACTTTTTCTTTTATATTAGTTTAGTACTAATTCTGAAATATTTTCTTTTCAACTGTACCCAGCTTTCTCTTCAGCTTAACCCAGCGCTAGAATGGTATATCATCATCAAATTCAGCGCCATTGGCTGTTGCCATCGCTGGCTGCTGATTGGGCTTGTTTTGAGCAGGTGCACCGCGTTGCTGTTGAAAGTCACCACTATTTGCGTTGTCGTTACGACTTCCAAGCAATTGCAAATTATTAGCAATAATTCCGGTTGAGTAGCGATCCTCGCCAGTTTTCTTATCCTGGTACTTGTCGGTTCGTAACGAACCTTCGATATAAACCTGCGAGCCTTTCCTGCAATATTCGCCCGCAATTTCGCCGAGACGATTGAACAATGTTACACGGTGCCACTCTGTACGCTCTTGTTTCTGCCCGGTGTTCTTGTCGGTCCAGGATTCCGATGTAGCAATACTGATATTGGTTACGGTGCTTCCGCTTGGGGTGTGACGTACCTCTGGGTCGGCCCCAAGGTTGCCCACAACAATAACTTTATTTACGCCTCTCATACTTCCTTCTCCTAAAAAGTGTTAACAACTGTCTATCCATCGACAGCCCGGCTAGCGTATGACACGGTGCCACACGCCGCAATAATTATACCGCAATCAGCCATCACCAGACCGGAAGACGCGCTTATCAATCTTCATATACGCTGCGCCCTCATCTGGTGACAAATAGACCTCTTCCACACCCGGCAACCTTTGTAGTTCAGCCCCCAGCTCCGGCCCACGAGCCTGCTCCGCAGGGGTCAGAATACGTCGATGCGATGCGAGTTTTCGCGGAGGCTTGAATCGACGCAACACGGTAAACCACACTGCACACACACAGGCCAAACCAACAAACAACCCAGCAATACCAGCCTGTCCAAGCAGCCAACCACCGCCAGCGCCACCGATAAACGCACCCAGAAACTGGCAACTCGAATACACGCCAGAAGCACCGCCGCGAGAACCAGCCGGTGCAATACGCGACACCAGCGATGGCAACAAAGACTCAAGCGTGTTTAAAAAACAAAAGAACAACACAACCCCCAGCAACAATGCGAACAAGGTATTGGGCAGAGCGGCAAATAACAGCTGCGTTATCAACATACCGATGACGCAGGTGAGCATCACAACGCGCATACGCTTATAGCGCTCTGCCACTATGATCGCTGGCACCATAAACAAAACCGACAACAACATTGCAGGCATATAAACTTGCCAATGTTCAGTAGGCCCCATTCCGCTGTTCAATAACATGACAGGTACTGCAACGAAAGTTGCTGTAATTAACATGTGCAAAAAAAAGATGCTCAGATTAAGGCGTCGAAGCTCCGGGTGTGTGAACAACTCCCCCAGTCTGGCAACCCTGGCGCTGGTATCGGCTCGATAGCCGGTAGAGGTTGGGTCAGGTACAACCGTATGCAATATCACGATCGCCGCTATTGCGGTTGCTGCGGTAAACCAGAAAATCATGCTAATTGAAAAAAAGTTAATCAGTAGCGGACCAAGCAATAAAGCAACAACGAACGAGAACCCGATACTCGCACCAAGCATTGCCATCATCTTCGTACGTTGCTCATCGCGTGTAAGGTCTGCGGCCAGCGCCATTAGGGCAGCGGCAATTGCTCCTGAACCTTGTAACGCTCTACCTAAAATAACGCCATAGATTGTTTCAGACATGGCCGCGATTACACTGCCTATCGCCATCAGAACAAGACCGAGTGTTATGGTATTTTTTCGTCCAATTCGATCGGACAGTAAACCAAAAGGGATTTGCAATAACGCTTGCAGCAAACCATAAATACCCAGCGCCAATCCCATTAGAAACGGAGTACTGTGTTCAAAATCGGCAGCAAACAACGCAAAGACGGGCAATATGATAAAAAGCCCCAGCATGCGTACCATGTAGATAAGCGCCAGGGATGCAGCGGTTCGCCTCTCCACAGGTAGCATGGCGCTGGATTCAGTTGAAGCTGACAAGTCTCTGGTGCCCTTAAGTGACCGCAAAACCGTTATATTAACAGTCTTGGCTTTCGCCTACGATAAAAGCTTGAACCAATTTAATGGAAAGCATACGCATACGTGGTGCGCGCACCCACAATTTAAAAAACATAGATGCCGATCTGCCACGCGATAAGCTGATTGTCATCACTGGCCTGTCAGGCTCTGGTAAATCATCACTGGCCTTCGACACTTTATTTGCTGAAGGTCAAAGGCGTTATGTGGAATCGCTATCGGCATACGCACGGCAATTTCTGTCAGTGATGGAAAAACCGGACGTCGATTTAATCGACGGCTTGTCACCGGCGATATCCATTGAGCAAAAATCCACCTCCCATAACCCTCGCTCGACGGTTGGCACCATCACCGAAGTGTATGACTATCTGCGCTTATTATTTGCACGCACTGGAATTCCCGAATGCCCGCACCACAAAGAGGCACTCGAAGCACAAACCATCAGCCAAATGGTTGATCACATCACTGGCTTGCCAAGCGGTCAGGCAATGGCGTTACTCGCTCCTGTTATTAAAGATCGAAAAGGCGATCATGCAACTGTGTTGGATAACTTACGATCGCAAGGCTATTTACGCGCTCGAATAAACGGCACCATCACTGAGCTGGAAGGTCAGATAAAACTCAACGCAAAAAAGAAACACAGTATCGATGTGGTCGTTGATCGCTTTAAAGTTCGTGAAGATATCGGCCTGCGATTGGCCGAGTCGCTCGAAACAGCCACGCTTTTGAGCGAAGGGACCGTGATAGTGACACAGCTTGACGGTGGTTCCGATGACATCGTATTTTCAACGCTGTACGCCTGCCCTGTTTGCGGCTATTCCATTCCTGAACTGGAACCCCGTGTTTTCTCGTTTAACAGTCCGCACGGTGCTTGTCCTGAGTGTGATGGACTGGGCCAAAGTCATTTTTTCGACCCGGATTTGGTTATCACCAATCACGCTGTCAGTATTGCCGGTGGCGCTATTCGCGGTTGGGATCGTCGTTCAGCATTCTATTTTCAGATGATGCAATCACTGGCCAAGCACTACGACTTCGATCTGGAAAAACCATTTGGGAAACTGGCTAATAAGTGGCAAAAAATAGTGCTTTATGGCAGTGGTAGCGAAGAAATAATGTTTATCCATAAACCAGAAAAAAGTGGCAGCACGCGTAAAACGCTACGTACTTTCGAAGGCATTATCCCAACCATGGAACGTCGTCTCAAAGACACCGATTCGAATGCTGTGCGTGATGAGTTATCAAAGCTGCTATCAGTAAGAGATTGCCAGTCATGCAAAGGTGCACGCCTGAACGAGACGGCTCGACACGTTACCGTTGGTGGACACTATTTACACGACATTACTGCTTCATCTATCAACGATGCGAAAGCGCTAATCGATGCTTTAAAACTGAAAGGTCAGCGACGCGAAATCGCAGAAAAAATAACCACCGAAATTTCACAACGACTTAACTTTCTGGTGAATGTCGGATTGGATTATCTCTCTATCGACAGAAGTGCCGGCACGCTCTCAGGTGGTGAAGCGCAACGTATCAGACTGGCAAGTCAAATTGGTGCAGGCCTTATGGGTGTCATGTATGTGCTGGATGAACCATCAATTGGATTGCATCAGCGTGACAACGACAAACTACTGGACACGTTGAAGTACTTGCGCGATCTTGGCAACACGG
This sequence comes from uncultured Granulosicoccaceae bacterium, assembly GCA_964437945.1. Lineage (GTDB taxonomy): Bacteria > Pseudomonadota > Gammaproteobacteria > Granulosicoccales > Granulosicoccaceae > Granulosicoccus. The sequence continues at coordinate 11,940 of CAYTJF010000116.1, forward strand.
TTATCGTTGTTGAACACGATGAAGACGCAATTCGTTCGGCAGATTATGTATTGGACATAGGGCCGGGTGCCGGCCGGCACGGTGGAGAAATAGTTGCCAAAGGCTCACCAAAAGACATAACAAAGTCCAAGGCGTCGTTAACCGGTCAGTATCTCAGTGGCAAAAAAAACATCGCTATTCCTGCACGAAAGAAACCGGGTAAAGATTGGATAAACATAAAAAAAGCGTCAGGTAACAACTTAAAAAACGTCGATGTAAAAATACCGCATGCACTACTCACTGTGGTAACAGGTGTTTCAGGCTCGGGCAAATCAACACTTATCAACGATACTCTTTACCGCTTTGCGGCCGCCCAAATCAACAAAGCTAAACATGCGGTTGCGCCGGTGAGCGACATCACCGGCATGAAGCCATTCGATAAAATTGTAGAAATTGATCAAAGCCCGATCGGCCGAACCCCTAGAAGTAACCCAGCCACCTACTCAGGGCTGTTCTCAATCATTCGCGACTTGTTTTCAAATACACGCGAAGCGCGCTCCCGTGGTTACAAAACCGGCCGCTTTAGCTTTAACGTTAAAGGTGGACGATGTGAAGCATGCCAGGGGGATGGGTTAATAAAAGTTGAAATGCATTTTCTACCTGATGTGTACGTGCCGTGCGATGTCTGCGCAGGCAAACGCTATAACCGGGAAACGTTGGATATTCGCTACAAGGGTAAAAATATTCACGAAGTATTGAATATGACTACCGAGCAAGCGTTCGAGTTCTTCTCAGCAGTGCCGAATTTGCACAAGAAACTCGAAACACTGATGGATGTGGGTTTGTCCTATATCACGCTGGGTCAAAACGCTACTACACTGTCCGGTGGTGAGGCGCAACGAATCAAGCTTGCCCGTGAGCTATCGAAACGCGATACAGGCAACACGCTCTACATTCTTGATGAACCTACAACGGGGCTGCACTTTGAAGATGTAAAAGCGCTACTGGCAGTCATTCATCGACTACGCGATGCTGGCAATACGCTGGTTGTCATAGAACACAATCTGGATGTGATTAAAACGGCGGACTGGATTATCGATCTCGGTCCTGAAGGAGGTGCCGGTGGCGGCGCCATTGTAGTAAGCGGTACCCCCGAAACTGTGGTTAAAAAGAAATCTTCGTACACGGGCCAGTACCTGAAGCGACTCCTAACGGCGAAGTAAGTTGTTCTGCGCCTCATCAATGGCTGTTTGAAGCGTGTACTTAAGTGAATCGGTTAGTGATTGATAATGCGGTGGTTTATTCCAGGCTTTATCTGATTCAACAGCCTTGTAAGCATAGTCATCAAACAACACCTGATTTGTTGCACGCTCATGCAAATACAACCGTATTGCAGAAACTGCCTGCGGATTGGCAACCGGATTGCCGGTTGGTCCGTAATGACGTTCGATATTAAATCGTAGCAGCTCCATTACTATCAGATAATCGACATCCAGCTGCTGGTACAGAGAAGAAAATTCAAATGTGTTCGCTTTTACCTGCAGCGGAAACTGGGTGGGACCTATAGTTGCGACATCGTTAAACGTAATGTGCTTACTGGCCGTTTTTTTCAATGCGCCTTCGTGAATGGGTTTTGCAACAGCAACGACATCGAGTTGTCGTGCAGACAAACCCTGTTTCACTTTGCGTAGAAACCGATCTTGTACAATGTCAGCAGCATCAATTCGGGCAATCGATGCGCTTAAGCCTACATCCTCCTCATACAGAGCTTTTAGATCTACCCTTTCAGCCGCACCGTGTATGGCAAGCTTTGCTTCAGACGTACGGCCATCATCAGGTTCACATCGGCCAAAAAATTGCGTCTGACAAGGTTTAATCCACATCAGTGCATATTTTGATTCGGCATTCAAAGCACCCACTGGTGCATTAAGTTTTTCTGTGGGTGTCGATGTCGAGGTACAAGCCAATACACTGAATACCAATGCAGTCAGTACCCCTGCGTGTTTCAATTCGGTTAGTATCACTGTTTCAACAATTTCTCAAGTTAACCCACTACTGTCGGTCGATTAGTCATTCGCAACTGTGAACAATTGCGACATACACTGTCAGTTTGTCGGCGAATCGGGCTGATTCAATGGGTGCGCCGAAGCGAACGCAGGCAGACCCAGACAATGTTCAACAATACGATTGATGGTGGGGAATGCATCTGTAGGAACATCAAAACGCGTGTTATTCACAGCTTGTGCAACCAGGCAGATGTCAGCCAGTCCCGGCGTATCACCATGACAAAACACCCCAGTAGCACTCTCAGACGCAAGCCGTTTCTCCAAAGCGGTAAATCCCTGTTCTGCCCAATGCACAAACCATGCACGCACGGCTTCCTTATCAGCCGAGAAATGCGATCCCAAGTACTGAAGCAATCTGAGATTATTCACAGGATGGATATCTAACGCTACACAATGAGCAAGCGACCTTACGCGTGCGCGTCCCAGTGCATCATTTGGCAACAATGCCGGTTCCGGGTGTTTCTCATCCAGATATTCAAGAATAGCCATGGACTGACCAATAAAACCGTCTGGTGTCTCCAATGTGGGTACCAGACCATCTGGATTCATGGCCAGATAGGCGTCACTTCTATGGGCTTTTTCAAGCAATGCAACTGATTGATATTCGAATTCCAACGACTTCATGGCCAATGCGATGCGAACCCGATAGGAGGTAGATGAGCGAAAATAATTATGCAGGGTATACATTTTTAGTGCTCCGGCGAGAAAATGAACCGCCCAGAGTCTATCAAACTCAACCGACTAACCGAATGGCTACTTCGCGTCGCAACTAACGATTTATTAACGGCTTTGGCGTGGCATTTGCACCAATCGTGTTTTACCGGTCTCAAGGTACATAAATGAAGCTGCTTCTCTTTCCCGTGTGGTTTATGCAGTTGTTCACTCAGGCCAAATCATTCAAAAACAATCCTGTGATCGGTAGCCTTGTGCTAAACCGTTGCGGCTTACATGTTATCCGTATTGTGCTTGCACACTCGATCATGCGGCTGCGCTTTGCAATGCTGGGCATGGGCGTAGACAGAGACTTAAAAAGATCCTTTTATAACGATGGGTTTATGGTCGTTGAGAACGCCATGTCTGAGCAGCTGTTTCAGCAAATCAAAAATCAGGTTAGGTCGGTAGATGCACAAGTGCGTGAATGCAAGCAAGGCGACACACTGACACACCGCATACTTGTCGACGAACAGTCACAAGCACATTTACCAGCAGTCACCGCTATGCTGGCCAGTAAGCGGTATTTGGCATTACACAAGTTTGCTTCGGGTAAGAGCAGTCGACCCGTGTCTTACATTCAAACCATCAAAAATCATTTTGTCGACGGCCCTGCCGACCCGCAGAAGAACCTGCACTCAGATACGTTTCACCCAACCATGAAAAGTTGGTATTTTTTGGATGATTGCAGTTCGGACAATGGCCCTTTTACGTACTTGCCAGGATCGCAACGATTAACTATCGCCCGACTCAAGTGGGAATATAACAAGAGCATCACTATCGCCGAACACGGCGACAACTACTCCAGTAATGGCTCGTTTCGAGCAACACCTGAAGATCTTGTCAGTATGGGCATGGGTCAACCGGTTGGATTATCAGTTCCAGCCAACACCCTGGTCATTGCCAACACACATGGTTTCCACCGTCGTGGGGATGCGCAAAAGCGCAGCATGAGAACCGAAATCTGGAGTATCAGTCGAAGTAATCCGTTCAACCCGTTTCCTGGTATCGATATTCCGGTTCTGGCACGTTTACAAAATCGCGCACTGACCTGGTATCGAGAATACTGCGACGCGAAAGCGGCCAAAAATGGTGTGCAATCAAGCTGGCATGTTATCGAAGCGCGCAATACGCTCGAAGACCCTGAATCAAAACCACAATACCAGCACAAAGAGGCTGCCTAGAGTAATTAGCCACTGGTGATTGGTAGATGGCGTCCCTAAAAAGGCTCGTCCGCGTTATAACTCACTCTCAAGGTATAAACCCAAAACGTTGACAGTTCGCGCCAGGCTGCTGAACACTCCGGAAAGTCGCTGTCCATGTAATTTGATGATTACATTAAACTAGTGGTCTGTGATTAAATGATGTTGAGCACTTTTAGCTACTCGACACACGATTCACCTGCATGCAAAAATCCATTCTTATAACCGGTTGTTCATCCGGCATTGGTCTAGATGCCGCCACCACTTTACAGGCCGATGGCTGGCATGTTCTGGCAACGTGCCGGCAAGCCAAAGATTGCGACAAACTTAAAGAACAAGGCATCGATAGTTTTGTGCTCGACTACGCGGACTCAAAGTCTGTGCTTGATGGCGCAGCACAAGCGTTAGAGCTTACCAGTGGAAAACTGGACGCGCTGTTTAACAATGGCGCTTATGGTATTCCAGGGTTCGTAGAAGACATACCGCGCGACGCGATGCGTCATTTGTTTGAGACCAACTTGTTCGGTCCATTCGAGTTGATTAACGAACTACTGCCGACAATGCGAAAACAAGGAAGCGGGCATATAGTTAATTGCTCGTCAGTGTTGGGGCTTGTGGCTATGCGTTATCGCGGCCCGTACAACGCCAGTAAATTTGCCATGGAAGGTTTGAGCGACACCCTCAGACTGGAGCTTCATGGCAGCGGTATTCATGTAGTGTTAATTGAACCGGGCCCCATCAGCACAAAAATTCGGGTAAATTCCCAACCTCATTTTGAGAAATGGATTGACGTAGAGAACTCACCACATAGAGATGCTTACGAGAAAACGGTTAAACCACGCTTGTACGCACCAGTTGGTGGCCCACCTGATAAATTCGAACTACCCCCATCGGCGGTTACCGATAAGCTCAAGCGAGCATTGAACAGCAACAATCCTCACCCACGGTATTACGTCACCACACCGACTTACCTGGCTGGTTTTTTCAAAAGAATGTTCTCTACGCGGGTGCAGGACAAAATTTGGCTACGCCAGGCTTAAGGAGGCTGACCGATTGTTAGCGTTTGGTTTTCCATCAACTAAAGTAAGAAGCGTACCCATTAAAATTATATCATGAGCAATATCTGTGTTAGCAGGCAAACCTTTTATCATCAACAGCGTTAAGTAAACCCTGGTGTTGCATAAAATTTCGAATCCAGAAGCTTTTTGAGCAGCATATAAGGTGCTGCACGCAGTATTTACTGGATTGAGCCTAGTCACTCTAGGTGAGATCCAGGAAATAGTAGTATAGCGCCTTAGATGCTGCTATAGAAGCAGCAAAGCGATTCTGGGCCGGAATTTTAT
>CAYTJF010000117.1:0-17130 GCA_964437945.1 uncultured Granulosicoccaceae bacterium
TGTTTTCCATTCAAAATTAAAGCAGCTTCTGCGGGGTTTGTTCGGGCTGTTGCTATTATTGAGGAATGAGCAAAGGTCAAAACCGCTAATAGAAATGGCGTTAACTGGCAGAATTCGGTGTTGCTAATTAGCTGCAAAATCATTCGCCGCGATTATCCTCTATATAGTCATAATCCTGCTGTGACTCAGCATGCGGAATCAACGGCGAGTTATGGTATTGCTGGTAAATCGCAATAACATCATCGAGAGAATTCGCCAATTTGGTTAAGAAACTGTTACATACATTCCGCACTAAAATGATGCGGTGTGCAGCTTAATACATACGCAAACAGTGCATTGGTCATGCGTCACAATTTCTGTTATTCGTTTCGTTCTTTCTCATCTGATTTTTCTCTTCTAACACCAGCCTTTTTATTGATGGCATGGATGCTGCTGAATTCTTGCGAATTGTTAACTAGCATTTTAATTGCTTATCTAACAGCTACACGAGATGTTTCGGCTGTTTAGATAGCTAAAAACTAACCGATAGGTTTGGCAAGCTAGTCGAATTTCATTCCGCATTTGGAACTAAAACAGCACCGTTTGAAGTTCAACCTGGGTTAGTTATTCGGGTGGAACTCAACCAGCACAAAATGCTTCTAAGTGAAGAAGTTGAAGGTGCGCATCAACAAATTTGAAGGAAAAAGATGCGAAATTTAAGTCTACTATGTAGAAAAAAGTTGACTGTCTTTGGTTTTCTTTTACTACACCACGATACGTTAAATCTCAGTAGCTCAGAGAACGATAATGCCAGTTCATGTCAGGCAGCTGATAAAACCAGGTCTCTATTTTTAACCCGGTTTATCGCATTCGTACAAGCTGTTTTTCTAGTCCTGATTTTTGGTACTGTTCTCGCACCAATGCAAGTTGCCTACGCGGTGCCAGGTGATGTTGACAACGATGGCATCCTTGATGAAGGCGATCTGGATAACGATAACGACGGCATTCTGGATACCGATGAAGGTTTTGCGTTAGTAGAAGCAGAAGCGCCTACTTTTACAACTCCGCTAATAACTGGAAATTCGTTTTTAGGTACCTATTCCTGGGCTGCTGGCAGTGGGAATTACCAAATTGATTGGACGGCGAACAACGGTGGCGCAGCCACAGGGTCTGGCGTTTCGACAAACGGTGGTGGGTACGTACTATGGAATGCGAATTTAGCTTATAACCTCGATGCAAGCTTAACAGTTTCGAGCAATGCTAACTCGGAACAGTTAGCCATCTTCGGTTATGTCGATGATGATCCAGCGTCGTTTAACGAAGGCTTCACATCTCTCTTTGGGTCCTACACTATTAGCTGGACTGGCGGAGCTGCGGGCGCGACTGCGACGATAATAGACCCAGCAAACCAAACAACAGAGGCCGATGGTGCTGTATTCGCCAATGGTGCCACATTCAATCAGGTGGCAGGACCAGTTAATGGTGGCTTTAGAAACGACGCACTGCAGTGGGGAGTCGTTGCGCCCGAAGGTGCTACGTCAATCAATGTCCAGGCGAGCAATGGTGCACGACTTGAAGGTTTCCGTTTTGCCTCTTTAGTCACGTATGAAACAACTATTGACTCTGATGCTGATGGCATACCAGACCACCTTGATCTCGACAGCGACAACGATGGCATCAGTGATCTGCAGGAATCAGGCGCTGATCTCGCTGTTGTGGACATCGATGGTGATGGCATCCATGACGGTGCGGTCGATGCCAATGGCGTTCCCGTTGATGCGGCAGGTGGTGTAACACCGCTTGATTCAGACGGCGATGTTATTCCTGACAGTGTTGACGGTTTTGGTGATAGCGATGGTGATGGAGTACCGAACTATCTTGATATCGATTCGGATAACGATGGTCTGACCGACACTGAAGAAGTTGGAAGCAGTCTCGAAAATCCTGTTGATACCGATGGTGATGGTCTGCCGAACTATATCGATGTTGATAGCGATAACGATGGTTTGACTGACGCTTTCGAAGCCGTTGGCAACGATGCTGATGGTGATGGTGTGGTTAATGGTTTTGTCGATGCCGATGGTAATGGCCATGATGACAACACTGCGGCTAACCCATTCGACGTTTCGGACAGTGACGGAGACGGCTACTTTAACTTTCTCGACCTCGACAGTGATAACGATGGTCTACCCGATGTATGGGAGAGTGCCGGACCTGAAGCCGATGCTAACGGTGACGGTTACCTGGATGACATCACAGACCTTGATGGTGACGGACTTGCCGATAATGTTGTCGCTAACGATGTCGTAGATACAGACGGTGATGGTTCAACCAACCACCTCGATATCGATGCCGACAATGACGGTACTGGCGATTTAGCAGAAGCTGGCGGTAGTGATCTGAACGGTGACGGTCTGGTGGATGCATGGACCGACAGCGACGGTGATGGTATTGTGGATTCGGTGGATGTTGATATTACCGGCGGTGAAGATGCTGATGGTGATGGCATTGATGATTTCGCTGACGCAGACTTTGTTAATCTGATTGACTCAGATGGGGACGGTATTGTCGATTTGTTTGATGACGACTTCCTTGGAACAGGCTTCTTGCCATTTAGTGCCGACGGTGAGTTCATTAGTAGTACTGACCTACCCGACGTCGATGGTGATGGGGTGATCGATGTGCTTGAACCGAATGAGCCGGAACCGGCACCCGCAGCTGCATTACCGCAAGGTGCGATTCATACTGGTCTGGCTGGTAGTGGTTGTGCAATTGGAACTGAAGGAAGCACACCTGATCCATTGCTGCCACTGTTGGTGTCGCTGGCTGCTGGCACGTTGCTGACAAGACGCAGTATTCACGAAACAGTATTAAAGAAGTCTAAATAGTTGATGCCACCTGAATCTCAGGTGGCTGATTCTCCCACCAAATCGTGTGTTCGCGCGGTTTTGTCCAATTACACTCCAACGACGTTGTATTAAAAAAACACCCCTGTGAAATGCACACTGGGTAGTATGCCGGATGAAGTTATCCTGGAATTTCTAACCGCAATTGAGCGTGTATAAGGTAAGCTCGCTAACTATGGGCAACAAATACACAAGCGTGAATTAACTTTTTTCTGATGTACTCTTTACCGCAAAAACTGGCAGCTGAATTTGTCGGCACAGCGTTCTTGCTGGCGCTAATGCAGGTTTGCGGCGGTTCTCAGAGTTTTAACACGGTTAATCAATTGCGTATTTTAGGTAGATGGATGCGTATGATAATCATTCCAAATCAGTCATCTGTACCAAAAGCATTTCTCGAATTTGAAGACGATGGTCGGATGAAAGCATCAGCGTTCTATAATCGAATGGTGGATGTGATGGAAGAGCGGATGAAGTTTACTCTGCTGACCTGGGGCCGTTCTAACTACCTTTTAGTTGGAATAGCTGGCCATACTGAAGCTTGCTGCATCAGTAGTGAACAGCCTGTTTGTTAAGCAGGACGATTACCCAACACCACGAATTGGAGGTGTGCACATGAGTAACATGCCTAAAAGGTTTTCGCTTGTTATCAGCGTGATTGGTTCAGTACTGCTATCGCTTGTTTTGCACAGCACAATCCATGCTCAATCGGCAGATCCTCGCATCAAACAAATACCTACCGCAGAGTTTCACTTTGCACGACTGGTTTACAGAAACGCTACCAACAGTCGTCGTGCCATGCGTGGTGGCAGAGATGCCTGGAGTACAGACTACGCTGATGCTGAGCACCACTTGATGCAAGGGATCAATCGACTGACGCGAATTGATGCAGAGCAGGTCGACTATAACGGCGAAGGGGGACGTTTAGTCACGCTGGCTGACGATACCATCTTCGATTACCCGTGGCTCTATGCAGTAGAGGTTGGGCAATGGTATTTAAGTGGTGCAGAGGCGATGCTGCTGCGTGAATACCTCGATCGAGGCGGGTTTCTACTGGTCGATGACTTCTGGGGTGAGCAGGAGTGGTCAATATTTATCGATTCAATGCGGCGCGTTTTTCCAGATCGTCCGATTGTTAAACTGCCGAGCGATCACGAGCTTATGCACGTGCATTACGATCTTGACCAGCGCACGCAAATCCCTGGTGCAAACGGACATCGCCCGGGCACTTCACCTCACTGGCGCGCCATTTTTGATGATTACGGGCGTGTTGTGGTGGCAATAAATTTTAATATGGATATGGGCGATGCGTGGGAGCATGCTGACGATCCGTTTTATCCGCAGCCAATGACACAATTGGCTTATCGCTTTGCGCTTAACTATTTGATCTACTCAATGACGCATTAGCTAAACCAACGACCAGTGCTGCTGTAACTTACGAATCAACGCGCCAGCTGACTGCACGCGATTCTCCGGCCTTTTTTTAATGCATTGCATCACTGCATCTTCGAGTTGTTCAGGAATATTGTCAGTAATGTCTGATGGTCTGGGTGGTTCATCGTGTAAGGTGCTATGAATAACATCATCAACCAACTCACCCTCTGCAGGCGTTCGACCCGTCAACGCTTCATAAAGCAGCACGCCAAGGCTGTAAATGTCTGAACGTAAATCGATAGCAGGGTCGCGTTCGATTTGCTCAGGCGACATATAAAACAGGGTTCCTTGCAGCTGTTGAAAACCTGTCATGCTGGCATTTTCGGATTCCCTGACCGGAACTTTGGCATCTACTTCTGCTTCGATGAGTGTCTTGGTTCCTTCTTTATCCCAGACTTTCGCCAAGCCCCAATCGAGTAACAGCACTTCACCGTAAGGACCAATCAATACATTTTCAGGTTTGATGTCTCTATGGATAACCCCGATTGAATGTGCGTACTCAAGCGCGTAGGCAACCTGCACAATGATCTTGACCAGTTGCCCCAGATCGTAGCGTTCGCGGTAGTCGTAAATTTCGCGAAGCGTATAACCGTGGACCAGCTTCATGGTGAAGTAGTAGTGGCCACTGGTATCACGCCCCAGTTCGTAAGTAGGCACTGTATTGGGGTGTTGCAACATGGCAGACACTCTGGATTCACGTAGAAAGCGTTTCTGCTCTATCTCGTCATCAGCAAATTCGGGCAGTAGCGACTTGTAGCAAATATCGCGATTAAGATGTAAATCCTTGCATGATTGAATCAGGGATTTCCCGCCTTTCGCAATGGTTTTGAAATAGGCGTAGCGAAAGTTTGGATCCGGTTTGGCTGCAAGTGCCTTATCGGTCTGCTCGGTAAACAGCATTGGTTTATCGGGCAATTTTAATTTTGGGTATTCGCTCATGTTGGCCATATATCGTGAGCCCATTTAGACACATAAGTGTAGCGCGATGCATAAGTTTTGGTGTGGGAGTTATGAGGAGTAGCCCAAGTGGCTGGAGTTGTAGCCCTAGCAGGAGTAGAAGCAGGGGTAAGGAGTAGGAGTTATCAAAGCCCTGTATGGGCCATTTTGCGCGTGCCCGAAAACGGCCATTTGGTACATCGTCGAGCCAGCCATTGGATCATATATGCGCATTTGACTGGCACGAAGAGTGCTGCCAAATCAGCCAGAGCGAGTCATTTTGCCCCATTACGGATCCAACGCACCAATCTGGTGCTAATTTTGAGCATGTTTGCTGCCCTCGTGTCATCAGGTATGTGATTTAGCGCATCTAGGCAGACCAAACCTTGAGTAGGGCAAGATAAATCCAATACAATAACGAGGCTTCGAACCCCCGATAATTGAGGACCCTAATGAAAAGCAAACTGGAATATATCTGGCTGGATGGCTACAAGCCTACGCAAAGCCTTCGCAGCAAAACCATGGTTAGATCAGACTTTGGCGGGAAGCTGAAAGAATGTCCCATGTGGTCGTTTGACGGCAGCTCCACTGAACAGGCTGAAGGCAACGACTCCGATTGCTTGCTCAAACCAGTCGCCATCATTCCTGATCCTGATCGCAAGAACAGCTTTCTTGTAATGACAGAAGTGCTAAATGCCGATGGCACACCCCATGTATCAAACGGGCGTGCCACTATTGAAGAAGATGATGATGATTTCTGGTTCGGCTTCGAACAGGAATATTTCCTGATGAACTGCGAAACCAACCAACCGCTTGGATTTCCTGAAAAAGGTTTCCCTGCACCCCAGGGGCCTTACTATTGTTCGGTTGGTGGCAACAACGCCTATGGACGAGAAATTGTTGAAGAACACCTGGATATGTGCCTTGAAGCCGGATTGAACGTGGAAGGCATAAACGCTGAAGTAGCTGCGGGTCAATGGGAATTTCAGATCTTTTCAAAAGGCGCCCAAAACGCTGGTGATGAGATTTGGCTTGGCCGATACTTGCTTGAGCGCACCGCAGAGAAATACGGTGTAGCTGTTGACTGGCACCCAAAACCATTGGGTGATACCGACTGGAACGGCTCTGGTATGCACGCAAACTTTTCTAACAGCCCTATGCGTGATGCTGGTAGTGAAGATATATTCAACAAAATCTGTGAAGGTTTTGGAAAGAACATTCAACGCCACATCGGTGTTTATGGTGCAGACAACGATCAGCGTCTGACCGGCGCGCACGAAACACAAGCGATTGATCAGTTCAGTTATGGTGTATCAGATCGCGGCGCTTCCATCCGAATTCCGGTTGGTACCATTGAAGATGGCTGGAAAGGACGTCTGGAAGATCGTCGACCTGCATCTAACGCTGACCCATACAAAGTAGCAGCGGCTATTATCAAAACGACTAATGAAGCGCTTGGCTAGTCGTCATTGTTTCGGCATCGTGTTTTTTTAGCATGACTTGTATGACAACTTAGACAGATCATACGTGGCGGGATCGCTTAGATTCCGCCGCAATTCCTTTCATCGCGAGATTCCTACGCGTACATATTAATTGTTTAAGTCACTACGCTATTGCTAGACGAGTTCTAGTGGATGGACCACTAGTACTTAGTGGTGATGATTGAGGCTTGACAGGATGATAAGCTGCAATCATGGGCACAAGAACTATGATTTCGAAGCACATTGCGGTTTACTTCATATTAGTTTTCGTTGGTGGTTTGTTCGCTGGTGGTTGCGCTGTAAATCCGGAAGTAAAATCAATGGGAGAATCTAAACAATCTGATCCGGTACAGATAGATAAAGAAGTATTTCAGCATATCTTAAGCATTTCTCCGGAAGGCAATGACACTGATGACAGTACTGCTGTAAGAGAGGCTGCTTATAGTGGTGCCGAAAATGAATTGATGCCCGATCAGGTTAATCAGATATTAAAAGGCATTCAAGAGTATGATCAATGCAGAGAAGAAGAGCCGACCAAAATTGTACTCTTCATTCATGGCGGGCTTGTTGAGGAAGAAGTCATTGCCCAACGCGTGCAGTCTGTGTACAAGCAAATATTGCCACATGCCTATCCGATATTTGTTAACTGGAGATCAGGTCTGTTTGATAGTTATGCCTATCAAATAGCAAAAGTCAGGAACGGTGAGCTAAGTAACTCGGCGAAATTTAGCTGGCCTGTGTTTCTTTTAACTGATATCGCTGACTATTTTGTGCACGCTCCAAAATCCTGGATTATTTCTGGTACTCACGCGATAAAAGGCGGTGTTCTTCGTAAACGTGAAGCTATCAATAAGTCCCTATCGTCCTATGATGATGCATATGATTCTGTCAGATTTACTGGCAATGGCAGCTATTCAAACAATTTTGTAAATTCATTGCAGTGGTGGTTAGCAGGCCCTATCAAAGCCTTTACTACGCCTGCTGTTCACGTCATTGGCAAACCTGCTTGGGATGAGATGCTTCGACGCGCAGATAACGTGGTGTACCCAACGAACTTCAATTCAATCGATGAAGCAGCAGACATAGATAAACCGACAAGGCTTAGCGCGCTTGGAGAGTTGCTCAAAAAACTGCAAGAGTATCAATCTGGAAGCGAACGTAACGACTCGACTTCTAAACATGATTTTGAAATTGACATTGTTGGACACAGCATGGGAGCGATAATCGTTAATCGACTATTGAGTCAGCAGTCTGAATTTAAATTTAATAATATTGTACACATGGCCTCTGCCGATACAGTGGGGGCGCTATTTGCCGATATCGTGCCTTATTTGAGAAATAACGAGGACGCCAGATTTTTCAGTTTGCATTTGCACCCGCGCAATGAAGAAAGAGAAACCAATGCGTTTGGACTGGCACCTACGGGCAGTCTTCTAATTTACATTGAAGACATGTATACCACCCCCGACTCTGTCATGACACGGCGATCTGGTGCTTGGGATAATATTGCCAGAGTGTTTGATCGACTCCCCAAAGATAATGAGATAAGCGATCGACTTAACTTCACTGTATTCGGTTTGGATAAGTTGGCGTTCAATAAAAATAAAATTGACCAAGCGAGCCGGGTTGATCATCCACAAAAACACGGTGATTTCAGCCGTACTCGGTTTTGGCTGGAAAGTACTTGGTTAGGTAGTTTGAGTAACGGTGAAGAAACCGAGATAAATAGTAGCGAGTGCGGTTAGTAAGTTCACGTTGACCGTTTCTTTGCTATAGCGCTATCCATTCAATCCACTACTCTAAACGGCTTGCCGGCTTGCCTTTCCTGGGTGGTAAGTCAGCTATTATCTACTTATGTTTTCGATGGTACTACCTAATCGTACAAATGGGTGATACATTACAGTGCTTCCGAGTTGCAGTGAATCACCTTGTTAATGGTTTGGTATGAACGACATTGTCAAAATAGAGAAAATTGACGAGATCGGTCTTGTTGGTTTAAACAAGCCGCCTGTTAATGCGTTGGGGGTGCTGCTGCGAACAGCTGCTTATAACGCACTGCAAATACTGCTCAAAGACACAACAGTTAAAGCCATTGTGCTCTATGGCGAAGGGCGCTTCTTCTCTGCAGGTGCAGACATAAAAGATATTGATAGAGCATCGGAAAGCCCGACCTTGCCTGAGCTGTTAAAAGCAATGAATAACAGTCCAAAACCGGTAATCGCAGCGCTTCACGGTGTTGCTTTTGGTGGTGCGTTAGAACTCGCACTGGCAGCGCATCTTCGCGTTGGTATTAGCGGACTTAAAGTGGCATTGCCAGAAGTAAAACTTGGTCTCTTGCCTGGCGCTGGTGGTACACAACGTTTACCTCGTTTAACAGGACTTAGCTCCGCTCTCGATATCATATGTACAGGACGTGAAGTGTCGGGTGTGGAAGCAGTTAATCTGGGTATCCTGGCTCGAATGGAAGAAGGCACTGCGCGTGATGCCGGCATTGTTGCAGCAAGGGAAGTTATCGCCGGTTTGCTGCCAGCTACGCCCACTGATGGGCTTAGCGTTTCGCCCGATAGCAACGCGTTTAGCGCTGCGCGTAAAAAGTTTGCAGGTGGCTTGCGCGCACCGCTTCACGCGATAGACGCGATTGAACTGGCAACCTCGCCCATAACAGATGGCCTGGCAAAAGAGCGTGCGCTGTTTATGGAGCTGTTGCAAAGTGAGGAACGTGCAGGGCTGGTGCATGCCTTTTTTGCTGAACGGATAACATCGAAAATTCCTGAGCAAAGTGCCTCATGCCGACCAGTGAGCAGTGTCGGTGTTATCGGTGGTGGAACCATGGGCGTTGGTATCGCCACTGTAATTTTGATTGCAGGGTATCCGTTAACACTGATCGAACTGCAGGATGATCGTGTTGCACAGGCAAAAGCGGCTATCGAAAAAAATCTTAGCGGCGCATTGCAGCGAGGCAAACTATCTGAGAAAGACCATGTCGCTGCACTCGCATCGTTCGATTGCAGCGCAGACTTGAATAAATTAGTTCAGGTTGATCTTGTCATAGAAGCCATTTTTGAAAACATGGATGCCAAGATTGATTTGTTTAAAACACTTGATTCTGTTTGCAAACCCGAGGCTATTCTTGCAACAAACACGTCTTATCTGGATATTAATCAGATCGCTGCGGTAACCAAACGAGCTGAAGATGTCATTGGTCTGCACTTCTTTTCGCCTGCACATATCATGCGTCTATTGGAAGTGGTAGTAGCGGATAAGACCGCGCCGGAAGTCACTGCCACAGCGTTTGATCTTGCGCGTAAAATTCGCAAAGTTCCGGTTCGTGCCGGTGTGTGTGAAGGCTTTATCGGTAACCGCATTCTTATGCAATACCGAAAGGTCTGTGAATATTTGTTGTTGGACGGAGCCGGGTTTGAGCAGATCGATAGTGCGCTTGAAAGCTTTGGTTTTGCAATGGGCCCATTCGCCGTAGGCGATCTAGCCGGGCTTGATATCGCGCGCGCCAACCGTGATCGTCAAGCTGCAACGCGACCGCCACAAGAGCGCTATTCTCGCGTCGCCGATCTGATCTGTGATAGAGGCTGGCTCGGACGTAAAACCGGGCAGGGTTACTATGTGTACGACGGTAACAAGAAACAGAGCGCAAACTCTGGTGCATTGGAAATTGTAGATGCCGAACGTAAGGCAGCCGGTGTATTGCCTCGCCAATTTTCGAATGACGATATCCTCGCACGTTGCCTTACAGCCATGATTGCCGAATCGGTAAGGGTATTAGAATCTGGCATAGCATTACGGCCTGCTGATATCGACGCTGTGAAACTGTTTGGATATGGCTTTCCGCGTCACAAAGGGGGGCCGATGCACATGGCTGATGTCATAGGCATCGAAACGCTGATAAAACGCATTGAAACCTACGCTGCCGAGGATGCCTATTTTTGGCAAGTACCGCAAATGCTGCGCGATATGGCAAACAAAGGTCAATGTTTTTCTGATTTAAACCAGGAAAAATAACCATGTCACACGTGTTTCCGCGGCATTGCCATGCGCATTTTCCAACAGCCGTTGCAGCCGATGGGTGCTACCTGATTGATGATGCCGGTAAACGCTATTTCGATGGTTCAGGTGGTGCTGCTGTTTCATGCCTTGGGCATTCCAATCAACGAGTTCGAGAAGCGGTCAAGTCCCAAGTTGATCAACTCTCGTTTGCGCATACTGGTTTTTTCAGTTCAGAACCTGCTGAGCAGTTAGCCGATTTACTGATTGAGCATGCGCCAGGAGAAATAGATCGTGCGTATTTTGTGTCCGGTGGTTCTGAAGCGGTAGAGAGTGCGTTGAAGCTTGCGCGACAATATTTTGTAGAGCAAGGCGAACCAGAACGCACACACTTGATTGCCCGCAGGCAGAGTTATCACGGTAACACGCTGGGTGCACTCGCCGTTGGTGGCAATGCGTGGCGGCGCGAGCAGTTTGCTCCTCTACTTGTTGATGTTAGTCACATTGCGCCATGTTATGAATACGCCGAGCGAAACAGCGATGAATCGATCAGTGACTACGGACATCGCATAGCTCAGGAACTCGAGGATGAAATTCTGCGTTTGGGCCCCGAGTCAGTTATGGCTTTTCTGGCTGAGCCGGTTGTTGGTGCAACCCTTGGGGCGGTGCCTGCGGTTGACGGTTATTTTGCACAAGTGCGGGAAATTTGCGACCGTTATGGTGTGCTGCTTATTCTTGATGAAGTCATGTGTGGCATGGGTAGGACAGGGCACTTGTTCGCGTGCGAAGCCGATGGTATTAACCCCGATATACTCTGCATTGCAAAAGGCCTTGGTGCTGGTTATCAACCTATTGGCGCGATGCTGTGCACTGCAGAAATTTATGACGCAATAGCAACTGGTACCGGTTTCTTTCAGCATGGGCACACTTATTTAGGGCATCCGGTTGCAGCCGCTGCAGCGCTAGCTGTGCTTAATGAGATTTTAGAGAACGATCTGGTGAGCCAGGTCGCGCAGCGCTCTGAATTTCTGCAGTCAACACTGCAAGCTCACTTTGGCCAACATCCGCATGTGGGTGATATTCGCGGTCGAGGTTTTTTTTGGGGGCTGGAATTTGTATCAGACAGAGACAGCAAGGAACCATTCGACTCAAGTTTGAAGATTGCATCAAGTCTGAAAAAGGCGGCATTTGAACAAGGCCTTGTGTGCTACCCAATGCCTGGTACACGCGATGGAAAAAGTGGCGATCATGTATTGCTGGCACCGCCGTTTATTGCATCTAATGATGAGTTGGAGCAGGCGATGCAGCAGTTAGCCTACGCTGTGGATAAAACGCTGTCGTTTTAAATACGTGGTCGAATGCATTGAGTTCAGTCTAACTGATTTGTTAACTGGCTTTACGCAGCGAATGGGTATCCAGGTTTATCTGTTTAATCACTGTTGGCAATTCACTCGATAACACCGGTTTAGAGTAGAAGAAGCCTTGAATCACATTGCAGCCCATCGCCACAATGGCATCACGCTGCTCGCTGGTCTCTACACCTTCAGCAACGGTGTCAAGACCCAAACCGGTAGCCAGCAGAACAACCGTATTTGCCACCGACTGATCTGAGCGCTCATTCTGCAGTCGATTAACAAAAGCCCGGTCGATCTTCAGCACATCCAGGGGTAGGTCTTGCAGGTAACTCAATGATGAATAACCGGTACCGAAGTCGTCTATGGCAATACGAATGCCTGCCTCACGTAAGGTCTTCAATCTTTGCACTACGGCGGCGACATCGTTCATGATGACGCTTTCGGTTACTTCGAGTTCCAATCGATCTGCCGGGGCTTTGTGACGAGCGAGCGAGTCGAAGACCAATTCGCAAAAATTTTCCTGCTGAAACTGAGAGGCAGCAATATTGACACTCACTTTTAAATCGCGCAACGGTGTTGTTTGCCATTGGCCGATTTGCTTGCTTGCGTGATTAACCACCCAGGTACCGATGTCGTTTATGAATCCTGCGTGTTCAGCCGCCGGTACGAACTCCTCGGGCGATACTGGACCACGTTCAGGATGAGTCCAGCGTAACAAGGCTTCAACGCCACACACCTTACCTGAATCGCAGCACACTTGTGGTTGATACTGTAACTCGAATTGATCTTGTTGGAGTGCAATTTTCAAATCGACTTGCAGCTGTGCGCGCTGTTTAAGTTCGTCTGCTATGTCTTCATCAAAACACAACAAACGACCCTTACCGGATTGTTTTGCCTGATACATCGCAACGTCAGCATTACGCAGCAAGGTGTCAACCGAATTTCCGTCTTCAGGAAAACGGCTAAGCCCGACACTGGCGCTGATTTTTATACGTTGATTGTCAATCAGAAAAGTCTTCTCCAATACATTCAAAATGCGTTGTCCGCATACCAACGTATCCTTGTTACTAGTGGCGCTTCGCATAATAACAGCGAACTCATCTCCACCCATGCGAACCGGAATATCTTCTGATTTCAAGCGTGATTTTAGTCGATGGGCCACCAGATTGAGAAGTTGATCACCGATACCATGACCTAGCGTGTCGTTTACATTCTTGAAGCCGTCCAAATCGATGAAAAGTAATGCACCAGCTTCGCCTTTATCCAGAAGATTCTGTAATTCAGCCTCAAACCGATGGCGGTTGGGTAAGCCTGTCAGTCGATCGTGGAAGGCTTGATGTTGAAGTGCCTGAGATAATTGTTGACGCTCAAGAGTGGTACTAAGCTGATTTGCAATTGTGGTTAAAACATCCAGCGCAGTCATGCCCATGGGGCGTTGATCTGGCGTTCTCGTAGCACACAGTACGCCCATGAACTTTCCGTCATTGAGCAATGGCAAAGCGAATGAACTGCACTTGCCTTCACTTGTTACTGCAGACGCAACACGTGCAACTGCGTCTGGATCTTCGACTGGGCCTTGACTGATGACACCGCCATACTCATAGCATCGGTGAGCCAGCTCTTTTAATTCTGGCAAATGTTCGGGTAACACCGATGAGCTATCGCGTAGCCGCGAAATAACTTTGGTAGCTTTACCACTATCATCCATGAGCACCGTGCCCACTGCACAGGCATCCAGTATTTGCACCATGGCATCACATACGGTTGTGCCGGCATCGTCCAGGCCATCAACTGTCGCCAATTGCCGACTAACATCAGCCAGTGTACTTGCGTGCTGCAGTGTGGTGCGTGTGGTTCTTAACAGACGCGCGTTAGCCATGGCGATACCAGATATGGTCAATATACGCTTCAATGTTGGAATATCGTTACTTAGCTTTAGAGATTTCTCAACAGACAGGGTTGCAGACATTACCGCTATTACTTCATCGCCA
Source organism: uncultured Granulosicoccaceae bacterium (assembly GCA_964437945.1). Classification (GTDB taxonomy): domain Bacteria; phylum Pseudomonadota; class Gammaproteobacteria; order Granulosicoccales; family Granulosicoccaceae; genus Granulosicoccus. The sequence continues at coordinate 14,079 of CAYTJF010000117.1, forward strand.
TCCCAAATGGGTAGAGCACATAGCTGTGTCTTTTTTTCAAAATCGCCGATTGCTCCGCTCTTGACAGCATCATCGGTGTACACCATGTCGCGTGCTGCCCAGGCTTTACCGATCATCCCCTCGTTGTGACGAAAGATCTGCCCTAGTAAACCATCGCTGCTGTCACCACTTGCAGCGACGAGCTTTAGATGGTCCCCAGGTTCTTGCAATACAGCCACGTAGGCCCCATCGGCTAGTGTTTGTGAAACCAGAGTGTCGGTGATTTTTTGACACAACTCGTCTCTGTCATGGCACACCAATAGTTCATCAAGCAGGCGATCGAGTGTGCACAACTTGTCGTCGAGTTCGGATGCTGTATCGTTTGCTGCCTCAATTTGAATCTCGAGTTGGCGTACATCCGAATGATCCATTGCCTGAATAATCAGCCCGACAACCTCACCATTGTTATTAAACAGAGGTGTACGAATGGTCAGGATTGAATCGAAGCGTCCTTCTCCATCACCAACGGCACCATCAATGTAGCGTGTCGGTTTGCCCGTCAACATACATTCCTCATCACGAGTACGTACACCGGGTGTGCCTTTTTCGGGGTCGCCGAACAGCTGTCTGTGTGGTACACCAAGCTCCTCATCGGTTTGACCGATAACGTCCTGACGACTTAGACGTACCATTTCGGCAAAGCGCTGGTTTACAAACTGAAAACGGTGTTTCCGATCTTTGATCATGAAGCAGCCCGACTGCGTATCGCCAAGTTGGCGAAAAGCCGATACTATGTCAATTTGCTTTATCAGATTGACGGTTGATGGTTCGGTGCTTGCCATTGATCCGTGGTGCTGGTTGTTTGCCGGTTGGTGGACGATCGACCGCTCTTGATGTGCTTAAATTGTCGACATGACTGGTAAAATGTTGAATAGTCAGGTACGCAACCCTCGACGCTGTCACAGCTGTGCCTTGATAGCAGGTAACATGCAGCACTTTATGAAGTAGTACGCATTTTTCAGCCAAAACGTCGAGCTGTTAAAATCACCGTATTTTCGATGAAACAAGGAGGGTTTGTTTGTGGGAAAGTTGGAAAAAATACTTATAGGGTGTGCTGGCGGCCTGGCAGCCGTCGTTGTCAAGTTTCTCGGGCAAGACTACGACTTTCTCGTAGCGAATATTCCGAATCTACCCGCAGATAAGAAAACCAGCCTTATGTTCGGATACGCCGTACTCACTCCCATATTGGTCTTTCTCGGCGGATTAACTGCCTATGTGTCAGAAGAGGTAAAGCGAATGAAGCTACTGGCCATAGCCGTCGCTGCACCTGCATTGATAACGACCTGGTCAGGTGGTGTAAAGGTTGAAGGCATACAGACCTCGTTAGCACCGTACTTTATTAACAGCGCAGTTGCGCAGGATGTTATAGAAAAAGAAGAGTCCGGGTATGAAGTATTGGATGAAGAATCTCTGAATAAGCCAAAATCCACTACCGAAAAGATAAAGGAAGGTGTTGGTCTGTTTTTTGGGTATGGAAAAATAACGGAACGCTATTGGGTTATTGTTGGTTCCTACAAAGATATAGCAGAGGCACGGAATTTTGTTGATAAAATTAATGAAGAAGATAATACGCTTGGGGCGTTTGTCGGTTTAAAAGTTCCTCCCAACGAATATTACCCGGTGATCGTTGGTGAATACAGTTTGCTTTCGGAAGCACAAGCATTAAAAGACAAGGCACTCCAGACAGACGCCATTGGTGACGCATTTCTATCGGTAGGCGCTGTGCGTTAAAACCGTTTTTGATTACGGCAAGCTGTAATGCATGAATTGAATGTCAGTCAAACATATCCGGATTGGCTGCCAGCACCTGATCGTATACGGGTTGAAAATGTAACCAACCAAGATAGTCACTACCAACGTGCGTAGCCGAGTGGCGTGCCGCCTCATCTTCCATTAATGGCGGTTTTCTCGAGCCAGACTCTATTAACATTTGCACCTGACAACACCGGTCCATGGCGATAAACCAGAACACCGCATCATCAACACTGTGCCGACTGGCTGTCAGGATGCCATGGTTCTGATGCAGAACAGCACGATTGTTCGCAAATGCTTGTACGACGCCTTCACCCTGATCGGTAAAAACAGTGACTGCACCGCCATCGTCGCTGACGACGGCATGGTTATCATAAAAGCAGGCGGCATCTTGATTGAACGGTTCAATGGGTCGGCCAGTTGAACACCAGGCTGTACCGTGCGGTGTGTGGGCATGGCACATGGCAATTATTTCTGGATGAGCTTCATGCACGGAGGCATGTACGACAAACCCTGCGCGATTAATGGCATGCTGACCTTCAACAACACGCCCTTCATGATCTGCCAAAATCAGATTGGATACCTTGACCTGTGAAAAGTGCACCGCCATTGGATTGGTCCAGTACAGGTTTGGGTGCTCTGGATCGCGAACTGAAATATGACCGGCCATACCATAGTCAAAGTTATGCATTGCAAACGCACGACAGCCTGCAACCAACCTTTGTTGTCGATGTTGGCGCTCTTGCTCGACTGAATCAAATTCTGGTAGCTGTGGAAATATCAAGCCTTCCTGTTCAGGCTGGTAAATGGATACCCGTTCATTTAATGAATTGCTTTGTGCAGAGTTGGTAGTCTTGGTTGGTGAAGATTGCATGTTTGTTCCTGTATCGTGTTTAAATACTGCTCCGGCCGGAGAATATCGATCGTGGGTTAGTCTCACTATAATACATATGCTATTTTGTAAACAAATTTTTACCGTAGCGATGGCTCGATAAATGGCTGAATTTGGCAAATACCACAATATTGAACCCCCATCCTGGTTGTATCAGCCGCCAAAGGGCGGCTTTGATTCGAGCTCCCGTTGCTACCGAGGTTTCGACGCTAATCGTTTGGTTCGAACACTGCGTCCTTCCCGCCCGGTTAAACTCAATTTGCTTGCAGGGGATCTTGTCAGGCTAAAAAACGTTGATGGTGCAACTCCGGTTCTGTTGTTTGCAATTAACGAAAAAGGTGAGTCGGATTTCAATGCCATTGGTCTGGG